>CAZBXL010000023.1:40254-47796 GCA_964495785.1 uncultured Saprospiraceae bacterium | reverse complement strand
ATATCTGATTTTGACACCTTGCGGACAGTTGGTGTCTGGGTTGGATCTTATAATAATCTGTCTGAAAGACACTTAGGGGCATAAAAAAAGCCGGTCCTAGTTTTCCCCCTACGAACCGGCCTGAAGAAGATCTTAACACATAAGAATTCCTCTCCAATAATCTGAACAATACACATATAGCATATATCTTGCCAAAACAGATCAAGAGAGAAAAAAACTTTAAAATGCCTTGTTTTATTAGGATTTGAGCTCTATTGGGAGACTTGAGGCTTTAAACGAGGGTAGAAGAGAGGCTAATAATCCAATAGAAAAAACAGATAAAGTGACGATTATGAAGTCAAAAAGCTTTAGCTGTACTGGATAAGCATCTATAAGTAATCCTGCGGGCATGCCTATAATGCCTAATTCTTTTTGTAAAAAATATAGTGTCAATCCAACTATAAATCCTAAGGTCATTCCTACAAAGGTGATTAATATACCCAGTGTCATAATCAAGTTTCTTACATCTTGATTCGTATAGCCAAATGATTTAAATATTGTAATGTCCTTTTTCTTATCTAGAACGATCATCCATAAAGCACCCACTAGATTAAAAGCTATGAGAAATAAGGTTAATCCTGTTATTAGAAAACCTATCCACTTTTCAATAGCAATCATCCTTAGAGTAAGTGCATCTTGCTCTTTCTTGTTTTTAGAAATGACAGCTGGACCAAGTATCGTAGAGATGGATTCTTTGATACTGAGCTCATCTGCATCTTTATCCAGCTTTAGTTCTAATGCTGTTATCATATCATCATCTTGTTGCATAAGTTGTCTTGCGATATCGATAGACGTAATAACATACTGCTCTGTTTCGTCATGAGACTTGCTGAATACTCCTGCAGGGTATAGAGACTTAGAAATAAATTCTTTTGTGCCTGCAGATTTCTTCTTACGCATCGGCATAAATGCCATAACTGGAGTCAATGAGTTATCAATATTCAGAGCTAATTTATTGCGTATACCTTCTTCTATTACTCCATAATAAATTCCATTCTGAGCTATTCTATACTTGCCGTAACGGATGCTTGTATCTAATCTTGTAACATGAATATATCCTTCGTCTACACCTTTGATAATGCCTATTTCTTGAGATCCTTTATACTCAAATAAACATACTTCTTCTAAAGTTCTTGATATGGCCATGACACCATCTATAGCGCTTAATTCTTTAAGTTGTGCATCAGATATACTGATGAACTTACCTTCTATAGGCGCCACCTTAAGATCTGGATTATAAGGGTTAAACAATGATGTTAGTACACCCTCGAGACCATTGAACACACTCAGAATAAGTATCAATGCCGCAGTACCTATTGCGATACCGAATATGGATATACCAGTAATGACGTTGATAAGATTAGTAGATTTCTTACCAAAAAGATATCGCTTAGCTATAGAAAAGTTGACATTTGGCATATTTGCAAGGATGTAGGATCAGCTATTATTCATACGATCCATTATAGCTCTGTAAAATACTGATTGTACGCGAGGGCGATAGTTGTTTTTAGAAAATTTATTATTGTTCATCGAAGGAAAAGTCCTATTGGATATAAAAATGTAGATTAAATCATACTTGGGATCAGCAAATACGGATATTCCCGTAAACCCAAGATGACCATAAGCCTGATATGATGCTTCTTCTGCAACATTTAGCTTTTTATTAGGATCTAATTCTTTCATGTCAAAACCCAATCCTCGACGTGTAGACTTGTAATATCTATTTGTAAATTTCTGTATCGTTTTAGGCTTCAAAAACTTTTTGCCCATATAAGTGCCGCCATTAAGTAACATCTGCATAAGTGCCGCTAGGTCTGTAGAATTAGAAAATAGTCCCGCGTGTCCTGACACTCCGCCGATCATTGCTGCTCCCATGTCATGTACATATCCTTGTACTGTTTTTAATCTGAAGTAGTCATCTCTTTCTGTAGGTGGAATTCTGTTTTCAGCTATTCTATCTAATGGATTAAATAGAGTATTATTCAAACCCATAGGTTGATAAAAATTATCATATACATAATTTTCAAGAGGTGTTTTAGTCTCCTTCTCTATGAGTTGGTGAAACAGATAGAAACCTAAATCGCTGTATCTATAATTACGCTTCTCTCTTAGATCACAATTATATATCATGTTATACACACTGTCAGTCCAGACATCTCTGATCCAGAGATCGTCGATCACTTTTACATTAAAACTATCTCTCTGTACTTTGCTAAAGTAATGATCTATCCTCTTAGGTCTTTTACTGTCTGGCTCCATGGTATCCTTGTAGAATGGGATCCATCCTGGCAGTCCGGACTGATGAGCCAGGATGTCTTCTACGATCAGATCACCTTTATTCGTTGTATCTAATTGTGGAAGATATTTTTTAATTGGTTCGTATATATTTAATTTTTTCTCATCGTAGAGTTTCATCAATGCGATGTCGGTCGCTAAAATTTTTGTTACAGAAGCTACGTCATAGACATCATCAGACTTAACAGATGTTTTTTTGTGATAGGTATGATAACCGAAATTCTTTTCATAAAATATCTTACCATTTCTAACTGCAAGGACTTGGCATCCTGGTGCAGCTTTAGATTTGATCATTTCAGATACGATATCGTCTATCTCTAAGAGACTATCAGAAGATATACCCACAGCTTCAGGAAATGTATACCCTAACCTAAAGTATCCTGATCTTGATAATCCAGATTTAATAGGAAATGCTTCTCCTGCTGTGACAGGTAAGCTACCACTGATACGAGAAGCCCCCATAATGGCCTGCACTGCCGCTTTTTGCATTAGAGGATCTTCCTCATAAGCTTGTATTATTGTAGGTACACTATCAAAGAACTGAAGAGCATAAGGACTGCCATGTATGACAAGAATGATATTTTTAGTAGAATTAAGTTTAAAAATTATATCAAATTCTTCTTGAGTAATTCCATAATTTTTACTCTTGTAAATGTTCATTCCTTGTAGACTGATGATAATAGTCTCGTAAGTACTTAAGCTGGATTTTATTTCATTTGATCTTGCGAGATTTAATTTTTTTGTAGCGTATATACACTTCCTGATACCAAATTTTTCAAGGCTATTTTGAAACTCACTTTTAGAGTCTGATCCTAATGTCAGACAAGCTATTTTATCATTATTTATTTTTTCTATCGGAACATTATTCTTGTCATCCTTCACGAGTGTGACAGCAGCTTCATAGAGTTTATATTTTAGAGATAAGTACTTCTTGTCATTGACATCATCTGCAATTTTGGAAATATTACTTATGTATGGTCTCGAAGAAAGTTTGAGTTTATATTTAGCTATAAGGATTTTTAGGACTTTCTGATCTATAACTTCTTCACTTAGAGATTTATCTCTGACTGCACTTACAATGACATTGACTGCTTTAGCTATATCTATAGGTAAGAGCATGATGTCATTACCTGCTTTGATAGCTTCCAGTTCCATAATGCCAGGACTGAAGTGGTCAGCGACACCTTTCATTTCTAAACCGTCAGTAAAGATGAGACCTTTAAAATCCATATCTTCCTGAAGTAGACCTGTGACTACTTTTCTTGATAATGATGTCGGTCTATTAATACTTGCATCTAAGGCAGGGACTGATAGGTGAGCCGTCATCATACTCTGTACACCTAATTGTGATAATACTCTGAATGGCATCAGCTCCAGACTATCTAATCTTTCTCTATCATGAGAAATCAATGGCAGATCATAATGAGAGTCCATATCTGTATCTCCGTGACCCGGAAAGTGCTTGGCGCATGCCATAATACCGTTCTCTTGCATTCCTCTCATGTAAGCAAATGACTTGGTCGCCACATTGAACATGTCTTCTCCAAATGATCTATTATGTATTACCGGATTAGATGGATTATTATTGATATCTGTAACCGGTGCAAAATTTATATTGACGCCTATCCTTTTGAGCTGCATAGCGATGTCTCTACCCATATCGTAGATGAGGGTATTATCTTTGATAGCTCCGAGTGTTAACTGTTTTGGGTAAGATATAGCTTTGTCCTTAAGTCGCATACCTAATCCCCACTCAGCATCTTGTGATACGAAGAGTGGTATAGTACTGAGGTTCTGATATTTTTGGGTTAACTCGGCTTGCTTAGTAGGAGTCCCTTGAAAAAAACATAAGCCTCCGACTTTATATTTTTTTATTTGATCTTCAACACTTTTAATGTGATCAGGCCCGAGGTCAGAGTGTGCACGGATCATGAATAGCTGCCCGACTTTGTCTTCCAATGTCATCGTCTTTAGCGTCGACTGTGCCCATACAGTTGCAGGGTCACTACTGTCTTGCGCTTGTGTATTGAGTTGAATACACAGAAGACACAGAATAAGAGATATACTTTTTATGATCATTTAGTTTACTAATCTGTTAAGAGCCTTGGGATCTAATTCTACGGCTTTGTTATAATATTCTTTGGCTTTTTCCATATTACCCATCTGCTGATAAGCCGTACCCATTGCTGTATAGTTATCAGGAATATCAGGACGTAAGTCTATCGCTTTCTGGAAGTAAGTTATCGCTTTCTGATGTTGTCCTTGTACTCCGTAAGTGATGCCCAGTAATCTTGTAGATTCATAATCTTGAGGATTTAAACCCACAGCTCTTGTTAACCATTTCTCCGTAAGGGCATAGTTTTTTTCTTTCTGTCCCATGTATCTTCCTCCTTCTCTGAGAACGATAGCTAAGTTCTGCGCAGCATCTGTAAAGTCAGGATCATACTTTAATGCTTGGTCATAATAGAGAATGGACTTTTCGTAGTCTTTAAGATAATAATAACTGTTACCTAATAGCAGATAAGCATTGCGATAGCTTGGGTGTATTTTTACTGCTTTTTCCAGATACCCAATGGCTTTATTTAGGTATTCAGTTTTCTTAGGTCCATCATTCATTGCTGCTGCCTCAGTTGATAATGCTCCTCCAGCGGCGTTTAGCAACTTGGCACTTTTATCATTATGTTGTACATCAGTAGTAAATAATGTGAAGTCATTTTTCCACACGTTATTTCTTGATATGGTTTTTATACTATATCCTAATAGAAGTATTCCACTTATCGTCCAGATTAATTTATTATTAGATATGTACTTAGTAAGTAGTCGAGCAATAATAATTGTGTATCCTAATGATGGCATAAAAATAAATCGCTCACTCATATTCGTACCAATCGGAAAAACGATATTCGATACAATAGATAACGTAGCCAAGTAAAATAGAATTGCAAAACTGAGGTATTTATCTTTTTTATAAAAAATGAAAAAGCTTACACCTAAACCAAGATATAACAATGTACTTACTATAACTTGCCAGTCACTGAACTGCATGATGTCTATTGTTCTAGGATAATAATCATGACTCAAAGGATGCGGAAAAATCAACAAGACCACATACTTACCTAAGGTATAAATTATTGTAGCTAACTTTTCCATAAGTGAAAAAGCAACATATTGGTTGCCTTCTATTTTTAGAAAAGGATTATTCATTAGCTCATTAGGTGTACCACCTAAATCCATTCCTAATATTGAAAATCTAATAATCAAGAATAGAATAGTGGATAGAACAAAAGGGACTGTATATTTTATAGCATGAGATACATTGTTTTCTTTTTTGGGTATAAATAAAAGTATTGCTAGTGGAACAATCGCCAGAAATGTAATAGCATTTTCTTTACTCATAAGTGCAACGAAAAAACTCACGAATGAGAGTATCATCCACTTTATCTGCTTAGAGTAATGATATTTAAATATTGAATATAGAGCGATAATAGAACCTAAAAATGTCATGATCTCATCGCGTCCTTTGATATTGGCGACGGCTTCAGTATGTATAGGATGACAAGTATATAGAAGTGTCGCTAAAAAAACGAAAGTCAAAGCCTTTGCATCTATTTTAGATTTATACCCTAAGAAAAGGATAGTTAGGGTTTTGTAAATCATAATACACAGAAAAGCATACAACAGGATATTTACTAAGTGACCTATAAATGGATTCTTGCCAAAAATCTGCCACTCTACAGCAAACATGATAAGTGTAAATGGCCTGTATCGACCACCACTGACTAATTTTTCTTTACCTGCTTCCTTAAAGAATCCAAAAAAAGTATCCTTCGTTAATATACCCGGAATTCCTGATATACCATCTTGTGTATACATATTGTCATATATAACGATGGCATCATCTTGAGTATAATCATGACCTAAGGTATTAGCATAAAGCAAAAATGCAATCAGCCCTATAATAAGCGTATGAAACTTAGAAGAAGTCAAAATATCAGCTACCCCTGTACCTTGGGGTTCGACAGAATCCTGATGAGCTTGGACCTGCTTCATACTTTTATTTTTAAGCTTTTTCTTAGTCATTTTCACAAAGATACAAATTATAAAAAATCATAATATAAGTTTTATTTAAATATTCCGAAGCTCCTCTTATCTATACAATTCCATGCTACTGCTTAACGATGAGAAGATAAGTATTATATTTAATGCTTAACATAGACATTATCTTATGATCAATAAATTACTTGGAGTAGTCTCTGTCTTTTGCTTGACTTATACAGTCAATGCTCAGATAGACTACAATGTCATGCCAGATGTGACCTCCACTATTCTCATTAATGATGTACATATCCAAAAGTCTCCACTTGATAGTTTTGGATTAGGTGATATTCTCATAGAGGATGGTATTATAAAACAGGTAGCAAGAGAAATAGAAGCTCCTTATGATGCAAGAATCATAGAGGCAGATTCTGCTTTCGCTTATTCTGCATTTATTGATCCCTTATCACATACCGGAATTCCAGAGACTAAGAATGCAGGAGAAAGACCTCAAGTAAAATTTCCTGGTTACCCTCCTAATGATGTCGCTGGGATTACTCCAGAAAAAGAAGGTATTCAGCTTTTAGATCCAAAGGACAGTTCGATTAGTTCATGGCGAGAGGCGGGTTATGCGATTGTGCATACAGTTCCTCGTGGTCGTATGCTTCCAGGTATGGGAGCTCTCATATCCTTACAAGGTGACAAAGCCAGCGATATGATATTAAAAGAAAACACTTCGATGTTTTTCCAATTTCGTGGTTCTCGAGGATTCTATCCTGCGACTGTAATTGGTGTGATGGCTAAGTGGCGAGATATGTACAAGAAGTCTATCTATCTTAATAAACATGAAGAAGTCTATAAGACCAGATCTGCGGGAATGGCACGACCGACATCAGATCAAAGTGTAGAGGCACTCATTCCTGTGAGTAGTAATCAGATGCCTGTCTTCATGAAAGTGCAAAAATCAAAAGACGTATTTCGTGCACTTGCTTTGCAAAAAGAGCTAGGATATAAACTTGTCATCGGAGGTGTACAACAGATTACTCCTGCATTACCAAAATTGAAAAATACAGGCGTTCAAGTCTTGTTAAGTGCTGACCTTCCAAAAGAGGGAAAATCTGATGAAAAAAAGAAAGACAAAAAATCAAAAAAGGAAAAGTCAGACAAAGAAAA
>CAZBXL010000023.1:9991-40154 GCA_964495785.1 uncultured Saprospiraceae bacterium | reverse complement strand
CTGATGAAAAAAAGAAAGACAAAAAATCAAAAAAGGAAAAGTCAGACAAAGAAAAACTAAATAAAGAAAAGTCAGATAAAGAAGCTAAGGAGTCAAAAGATAAGAAAGAAAAAGAGAAAAAGTCAGAAGATGATCCTGAAACAAAAGCGCTTAAGAAAAAGAAAAAAGAAAGTTATGACGCTTATGTAGCTCAGGCAGCTATGTTGGAAAAAGAAAATATTCCATTTGCTTTTTCTATGATAGACGTCAAGAGTAAAGACTTAAAAAGTAATATTATTAAAATGATAGAGGCTGGACTGAGTCAAGAAAAAGCTTTGTCAGGACTAACAACTGAGCCTGCTAAAATTCTTGGTATAGATAAGATCGCTGGAACAATCGAGAATGGCAAGTTGGCTAATATTATGATATCTGACAAACCATATTTTCAGAAAGAATCAGCTATAAGATATGTATTTGTAGAAGGACACATGACTGAGATTGAAAAGAAAGAAAAGAAAAAAAGTGGGGCATCTTCTTCAGAAGGTACACTAAAAGAAAGTCTTATAGGTACGTGGTCATTTACGGTAGAGATACCCGGAGAAACACAGTCAGGAAATATGACAATAAGCGAAGATGGAAAGATAGAAGTCGTAGCAGATAATTCTCCTGACGAAACTGATGTCGCTGATGATATTCAATTTGACGAAGATAATGTCACCTTTGATTTATCTATAAATAATAATGGACTACAGATGATTCTAAGCTTTGACCTCGAATTTGATGGAGATAGTTATGAGGGTATGGTCGATGTCGGCGAATTCGGTTCTTTTCCTATATCTGGATCAAAAATTTCTTCACCAGAATAAGCAATCATGAATATGAAAAATATATTATACATAGCCATTCTGTTTTTGTGCATACAACAAGCAACAGCGCAGCCTGATGACATTCTAATAAAGAATGGTACAGTTATCACAATTACTGATGGTGTCAAAGAAAACACTGATGTTCTTATCAGAAACGGAAAAATTTCTAAAATAGGAGAAGGTCTTGTCGCAGATGGTATTGAGACAATAGATGCAGAAGGGTTATATGTCATGCCAGGTATTATAGATGCACATTCACATATTGCTTTAGACGCAGTCAATGAAGCTACTAATCCAGTAACTGCTGAAGTAGCGGTAGGTGATGCACTTGACCCTTATGATATCAATATATATCGAGCACTCGCTGGAGGAGTTACTATCTCTCATGCGATGCATGGTTCTGCTAATGCGATAGGTGGACAATGTGAGACGATTAAGCACAGATGGGGTGTCTTAGATCCAGAAGATCTTATAATGGATGGAGCTATGAGGACAATTAAGTTTGCTCTTGGAGAGAACCCAATGCGTGTACATGGCGAACGAAGTGGTATCGTCCCTGCGACGAGAATGGGTATAGAACAAGTCTTCAGATTGTCTTTTGAGGAAGGCAAAGCTTACGCTAAAGAATGGAGTGATTATAATTCTGGTAAGACTAAGGTGCCGCCAACTTTTGATCTTAGAAAAGAAACGATCGCAGATATTTTATCAGGAGAGATTATGATACATTGTCATTCGTATCGAGCTGATGAGATCCTTATGTTGATGAATGTACTAAAGGATTATGGTGTGAATAAGATAACTTTTCAGCATGTTAATGAAGGCTTTAAAGTAGCTCCAGAACTAGCTGAGTTTGGAGCCTACGCATCCGTATTTTCTGACTGGTGGGCATACAAGTTTGAGGTCTATTATTCTACGGCTTACAACGCGGCAATATTGACTAAGAATGGAGTAGTCACTTCTATTAACTCAGACTCGAGAGAGTTAATCAGACACCTCTATCATGAAGCAGCTAAAGCCCAAAAGTATGGCGGATTGACAGATTTAGAAGCGCTATCTCTTATAACGATTAATCCAGCAATACAACTCGGTATAGATGAGAGAGTTGGCAGTATTGAAGTAGGTAAAGAAGGTGATATTGTTGTATTTAAGAATCACCCATTGTCAGTATACGCTATACCTCAGTATACCATAGTAGACGGTGTTGTAAGATTTAATATTATGGATGATCCTGCTGATATGAGAGTTGATGTAGATCCAGAAGAAGAGATTCCAGCTTTTTACCAATCACAGAATCATCATCACCATGATCATGACCACATCCACAGTGATGAGGGTTGTCTTCAGGGAGCTTTTGATTATTTATTAGAGGAAAAACATTAAGATAATGAAGAAGCAATTATATACAGTCATTATTGCATTTGCGCTTGTATTCCAATTATCTGGACAGCAAGTAGAAAAAACTTACACCGGAACCTTTTTATTAAAGGGGGGGAAAGTAGAGACAGTATACAAAGGCGTAATAGATGCCGATGTACTTATAGAAGATGGTCTTATTAAGGAGGTCGCTGAAGATATCGGTCATCCTGGAGCACAACTAATTGATTGTAAGGGATTGATCATTTATCCAGGTATGATTGATTCAGGCACTAAATTGGGTTTAGGAGAGATCAGTGCTGTGTCACTGACCCAAGATCATAATGAGTTAGGTGAGTATACTCCTCATATGGAAGCACTCACTGCAGTTAATCCGAGTTCGGTTAATATTCCAGTAACGAGAGTTAATGGTGTCACTACCGTACTCACAGTTCCTGATGGAGGACTACTCCCCGGTACGGCTGCATTGATTAATTTACAGGGGTATACACCTGATCAGATGTTTGCTGGATTTAAGGGTGTTGTTTTGAATTTTCCGAGTACAGGAAGACGAGGTCGTCGAGATAGTCGATCTGATGAAGATATCGCCAAAGCCAATAAGAAAGCACAAGATAATCTTAAAAAATATTGGGCTAACGCTAAGATACATGCGGCTATGGCATCTAAGGGTGAAGTAGAATATAACCCTCAGTACGAAGCACTCAGACCAGTCATAGATAAGGAAGCTTCGCTGCTCATCACAGTCAATAAAAAATCGGATATATTACAAGCTATTAAGTGGGTCAATGAAAATGATATCAAAGCTATATTCACGGGAGTTGCTGAAGGGTACAGAGTTGCTGATAGTCTCGCCAAATATAATATTCCTGTAATAACAGGACCTATCTTGGATAATCCTGCAAGAGCCTCTGATAAGTATGACAGTGCTTATGCTAATGCTGGGATCATGCAGAAAGCGGGTGTCAAAGTTGCTATACAAACTAACGAAACAGAAAATGTCAGAAATCTACCTTACAATGCTGCTTTTGCTGCTGCATACGGCATGGGATGGAGAGAAGCTTTCAAAGCTGTCACAGTCATACCTGCAGAGATTTTTGGGATCAGTGATAAATACGGTACAATAGAAAGAGGTAAAGTTGCTAACGTATTTGTAGCAGACGGAGATCCTTTCGAAACGAAAACTCAGGTGAAACATCTTTTTATCAGTGGATATAAAGTACCTTTAGAAAGTAGACATACTTTGTTATACAATGAATTCTTAGATAGAGATCCGGGATTAAATAAAGAGTAGGTGTAGCTAATGGCTTGAATTAGATATGCTGTGGGAGCGACTAAGAGTAGCGTTATTAACTCGGATAGATTTTTTGTTTTTTATCTAAGAAAGAATGAAAGCCGTCCCGGAGTGGGGACGTATAATGTGTAATAAAGTACTATCTCATTTACGACGATAACTACTATGATTAATAGTATTAATCTCAAAATCAAAAAAAATATGAAACCCTTATTCATAGTGATAGAAGGCATAGATGGGTGTGGCAAAACGACACAGATAGAATTACTCAAGACGAAGTTTAAGTCTCAGAGCATGAAAGTCATTGATACAGCTGAGCCTACTGATGGTCCCATCGGTTCTCTGGTTCGTAATATTATGAAAGGTCGTATACAGACAGACCAATCTACAATAGCGGCGCTTTTTGCTGCGGACAGATTAGACCATATTAATAATCCTGTCAATGGAATGCTGAAAAAAATGGATGAAGGATACAATATAATATGTAGTAGATATTATTTTTCTAATTATGCATTTCAGAGTGAATATGTACCTATTGAGTGGCTTGTCTCTATGAATAGCTTATCTAAGAATTACATTCAGGCTGACCACACATTCTATATAAACGTAGATCCTGAAGTATCTATAGAAAGAATATCTAAGGGAAGGTCAGAAATAGAAATGTATGAAAACATAGAAAAGCTCACCAAAACTCATGAGTCATTTCTTAAGCATTTTAATGAACAGGGCGAAGGAGAAAATATACATCTTATAGACGGACACCAAGGCATAGAAGACATAGGCGATGAGATCTGGAGTATTTTAAATCTGTGATTATACTGAATTGGTTGTAACAGAGCTCCAGTTTAATAATTTTTAGACAAGAGAATAGCATTTGTACTAATTTGAGATTTATTTTCAGAATTATTTTGTAAGGTATTATACAAATGTCCTTTTGACATACATAATAGTCTGATATTCGATATCTGTTTTATTGAAACAAAACTAAACAATGAGAGTCCAATCCTTAAATGTCTTAGATGTCCAGAGTATAGAATCAATTTGGAGTCAGACAATTCCAAGTGACTTCGAACCTACATTAGCCATATGTTTTTGCGATGCTATGTTTGATTTTAGAACTTTATCAGAATTTCTTGTAGGTAAGAATATTGAGATTATCGGTGCTACTACATGTGGCGAGATTACTGGCGGTAGCGTATACGAGAAGAGTTGTTCTATTATGGTCATGGATATGGATAAGGATAGTTTTGAGATTTACCTTGAGAACTTTGATGATAATGAAGAATTAACTTCTGAGAAAGTAGCTCTCAAAGCCAAGGCACGATTTTCTAATCCAGCTATTATTACTTATGCCTCAAAGCTGGGTGTTAATGGTGATAGAGTTGTTAAGGGGTTCAAAAATATATTAGAAAAAAATACACCGATTTTTGGTGGCTTAGCTGGGGATAATTTTAGAAATGAAGAATTTACAGTTTTCCATAACGATAGATATAATAGTAACGGTTTATTAGTTCTTCTAATTGACAATAGTAAAGTTAAGGTAGAAGGTAAGTCCTATAGCGGATGGAAGCCATTGGGTAAAACACATACTGCGACTAAGGCAGAGGGTAATGTAATATTTGAAATTGATGGTTTGCCAGCTTTGGATTTATTCATAGAATATTTTGGAATAGAACAGTCTCGGTCTGAATATAATAGACCATTAGAACAGATACCAGGTATGTATCCAATTAAAGTTCTGAATGAGCCTAATAAAGAGTACATGAGATCTCCTCTTTTCTACGATAAAAAGAATAAATCACTAACTCTTGCAGGAGAGATAAAGCAAGGTGAAAGAATTAAATTTTGTCCTATGCCAGATATAGATACTGTGCAGGATACGGTGGATTTTTTTAGGTCTTACTCTCAGTCAATTCCAAATGTAGATGCCGTTATTATTAATTCTTGTGCAGGCCGGCAAATGTCTTTTGGACCCATGATGGATAAGGAGGTTAATGAAATATATCACCTTTGGAATAAACCCACAATAGGATTTATGGCCCTTGGAGAAATTGGTAATAATTCAGCTGAAGGAGAATGTAATTTTCATAATGTTACTTTGAGCTTGGTCACATTGACTAAATTATAACAAATCAATTTGGATCAAAAAAATCAAATACTTAAATGGATTAATGACTCTGACCTTTCGGATAGTCAATGTGATGTTATTCGAGATTACATTAATTCTATTGAGAAAAAAGATGAACTTCAACAATTTCAAATTAAAAGACTAAAGGATAATTTAAAAATCAACACAAGGTTTTTAGACAAAGCTGTACAAGATTTAGAGAGTACGATAGAATTACTTAAAGCGTCAAATAGTCAACTAAGTAATTTTGTAAAAGTAGCATCACACGATCTGAAATCCCCACTGAGGTCTATAAGTAGTTTTTCGGGTTTACTTCAGAAGATGCTCGAAGGAAAATTTAATACTAAAGAAAGGAGCTATTTCGAGATTATTGAAAAAAGTGCTAAGTCTATGTCTCAGCTGATAGATGACCTCTTGCTTTATACAAAATTAAATGCTGAGCATCTTAACATTGACTCCCATGAACTGAAATCAATGTTAGGTGAAGTCCTTCAAAACTTAGATTATGAAATCACTAATAATGATGTGGTAATCGAAGATAGAATGGAATCTTTAACTTTTAATTGTGATGCAATCAAGTTTAAACAGCTTCTACAAAATCTTATCAGTAACGCTATAAAATTTTCATCTCAAGATAATAATAGAGCTCACATAATTTTAAGAAATATGGAGCTACCGGAAGAATGGCAGTTTTATATTGAGGACAACGGTATTGGTATAGATAAGAAATATAGGCTTGATGTGTTCGGAGAATTTGCAAAGCTTAATGGAAATGATTTTGAAGGAACGGGTATTGGTTTGAGTATTTGTAAAAGAATAGTAGATAAACATGATGGTCGTATATGGATAGAAGCTAACGATGATCCCGGTACTATCTTTGGTTTCTCTATTTCTAAAAAATTGATGATCTCTACTTAAAGAAAGCGTCAAAGTATTTCTGCCAGCGACAATAGCTGTTTCTTTTCATATATAGTTGATATGATGTAACTTTAATCCAGTTATGAGTCTAATATTATTATGAAATTGTTATCTGCTTTTTGCTTTATCATTATTAGTCTAAGTATGCCTTGTAGTATGAGAGCACAAGAGCACCTTACAAAAGGCGATAAGTTACTTTCCGTCTATGCAGGTTTTATAAATCCTGAACCATTTACATTTAGTATTTTTTCTTTTTCTGGCGTTGGAAGTCCCAGTCCCTCAGCAAATATTAATTTTCAATATGCGGTAAGTAATAGATTTACCTTTGGTCCATTTGCAAGTTTTTATCAAGTCGATGCTAACTATTCTAATTCGGTAGATCAGTTTGAGGCACTTCTGCAATCTGAAGATTTTAATGATATAGTTGGTGGCTTAGATTGTCTCTTGTTAGGTAATTGTGATGATCTGACAGTCTTAGAAAGAATATCCGTATTTACTGTAGGGGGTAAGATAAGCTATACGCGTAACTTTACAGATGCATTAGAAACATACATCTCTATGCATTTAGGATATAGTATTAATAGGCGAGAGACGATAGCTGAAGGTATATTGAACTCAGTATCTGATGAGCTGGGTTTGGGTGTAGAGGTGCCGAGTTTTGTATATTTTACAAGTGTCGGAGGTCGTTTGTTTTTGAATAGAAAGTATGCTGCTTTTGGAGAGTTTGGATTTGGTAATAGTCATCTCTTAACAATCGGAATCACTATGAGACTAGGGTATTAATACATTGATTACCTAATCTCAGGTTTTATTATCCTTAGATATTTAATTCATAATTTCTTGCTACTGTAACAGAAAGAAACTATGTTTGAAAATAATTATGAGAAACATCAATACATATTATACATGGAGCTATTTCTATCTGATAGAAAATGGATTCTAATTGGTATGTATATGAATATAAAATCAAACAAAAAGAGTCCGAAAGTAATTTCGGATTTTTTTTTGCACATAAGTAAAGTATATGAATATAGTAGTCATAGGATTAGGTCTCATAGGAGGATCGATTGCCAAAGAAATTAAGACCAGATCGTTAGGGACAATTTCTATTGTGGGCGTAGATAAGAATGAGGCGCATGCAAGTAGAGCTTTAGAATTGGGCCTGGTTGATAACATAATCAGTCTGGAGGAAGCATTTGGTTCTTCAGATATTTTTATTGTTGCAGTTCCAGTTAATGTCATAGAGCAATTACTGCCCCAAGTTCTTGACGGTGTTGTAGGACATCAGGTTGTGATTGATGTAGGGTCTACTAAGTCTGATATTTGTAATAGTATATCTGCTCATGCTCATCGTAATAGATTTGTCGCAGCTCATCCGCTTGCAGGGACAGAGTTTTCCGGTCCTGACGCAGCTATAATGAATCTATTTCGTGGTAAGAAAAATATTATTTGTGAAAGAGACAAAAGTGATCCAGATGCTATCGAACAAGCGCTTAAGATATTTGATTTTTTGGGTATGAATACAATTTATTTAGAACCTGCAGAGCATGATAAACATATGGCATTTGTATCTCATTTATCACATGTCATCTCATTTGCTCTAAGTCATACAGTGTTAGATATAGAGAAAGACGAAAAGCAAATTTTTAATCTTGCGAGTACTGGATTTGCTTCGACTGCAAGATTGGCTAAGTGTAACCCAGTTACATGGACTGCCATATTTGAAAAAAATCCTCATTACCTGTCTGAAGCAATAGGAGCATATATTGCTCACTTACAACAGTATAAGAAATTAGTAGATAACAAAAATTGGGAAGGAATGCATGAAGCAATCAGCCGATCCAATGATATATCCAGAGTATTAGACGGAATTAAATTAAATGCGATTAAATCTTAAATTAAAATATGGGAACTACATCAAATACAGCTAATAGGAGCACATGGTTAACTAAAGAGAAAAGACCCATCGTTATTGCTGGTCCATGCAGTGCCGAATCAGAAGATCAGGTAATGGAGACAGCAAGAAGATTAAAAAAAACCAAGAAGTCTGATATTTATAGAGCTGGTATATGGAAGCCACGAACATCACCTGGGAGTTTTGAAGGTGTGGGCGTATTAGGGTTACCTTGGCTGAAGCGGGTCAAAGAGGAGACGGGCTTCCCTGTAACTGTAGAAGTAGCTAAGGCCAATCATGTAGACTTATGCCTACAGTTTGGTATTGACATATTATGGATAGGAGCTAGGACTACGGTCAATCCATTTGCAGTACAAGAAATAGCGGATGCACTCAAAGGGGTAGACATACCTGTACTCGTTAAGAATCCTATCAATCCAGATCTTGCATTATGGATAGGAGGGGTAGAACGTCTTAAGAAGGCAGGGATTAATGAAATCGGTGCTATTCATAGAGGGTTCTCTAATCTTGGTGAAAAATACTACAGGAATAGACCTCAGTGGCAGATAGCAATTGACTTTATGAGTAGAATGCCTGAGATTCCTATGATCTGTGACCCCAGTCATATCTGTGGTCGTAGAGACATACTACAGGAAGTAGGGCAGAAGGCTATGGACCTTGATTATGATGGATTAATGATAGAAAGTCATATAGATCCTGATAATGCATGGAGTGATGCTAAGCAACAGATTACGCCAGAAGTATTCGGTGCTATGATCACTGAGATGAAGTTGAGACACGACTATGAAGATAACAGAGCCTTGCAAAGTGAGCTCGAGAGATTAAGAGAAGTCATTGATCATATAGATGATGAGATAATTAACTTATTGTCTAATCGTATGAATGCAGCAAGAGAAATAGGTCAATATAAAAAAGAAAAAAATATGACTATTCTTCAAAATAAAAGATGGAATAGCATCATAGAAAAAGCTAAAGTACAAGCTGGAAAATCTGGCTTAAGTGAAAAATTTATTATTAATTTCATTAAGGCTGTACACGATGAGAGCATTGATCAACAAGAGAAAGTCTACAAGAGTTGATAACAGAATTGTAGTAGTATAATTCTTTTATGAATCAACTCTATACAAGGATTCACAATGTCATCCAACTCTTTATTTTGCGTTGATCAGATCTTCTATATGTACATTCCTGACCTCTTCAGCACGTTCTCCTATATCTGTAGAACCATTCTCTAGACGTAACACACCTCTCGGGCACACAGCAGAACAAACACCACAACCGACGCATGATGATCTGACTATGTCTTGCCCTCTCTGAGCATAGTGTCTTACATCGATACCCATCTCACAATGTGTAGAGCAGTTACCACACGATATACATTGTCCCCCGTTAGTTGTAATACGGAATCTTGATTTAAATCTCTGCACAAGTCCTAAATATGCAGCCAGCGGGCATCCAAATCGACACCAAGTTCTATTACCCATGAGAGGATAAAAACCAGTCCCAATAACCCCCGCGAATGCAGAGCCTATTAAGAAGCCATACCATGCTCTCACAGAATTACTATCTAAGAATAGGACACGTGTATTACCAGTAAAGAAATTATACAACACCAATGCTGTCATAACAATCGCAAATACTAATACCCCGTGTATAATATATCTTTCATATTTCCATGCCCGAATACTCTTATCTGATAATTGTCTGAACGGGTCTCCCATTGTTTCTGCAAGGCCCCCACATCCACATACCCATGAGCAATACCATCTCTTACCAAAGAAGTAAGTAATGATAGGCACGCCTAAGACGATAAGTACAATACCCCATACAAGCATGAAAATTCCTAAACCACCACTTTCAATAAGTTGATTGATATTCCAATCAAAAAAGAAAGTATAGTTTAACGGCCATATATTTTTGAAATCATAGTATGGATAATTTAATCTTACAAGTATCTCTGGCAACAGGAATGCGATAGCTGTCTGAAAAAACATAACAGATGCCGTACGTATTCTCTGATATTTATTATGTTGATATTTAGACATCATTCTTATGCCCATTACGAGAACGATACATGTATACATCATACCATATAAGAACCATTGACTTGCATCGTTACCACTAAGTAACTGACTTACTGGATTAACTATAGTCGTCCAGTTAGTGATATATTGAGGTGCCCAGTATAGTAATATGTAGAATCCAATGAGATAGATACCTGCAAAGAATCCAAGCCACCCCGTTATAGGTGCCGATGCAGACCTTGGTGGACCAAGTACTTTTTTCTTCTCATGCATAAACACCAAGGAGACAATAATTAATGCAACAACAGTTGTGACGATAGGCCAGAATAGTGCACCATTGGAATATTTAACTCCATAGATTAGTAATCCAACGATAGTCACAAGAAGGATGCCTAGTCTCGGCGTAAGTGTTAATCCTCTTGTGAGAGAAGAATGATATATATGATCATTCTTAATTCCAGGCATGGCTCTGAACTTAGGAATGATAAATAGGAGTCCACCTATGATACCTAAGCCAAAAGTCAGGAATAGAAAGAGCAGTGGGTTATTACTTACAAGCCCATCGCCTGCAGCTTTTATGGTATTAATTGTATAATCTTTGATCATCCAATCACCCAACTTATAATCCCATTCTGAGACATCTTTGGGAGGATCAGATTGATACGACGCCTCTAACTTAGACTGACTCTTAGTGAGTACAGATTTAAATTCTCTAAGAAAAGCTATGTTACTATTATATTTCTTATCAAAGATACCTTCGCTCTTTGCCTCACTGATAATAGCTTCTCTGTGTACATCATTCTCTATAGTGCTTAATGCATCAGAGTTAAGAGTGTAGGTGTTTAATCCTAATACAGCAGTGAATATGATAAGTGATAATAAGAATAAACCTATACCTAATTTTTGAATTGTGCTCATACTCTATGCTTTTAAAAATCTAAGGACTTGATCTAATTTTCTCTTCTTCTTTAACTTCAGAGAAGTTCCAAAATGCTTATTGTAAGCAGTTATAAATTCTGGTTCGTATTGCTTGTAAAACTCAGGATCAAAGTTGGCCAATGATAGGTCTTCTACAACTTTGTCTAAGTTGGTTTTTTCTTTAATCCATTTCTCACAAACTTCATGTCGGAATCTTATACCCATGAGATTGAAGCCTAATACAGTTTTATCATTTACATCATATACTAATCTGATCGCTTTGTCTCCATCTGAATGCTCCCAGTAGAAGGTTCCGTGATGTTCTGGTGGCCTCGCAAGGACGTCACCATATACTTGGTATTCTATGTCTAGAAACTTAGCTGAATTAAACCATATGCCGGGATCATAACTACGCTCTTTTCCGCAGACATTATAAGCCACGACTTCTCCCATCATTCTCCCAGTATACCATATCGCTTCTATAGGTCTACGACCAGGCATCGGTTCTGAGATTTGAGCACAGTCACCTATAGCGTATACGTCAGCGATATTTGTTTCTAAATTATTATTGACAGTTATTCCTTTTTCTATATTAAGCTCAGTCTCTTTTAGAAAGTTAACGTTAGGGCTAACCCCCGCAGTTAGACCTACATAACCACAATCTATTTTTTCTCCTGTTTCTTTTATTGTAACTCCGCATGCTTTACCACTTCCGTCATCTATGATTTCTTCTAGGTTAAGTTCGAGGCGTAAGTCTATATGATGGTCTTTGATATGTCGTGTGATCATTGCAGATTCTTCTGCTGGTAGAATATTACTCCAATAGCTTTTTTCTCTGACAAGCATCGTCACTGGAATATCTCGCGATCTGAACATCTCTGCCATTTCTATTCCTATCAATCCTCCTCCTACGATAACGGCTCTATTTAGATTATTACTATAGGCCTCCATGTTCTCAAGGTCTTGCATTGTATACAGTCCAGCTACACCATTCAGATCCTGACCTGGCCATCCAAACTTATTAGACTTAGATCCTAATGCAAGAATGAGTTTATCGTAACGCATCGTGTTACCTGACTTCAGTGAGAGTTTCTTGTCTTTAAAATCGACTTGCGACACATGATCCTGAACTAAGTCAATTCGATTCTTTTTCCAGAAGTACGGTTCGTAAGGTTGAGTATCTACAGCACGCATATGTCCCATATAAATGTACATCAATGCCGTACGGGAGAAAAAATACTCTGTCTCAGATGAGATTATGGTGATCTTGTGGTCACTTAATTTTCTGACCCATCTAGCGGCAGTGACGCCACTGATCCCATTTCCTATGATGACTACATTCAAAATATTGTCTTTATAAAAGATTAAAAATTGATCATTAATTCCGATAAATCAGACTGACAGCCAGTTTACAATTAGCAAGTAATATTAATAATAAAAAGTTATTCTGTAGCATTAAGCGGTCAATAGCACAATTTTTGTCTTTTGATTGACGCCCGTCTGTATAAGTTTCAGAGACGATAATTTTCATATCTGAATTATACATCCCCTATACCTTTCTTTTTTTTTACACTAAACAAATATTTCTAAAATGAGAAAATTTCTTGTTGCTCAGATGTTATGCATGTTTCTTTGTGTTAACTTAAGTGCACAAATCATTTATTCCAACACTTTTGATAATGGACTTTCTGGGATGAAAGTAGTAGATATCGATGGCCTCACGCCTAATCAAAATGTGAGTGAATTCAACGGAACATGGTCGGCATTGCAGAACAATAGATTTGATGAATATCGCAGTGGTGCTGCTATATCTGGATCTTTTTATACACCGTCTGGGACTTCAGATGATTGGTTGATTACACCCCAGATTAATATACCTGCAGGAGCATTATTGACTTGGGATGCATTATCACTTGATGATGGATTTAAAGATTCTTATGAGATACTTGTAAGTACCACTGGTGATGATCCAGCAGATTTCACTGATGTTGTGTTTAGAGAAGACAGAGAGGATGCAGAAGTAAATACTAAGTCTGTTGTGCTCAATGATTATGTGGGTCAGAGTATTTATATAGCTTTTAGAAATGTATCTAATGATAAGTTTCTTTTGATAATTGATAACATTTTTGTTAGGCTACCTTATGAAAGAGATATTTTTGTAAAGTCTCTTGATCTCGGTCTTAATTATGTCCGTTCTCAAGATGCATTCATAACACTTGCTGAAAGTAAAAAGTTATCTGCCAGACTATTAAACTTTGGGAGTAAAAGAATAAATACTATCCAAGTAGAGTATACCCTTAACGGGCAGAAATTTGAAGAAACATTGACTGGTAACCTGGATTCTGGAGAGGATATGATTTTTGAGTCAGAGTTTATAGATGTACCTGTAGGTGGTGGGCAGATCTTGGAGATAGATATAAGATCTATAAATGGTCAGTCAGATCAGGATATTTCTAATAATAGAATGTCTATTACCTACGATGGTATGCCAGATACACCAGGCTATACCGGTACTGATAGTAGAGGAAAAGCTGTGAATACATTTACAGATGGTAGAAATGGAAAATCAACATTATTTTATTTCTTTAGCTCAGAATGTGATGATTGTGAGGATGCTGTTAATGCACTCAATCAATACTATATCTCTCAAGGAGCTGCCAATGGGGACCTGTCTGTAGTGGGAGTTACAGTTAATCCTGAAGATGACAATGCAACACTAAATAATCTGGGGTGGAGTGTAACATTCCCATTGATGCAATATACACCTTATAATGAGAGGCTATTTGTGCATTATGCTAATAATCAAGGACTTGCAACAGAAAATGTACTTCCGCTAATAGTTCAAATGTGTCCCAATACGGATAATCCTGCTTTTTCAAGCATTAACAGCTTTTCTGAGGGTTTTGATAATGATGACTTATTCAATCAATCGTTCAGACCAAACCATGATGATTGTCAATCAACAATATCTTCAGTGGAGTCTATCGATATTGTAAATGATATAAATCTATACCCAAATCCTACTGTGAGACAGGATGTTATCTTGGATATTAATGTAGAACAATCAGCGACAGTTAATATAGAATTGATAGATATGATGGGTCGTCAAGTACAGAATTACAGTCAAGTCAAGCTATCAGATGGACATAATCAAGTGACTATACAGACTGATGATTTAGCCTTAGGATCATACTTTGTGAAAGTTCAAAAGGATCGTCAGGTAAATAGTGTAAAATTGGTGATAATTGAATAGCTAAACCTAATGAGTGAATTTTCTAAAATTGGCGACATTAACGTAATTTTAGTATAATGATATTGTGTTAAATTCTTATATTTGAGGAAATGAGATAACTATGATTAAAAATCTACTATTAGTTTTATTCACTTTTCTGAGTCTGTCCACATTTGGACAACTGGCGTTTGAGCCTGATATGCTGCAATTTACGGCAGATACAACAGAACAAAGGGCTGAATTTCATTTTACAATAACGAATACAAGACAGACTCCAATAGAGTTTTGGTGGAATATTGATAGAGGCAATAGTCCAGAGGATTGGGTTTTTGCTGTATGTGATATAAACCAATGTTATGTTGATGGTTTAGAAGCCTGTCCGTGTAGTATTCCTAATGTATTGGCCGGTGGAGAATCATTTGAATATTCATTTTACTTGATATCTAATGGTGTTATAGCATCATCTGATGTTACGTTTAACGTGACATTAGACTGTGATGGTGATCAAGTGACTCTTGATATTCCAATGGCTGTCGCTTCTACAGGATCTACATCTTCTGAAGATTTAGCAAGTGACGAGATTGATATTAGTGTATATCCTAATCCAACGACGGATTTTTTCCAAATTATGAATGATGAGAGTGTTAATCAGATAGTTGTATCTAACATCATTGGAAAAAAAGTAATAGAAAAATCTCACTACTCAGGAGAAACTCATCAAGTATCTCAATTAGATAAGGGAATCTATTTAGTAAGATTGATAGATAGAAATTCTAATATATTAGGTGTAAAAAGAATTACTGTAGATTAATAATCTACTTAAATCAAATATAATAAAAGGCAATTCACATCGTGAGTTGCCTTTTTTTGTGTCCTTCACTGAGGCTTAATAATAGCCTTCAAAGCTGCTGCTACCTTAGATTAATAAGTATCAACAAGATTGGTGGAAATGATGGTTAGAGTAAGAAAGCCTATAAGCTCGATAGCATAATTACAGAAATGTTATTTGCAATGAACATGGTGGTATATATCATTGATAATCCCATAATAATTGACAAGAGGATGATATACTAATCACACGGAGGTGTGTGAGCTATACCCAATTGGAGAATGATAAAATTTTAGCTCAGTAGATACAATATGTAACTGACTACAATAGAATAAGAGAACTATTCTATTATAGGAAGAGGAGTTAATTGTTCTTTACAAAAGTAGTATCTCAGTAATACTAAGCGTCTACATTCTTTCTATACATAACGTATGCAAGCATCAGTACGAAAGTGAAAAACACGAGAATTGCGATGAAGATTTTCATAACTGTAAGTTTTTGATATACTCAATATAGTATTTATTTTGTATAATCAAAAATATAAGCTACAATTATTTAAATTTAATATTTAAGACAAAACAATATTTATTAAAATTTTATATACACAAAATTACATACGTTGAGATAATATATGGCCAGTCATTTCATCCGGGATATCAATATTCATCAAGTCCAATATTGTAGGTGCTATATCTGCTAACTTACCGTCCTTAATAGATTGAACTTTACTTTCTGGATCAATGATAATTATAGGAACCAGGTTGGTTGTGTGAGCCGTGTTAGGTGTACCATCGTCATTAACCATATAGTCTGAATTCCCGTGATCCGCAATAATGACTATTTTATATTTGTTTTGAATTGCAATAGGGACAAGTGCCTCAAGGCATGAGTCTAAGTCCTCTACTGCATCTATTGCCGCATTAAAATCACCAGTGTGTCCGACCATATCAGCATTAGCATAATTAAGGATAATGAGGTCTGGATTGACGTCAATAATATTCTTATGAACTTCATTAGTAAGTTGATACGCTGACATCTCTGGCTGGAGATCATATGTAGCTACTTTTGGAGAACTGACCATGATCCGCTCTTCACCCTCAAAGGCTTCTTCTCTACCACCAGAAAGGAAAAATGTTACGTGAGGATACTTTTCTGTTTCGGCTATTCTTAACTGTTTGAGATTGTTCTTCTCTATAACTTCCCCTATTGTCATTTTGATATTTTCTTTCTCATACATAGGAGTCACATTCTTAAACTCATTATCATAGTTGGTCATGCTAAGGAAGTCGATATTCAATTTTTTCATTTCATGATCTGGGAAATCCTCCTGACTTAATGCTCTTGTAATTTGTCGAGGTCTGTCCGTTCTGAAATTATAGAATATGACCAAGTCATCTTCAGCAATGGTCTGCCTTTTATCATTTATTTTGGAACTCACTTTTATGGCTTCCATAAATTCGTCTGTGAGCTTATTGTCATAACAGGATTGTATAGCCTCTATTGGATTTTCTGTTGTAATGGATGATTCTCCTTTGACCATAAGATCGTAAGCTTTTTCTATACGTTCCCATCTTAGATCTCTATCCATGGCATAGTAACGACCTACAATAGAAGATAGGCCAATAGAAGGTTTATCAGATATAAACTCTAAGATATCTTTGACATTATCGATACCACCATGAGGATCAGTATCTCTACCATCAAGAAATGCATGGATACATACATTATCAATATTATGAGCAACGGTCGCATTACAAAGTGCCCTTAAGTGACTTGTGTGAGAGTGTACGCCTCCATCTGAAAGTAGACCTATAAGATGAACCGTGCTATTCTTAGACTTGGCATTATTTAGAGCTTCTACAAGTCTTGGATTTTCTAAGAAGGCTCCATTAGCAACTTCATTATTAATTCTTGCTAATTCTTGAAAGACAATTCTCCCAGCACCTATATTTAGATGGCCTACTTCCGAGTTTCCCATTTGTCCATCAGGAAGACCTACTTCACCTCCATAAGTCACCAGTGTAGCGTGTGGATACTGCTTGTATAAGCTATCTACATAGGGTGTATGAGCTTTATATATTGCATTAGAGTTGTCTTGAGCTCCTATGCCCCAACCGTCTAATATAATCAAGAATGCTTTATGGTTCATTTTTTGTTCTGTTAGCTATTTAACGGATATAATTAATTGACAAAATTTAAACAATTTTCTATCATATTTAGTATAAGATAAAGATTGTCAATAGGTTATAAATTTACATTTTAGTAAAAGTATGGATTTGTTAACATTAATTTATAGCTTTAGGACAAACGTTTGATGAAATATATCCGTTTAGTATTTTGACCGAATATACTAAGTGTAGCAATCATGGCTTTAAGTCATTTAAAATAAGAAAATGAAAAATTTACTTTTAATACTAACAACAGTTATTCTAAGTTCTTCTATGTCCCTTGCACAAGATTATATGAAGATTCTGAATGATCAAGATTACGATGCTCTAAGTAGATATACCAATGAGAAAGTAAATCTTGAAATAGATAGAAACAAATCACTAGAAACCTCAAGCGCTGCAATAAATGCTCTCAAGGCAAAGTTGAGTGATTTTAAACCTACGAAATGGTCAAGCGTACATAATGGTGCTTCAGAAAAGAATGATGCTAAATATTTTATTGCTGAGGTGACTAATGCCGGCGGTGGTGGATTAAGAGTATTTTTTCATCTTGAGACCGTAGGCGATTCCAAAAAAATATCCTCTATCAGAATCAGAGATATACTAAATTAAATCTAATACCCCTGCTCCAAAGAGAGCATAGTCATATCTTACTGGATCTATAGGATCTAATTCTTTTAAATTATCTGTTAATTCAATGACAGACTTCCAGTCACGCTGAGTTCTTGTGAGTAACTTTAACTCTCTCGCAATTCTATCAACGTGGACATCGAGTGGGATCATTAACTTGGATGTTGGTATAGATGACCATAATCCAAAATCTACACCTCTGTTGTCTTTTCTTACCATCCATCTTAAGAACATATTCAATCGCTTGCAACTGGAGTTCCTTATCGGAGTAGAGACATGTTTTCTTGTCCTTTGCGGAGCAGTTTCTTGATGAAAAAATAAGTTGTGAAACTGTGATAGGGCAGTATAGGAGTCAGTGCTAAAATCGAAGGCTTCCTCAAGGCTACTATGAGTATTGTAGTACCATTGAAAGAATTCTAAAAAATGAAGTGTATCGGTATATTGAAATGTTCTATGCTTAAAATTTGTAAAGCGACTCCTGTCTTTCTCTTGATGATTAACTATAAAATCATACGGTGCATTGTCCATTAAACCGAATAGCTCTTTGGACTTATTAATTATAGTTTTTCTCTGACCCCAAGAGAGCATGGCTACCCAAAAAGCGCTAATTTCTATATCCTCCAATCTGTCGTATGCACGAGGTATAGAAATAGGATCATCCTTTATAAAATCTATCTTGTTGACTTGATCTACAATTCCATCCAGATAAGATTTAAGTTGTTTCTTATCCATGGATCAGTATCGTAATCTTAGTAGGTCAGAAGTGTGTATTAATCTAAAGTCCTCTTTGTTTCTACGATCTCATAAGATTCTATGATATCACCTTCTTTGAGGTCATTATAGTTTTTGATAGTAAGACCACATTCCATACCAGCACGTACTTCCTTGACATCATCTTTATATCTCTTAAGAGAACCTAACTCAGCTACAGCGCCTTCCTTAGTAGGGTAGATAACGATGCCATCTCTAACAAGTCTGATTTTAGAATCTCGAGTGACCTTACCTTCAGTGACTAAGCAACCTGCGATGGTACCTATCTTACTGATCTTGTAAGTTTCTTTGATTTCTATATTACCAAGGATTTTCTCTTCCTTGATAGTATCAAGCATGCCTTCTATGGCTTTCTTGATCTCATCTATGACTTCATAGATAATAGAATATGTTTTAATCTGAACACCTTCTTTTTCTGCAAGAACTCTTGCATTAGCAGATGGCCTTACCTGGAATCCTATTATGATAGCATCGGAAGCCGTAGCTAAGAGTACATCTGACTCTGCGATTGGCCCTACTGCTTTATGTATGACATTAACTTGTACAGTTTCTTGAGATAATTTGATAAGAGAATCTGAAAGTGCCTCGATACTACCATCAACATCACCTTTTACAATAAGATTTAATTCCTTAAATGTACCTAAGGCTAATCTTCTTCCTATCTCATCAAGACTGATACGCTTGCTTGCTCTATTTGTCTGTTCTCTTTCGATCTGTGATCTCTTAGAAGCGATCGCTTTAGCTTCTTGTTCTTTTTCAAATACTCTAAATTTCTCCCCTGCCTGAGGTGCACCATCTAATCCTAATATCGCAACTGGCGTAGAAGGACCTGCCGATTTGATCTTTTTGCCTTTATCATTGAACATGGCTTTGACCTTACCTGAATATGATCCAGCGACGAGGGCATCACCTATCTTAAGTGTACCGTTCTGAACTAATAGCTTAGTAACATACCCTTTTCCTTTTTCAAGAGATGCTTCTACGACAGTACCTACTGATAGTCTATCAGGGTTAGCTTGTAGTTCGAGCATTTCTGCTTCTAGCATAACTTTCTCTAATAGAAGATCAATATTAAGACCTGTCTTAGCTGATATATCTTGAGATTGATATTTACCTCCCCACTCTTCTACGAGGATATTCATACCGGATAATCCTTGCTTTATATTATCTGGATTAGCTCCATCCTTATCGACTTTATTGATAGCAAATACGATAGGTACACCTGCAGCTTGAGCGTGAGAAATCGCTTCTTTTGTCTGAGGCATGATCCTGTCATCTGCTGCAATAATAACAATGACAATATCAGTAACCTTAGCTCCTCTGGCTCTCATGGCTGTAAAGGCCTCGTGACCAGGAGTATCTAAAAATGTTACTTTTTTATCTTCGCCTACTCCGACAGAATATGCACCTACGTGCTGCGTGATACCACCGGCTTCACCATCAGCGACATTAGCTTCTCGTATGTAATCAAGTAAGGATGTCTTACCATGATCTACGTGACCCATCACTGTGACGATAGGAGCCCTGTGGACAAGATCTGCTTCATCGTCTTCCTCTATTTCTTCAGTTTCTACCTGAGACTCTGCTGATATAAATTCTACTTCGTGATCAAATTCACTCGCAACTAATTCTATGATCTCAGCATCTAATCTTTGATTGATAGATATAATCACTCCTAAGTTCATACACTTAGTAATGACTTCAGCTACCGTTACATCCATGAGTGAAGCTAATTCTGAAGCTGAAACGAACTCTGTTAATTGGAGTTTTGTTTCAACATTCTCCATCTCTTGGATTTCTTGCTTTTCTCTTTTATCTTCTCTATTTCCTCTACGTATCTTCTGTCTCTTTTTCTTACCACCACCAGATATTCTGGCCATGGTTGCTTTGATTTTTTCTTCTATCTCTTTTTTAGAAACGATTTGTACATCGTCAGATTTTTTACCGGACTTCTTGTTTTGAGCACCGCCTTTTCTGTCTCTTTTTATAAAACTCTGAGCGGTAACTTTTTTTCTCGTTCTTTTCCTTTTGTTATTTCCGCCGCTTGAAGCCTTATTTCCTTTAGATTGATCACTGGACTTATCATCTTTTTTAGGCTTATCGAATTTTTTCATATCGATTTTACCCTGGATCTTAAGTCCTTGTAATTGAGGGGTCTCAGCTCTTACTAGCTCATTAGTAGGAGCTGCTGCAGGAGCGGGTTCGTTGTCCTTAACTTCTTTTGGTTTGACGACCTTTTCTGCTTTTTTGACTATAGTCTCTTCTTTTTTGACTTCTTCTTTTTCTTTTACAGGCTCTTTCTTTTCTTCTTTCTTAGGTTTAGGTGGAGATAAGTCAATCTTACCTACGACCTTTAATTCTGGTTTAGTACCAGAGGCCTTTATGACTTCTTCTTTCTCTTCTACAGGTTCTTCCTCTACTATTTCTGGTTCTGGTTTAATTTCTTCTTCGACGACCTCAGGCTTAACCTCTTCTTTTACAACTTCAGCTTCTGGTGTAGCTTCTACTTCTTTTGGTTTGAATATGGATTTTTTCTCTTCCTCTGCTTCCTGGTTTCTTTGACCTATAACCATTTTGTCAGCTTTTTCCTTGACTGCCATGGAATTGCTGAACTCTTGTAATAACATATCATACATTTCCTCACTTACTTTGGAAGTAGGTTTATTGTCTATTTCGATACCCTTAGATACCAGAAAGTCCACGACTGTAGTCGTTCCCACGTTAAGTTCTTTCGCTACTTTTACTAAGCGTCTTGTCATGTATTAATAAGTTATTTATAATTGCCTATATGACAATTAAGTATTTATTTAATCTTTAGCAAATTCAGATTCTAAGACTTTAAGCACATTATTGATAGTCTCTTCTTCAAGATCAGTTCTTCTTATCAACTCGTCCTTACTAAGGTCTAAAACACTCCTTGCAGTATCACAACCGATACTTTTAAAGGAATCTATTACCCACTCTTCTATTTCATCTGCAAATTCGTCTAAGTCTACATCTTCTAAACTCGGATCATCGTCTTCTCTATAGACATCTATTTCTAATCCAGTCAACTTGCTTGCAAGTTTGATATTAGACCCCCCCTTGCCGATAGCAAGAGATACTTGATCTGGTTTTAAAAATACAGACGCAGTTCCTTTGTCCATATCTATGCTGATATTAGAAACCTTAGCTGGTGTAAGTGATCTCTGAATGTATAGATTCATATTCGTTGTGTAGTTAACGATATCTATATTTTCATTTTTTAATTCTCTTACGATGCCATGGATTCTTGATCCTTTCATACCTACACAGGCACCTACAGGATCGATTCTATCATCATATGATTCTACGGCAACCTTGGCTCTTTCGCCAGGTATTCTTACTATCTTCTTAACTACAATTAATCCATCTTCTATTTCTGGTACCTCTTGTTCCATTAACTTCTCTAAGAACAAACTATCAGTACGAGACATAATGACAACAGGATTATTGTTTTTCATCTCTACTTTCTTAATCACTCCTTTGATCATGTCACCTTTACGTGCAAAGTCTCCTCTTATCATTTCTGTACGAGGCATAACTAGCTCGCTGCCTGTCGCATCATCTAATACAAGAATCTCTCTTTTGAGAACTTGTGCTACTTCTCCTGCAACGATATCACCGACTCGATCAGAATATCTTTTGAATACTTCATCTTTTTCGAGTTCCATGATACGCGATATCAAAGTTTGTCTTGCAGCTAAGATGGCTCTTCGACCAAAGTCTTCAAGACCTAACTGCTCATAACATTCTTCTCCTATCTCATAATCTTCTTCAGTTGCGATGGCTTCAGAATATGATATCTGACTCATCTCATCTGTAACCTCACCATCTGGAACGATCTCCCTTACTCTCCACATCTCTAAGTCACCGTTCTGGGTATTAACGATAATATCAAAATTATCATCTGACCCATATTTTTTCTTTATAAGCGTACGAAATACATCCTCTAATACTCTGACCATTGTAGGTCTATCTATATTCTTACCGGCTTTAAATTCCGCAAACGACTCAACAAGATTCATTGTTTCTCATCTTTTAATTTTTTAAAATGAAATTAGAACTTTCGAATTTTTTATATTTTCAAACTTTATAGTATGCTCTTTAGCTTCTATTTTTTTTGTTTTAGGTGTCTCTATTGTTATCGACTCTTCTGACAAAGCTTTCAGTTTTCCTACGATTACCTCATCATCTGTCATCTTAACTTCTAACTTTCTACCTATGTGCTTAGGATATTGTCTGTAATATCTTAACGGTCTGTCTACTCCAGGTGACGAAACATTCAATGTATAATTGTCTCCCAGCGTTTTACTTTCATCAAGATAAGCTTCTATAGCTCGACTAAATCTCTGACAGTCTTTGAAACTGATACCTTCATCTCCATCCATGAAAACTTCAAGTTTCTTACCAGTCTTAACTATCTCTACAATAAAACAATGGCTAAGATCTTCTTCTTTAAATCGATCTTCTGCTATGGAGTGAATGACTTCTGTAAGGTTATCTGACACTTGCTTTTATTTCTCTAAATCTGGATTATTATAAATCCCATAAAAGAAAAGAGGGAACTTTTGTTCCCTCTTCCTTCAATTGCTGCTCAAAAGTAAGAAATTTATGCTACTCTTACAACTATACTTATAATACAAATATCGTATATAAAATATCTGAATATGTACCAAGAAGCACAGGCCGCAGCAGACTTTATAAATAACCTATTTATGGCTAATGCAGATATAGCATTGGTGACTGGATCTGGACTGGATGGCATCACTGAGCACTATAATATCGTGAGCTCAATAAGTTTTAATGATATACCACACCTTAATGCTCCAACTTTTCATAAGGGAGAGCTTCTGTTAGCTGAGAAAGAGGGCAGGAAATTTTATATAGTTAAGGGAAGGCTACATTATTATGAAGGCTTCTCTGTGCAGGAAGTAACTTTCCCAATAAGAATATTGCATTTATTAGGAGTCACTACAGTTATCATGACAAATGCCTCAGGTGGATTAAATCCTGAGTATAAAGCTGGAGAGATCATGCTTGTGAGAGATCATATTAACTTATTTCCTGAAAATCCTCTCCGCGGTTCTAATGATGATAGATTTGGAATACGTTTTCCAGACATGTCAGATGCATACAGCTCTCGACTAAGAAATATAATAAGGGCTATTCCTGGTCTCAATCTGAATGAAGGTGTTTATGTTGGGTTTCCAGGTCCATCACTTGAGACACCTGCAGAATACCGCTATCTCAATATCATAGGAGGTGATGCAGTAGGTATGTCTACAGTTCCAGAAGTCATTGTCGCCAATCATTGTGAGATGGAAGTCGCTGTACTTTCTGTCACTACTAATATCTGTTATCCACCAGAGGAGATTACACCTACAACTTTAGATGAAGTCATTGACATGGCTCATAGGGCAGTCCCTCAGATAAAAGTTATCGTAGATCACGTATTAGATTTATAGAATAGGTCAATTTCTGTTAGCCAATGATAATGGGATACATTATTTTACTTATACAAGCTAAGATCATTTAATAACGAACTTGTAGAAACCGAACTTTATCTTGAAATTTTAGATTGATCATTTTTGAAGTTAATTAAGATATGACATTTAGTAGCTGTAGTTTATGCTACTGTACTATTTCATATTAGACTACAATATTCTATATCTACAGCTAGGACATAGACATAATAAGTTCCTAATTGTAAATCATACTTAAATCATACAAATGAAAAAAATCATTGGAATTATACTTATCATTTTATCTCTCTATTTAGGATACATGGGTGTAACAACATTTAGTAACAGTGGAGAATCGGTTGAGATATTGGGAGTTGAATTATCAGCAGAAGATAAGCAGGAGAAATCTACATCATTTATTTATTTGGGTTTAGCAGTTGTCACTCTTATAGGAGGTGTAGCCTTAGTTAAGAGTAAAAATTAGATTCTCACTTTTACTTTTTTATTCAACTTTCATTAATGATCACCTTCGGCTATACAATAGAATATCTTTCTAAGCCCATCGCATGAAATTTCTAACTTATTTAAAAAATACATGGAAGCAATTCTCCGACGATGACGGATTTATGATGGCCAGCGCTTTAGCGTATTATACATTATTTTCCATAGCACCATTATTAGTTATTATAATCGCAATGTTCAGTCTGTTTATTGATTCTACTGATATAGAGGCGGCATTATTCCAGCAGTTAGGAAGCATTATGGGTTATAGTCAAGCCGAAGGCTTGCAGGACTTAGTTAGTAATGCACGAGGTCCTTCTTCGGGACGATTAGCTGCCATTATATCTTCCGGTACATTAATAGTATCGTCTACTGCTGTCGTCGTACAATTAAAGACTGCATTAAATAGATCTTGGAATTTGACAAAAGATCCAAGTTTAGGATTTTTATCTTTAGTTAAAGATCGTGTTCTTTCATTTGGCTTTTTGTTAGGAATCGGATTTGTCTTTTTGGTTTCTATGGGACTAAATGCAATTACTATTTTTTTCTCAGATAGAGTCAGTCGTCTCATACCAGACATAGGGGATACTGCGGTGATCGTTTTTTCATTTACAATTAGTCAATTAGTCACTTTCACAATGTTTTATTTACTATTCAGATTATTGCCTGATGCCAGATTGAATAGAAAAGATTTAATAGTCGGGGCTCTCATGACTACTATACTTTTTGTCATTGGGAGATTTGCAATAGGATACTACCTTGGAAATAGTAATATCAATTCTGCATTTGGAGGTGCAGGTGCATTAGCCAGTTTTATGGTTTGGGTGTATTATAATTCTATCATCTTGATTTTTGGAGCAGAGTTTACTCAAGTGTATGCCTTAGCTCATAATAGAAAAATTAATCCCACAGACAGTTCCGTTAAGGTAGAACGGGTCATAAAGAAAAAGAAGGCTTGATATATCACCCATTTTGTTGGGATGATTAATTAGCGATCATTTTATTTTTTATTCAGTTGGGATCAAGATTGATTAGACTAATCAATTGAGAATATCCGTGGCAAGAAATTTTTGATTGTTATTGTAATACCAATGTCGGACGCTTGGGATTTTAATTCCGTCAACAATTTTAGTTTTTTCAAAGAGAATATACTCTCCATCATTTTTTGTTTCGTCTTTAAAAAACTGGTAAGCTTCTAAGGCATGCGTATCGGTATTGAAATAAAAATACCAGATGTCTTTTCCTATATTAGGATCGTATGTTACTCTGATACGATCATATGTTTTTCCATAGAATTCTACTCGCGTGACTTTGTCATCTATATTTGTTCCTGGATCTTTTAGCTTCATAGGCATGCCATAAAGGTAGGTGTAGTAGTTGCGATACATGATGGCTCTATCATCTGATATTCGGTATTTTTCTGCCATATCTTTAGGTATACTTGTACTGCCATTCCACATAGCTTTACCCATATTTTTTTTGACCTTATATTCAAGGCGACCTTCTTCATATTGGCCGATAAAATTGAATTCTTCTTTTTTATTGTTGATGCTTACAGACCTTATTCTTTCAGATTTGTCATCCATTATTGTTGTGAACTTAAATTCAGCTTTAAGTTTAGACCAATTAGATTTAGGATCATGATAAGAGATACTTTTATCTAATAGCTGAGTAGAGCTGAGAGTATGTTTGATATCCAGATGTTGTATGCCAGCTTTTATTTTACAATCAATAAAATTTTCTATTGGTGGAATAGGACATGAATACCCATCAGTGTAAGCACAATAGGGTTGATAAGATTTATTGAAGTCAATTACAATTTTTGTTTTATCATCTGGGATTTTTACGTCTATATATCTTCCGCCTCCATAACTTTCTACTCCTGATGTCAGATCTGTGAATGGGAGAAATAGTAAATCTTTATACAGTTTGTTTGCAAACGCTTGGGCATTCTGATATAAGAATAGTTCGTAGTCTTGGCCGTAAAGATTAAAAGAGGCCTTTCCGTATATATTATAGTTTGCGATACGGGTTGTACTTGTTTTCATTTCCACTTTATCAGGATCGGGATATACTATTAGGTCAGCAGTGACTCTGAGGTTATCGTCGTATGGAAAAAATGGGTGGCCACCCAATGCGACAAACTTCTTTCTATCATCTTCTGAAAGGATAGATTTTTCTTTATCGGCGTAGGTGTCAGTTAGATTTTTCTGAAATTCTAATGCTTCCGCTCGATGTTTTACTATATGTTCGTTGGGGGTGATTTGACACTGAGCTGTATCAATCGCAAAAGCAAAAAGGACAAAGAATAGGCTTACTGTTATTGTACTAATTTGTAGATTCATTCTGACTGTTATTAGTAATTACTTCAAAGGTGGAAATATGAGTGAGCAGTTAATTTATAGTATTCAAAAATAGATATGTACTTGCGACTATTTATAAATCATCAATATTATTATCTAACCAACTAATTCTTTCTTGAATCCAATCTTTTAAATAATCAACTTCTTGGGAATAGCTGCTGCCTACAAAACGATTAGGCCATACGTAGTTTCCTAAGACATCCCATTCATTAAAATTTCTAAATGTGGCTCCACTATCTTCTAATAATTGCGTGTGTTTATCGATTTTACTGTAGATGTTCTGGACAGACAAAGTTGTCATCCTTAGCTCATTATACCTCAACTTGAGTTGATCTGAAAAATTAGGATCACTGAGTAATCTCTTCCACCAGAAAGTCACTAACCATGTATCATTAGGGCAGGTGTCATTATAGTTAAAAACCCATGTATCAGTCTCTCCTCCACCACAAAAGTCAGAATTGCCAAAGGCAATATTAAAATCCCATATAGGACCCATATGTAATTTTTCATTTTTGTCTTTGTACATGTAAGTGCTTAATCGATATGCGTCAGGATTATGTGCAAGTTCATTTAATATGAAGTAGTCAATAAAACTTTCTACATCAATGTAAGCTGCATAACCCTCTACGGGGTCTATATAATTATCCGAAGCCAAAGCATTCTCAAAATCAGAAATATAGTTTTGGATATACTCTTTTTGCTCATTGGCGATGTCGTCTTCTTTCGGGTATTCATACAAAAAGTGAGTCTGTGGAGAATTGGTTGTCATACCATTCACATCGTAAGATGATGGAAATGAGTTAGAGCTATTATAGTTTGTTGATTCATTTCCGTTACCCGTCGCTTTATCTATTTTTAATATGTAACCACCTGTAAGATCTTCTCCAGAGATTTCGTCAGGATTAAGTTTAGATATATCAATACGGGCATTATCTCTTTTTAATTTTTCCATAAATACGTACAGGCCCTGATACTCCTCGTTGATGATGACATCACATAATCTTGTACGAGATGCGTATCTACCCATCTCATTAGACAACTCGTATATTATAACATTTCTGACTAATGACTTATCACTAAATGGTCCATATAAAATCCAGTCTTCTTCTTCTGGTAATCCAAAAATACTCTGAGAAATATCTTCTCCATTACTATCCCATAATTCTATTCCGTAAGATTTTTTGTCAAAAATAGTTTGTGAAGTTGAGCCTCTAAATTCAATTCCTATAATGCCATCATAATCTAAGAATTCTGTACTATCAATATCATAGTCAGTGATATTCATGGTCGCTCGGATTTTGGGTTCGTCGACTATGTCATTACCTAACGTATTGATTCTGATTTCTGCTATGTTTATATCAAAGACTGGTGGGATTTCTGGATCAGGTGGTGTTGTAACCACATCATCATTACATGCAAGACACAGCATGGCTATCAAAATGAAAAAGAGACTATAGTATGATATTTTATTTTTCATGATCATTACTTCAATAAATTCTGGTCTTGTAAAGCTATAGTTTTTCTGCATTAATGTGAGCGTCGATTTATTTTGAAATAATATTACCAAATAACTTAGCTGTTACTATCGATGAATTAGACATTCTCGATTTTTTGAGAGAGTTACCAATCATAGCTTAATAATCTGTCTCGCCTCTTTACTTGAGTATGGAAATTAAAAAGATGGTCATAAAAGTTTCGAACAATATTTAAATATTCTGCATTAAGGTTGTCGTCTTATTTAAGATCGGAACCCTATTTTTATCTAAAAAATTCAAATCAAAATCATGAGAAACTTACTATGGCTTGTCGCAGTTATTTGCATTATTGTATGGGTGTTAGGACTATTAGGATTAGCTGGTGGCATGGCTACTGGAAAGCTCATCCATATATTATTAGTCATCGCAGTTATATCAATATTATACAACCTAATATCTGGCAGAAGACCCTTGTCTTAGTTTTAATCTAAAATATCTTAAGAAAACAAGTTTACTTATTGAAGCTTTTACCTACTCATACAACTCTCAGTTTATCTTTACAAACTGTGTATGATAATGCTTTTGAGATGAGTCAGCTTTGGGAGTAAATGTAAAATTGTAAAGCCCGCTTGGAAGTGAAGAGACACGGATAGCAAATGCTTCATCTGTAGCTTCAGTATTCTTATCAATGACAACTTGCCCTATACTATTGCATATTACTACTCTTCCTTTTTTTGAATTAGGAAAGTCCATGAATACCATATCAGAAGCTGGATTAGGATATATAATAAAATCACTATCAGATTGATCTATAACTGCAACACTGCGATCTATTATTTTAAAAGTATAATGGAGATATGTCGAATCACAATCTGGTGATTGTAGATAGTAATTTAGTTCTGGTCCATTAGCTAAAACGTCAGGTAAGATGTCTATTGTTCTGAAACCAACATAAATGGGCAGAGTGTCCTTAGGCGGTAGCGTATTTATAAGAGGACGGCTACATATAGAAAGTATTCCAGGGACATATTCCTGATCAAGATCAGTATTGAAATATGAGAAGCCTGGAGTCAATTCAAAATTGTAATCAACTGTCCATTTGAATTGGATATCATTTTCTGAAGGGTTATATAGATCTATATTAAAAAGGTATCTATCCTCAGTCTTATATTTAATTTCGTAATCTAATGGCGATAATGATTCTAATTGACTGAAAGATATATCAGCGACCGAAAATATGATCACTGTGGTGATAAGTGTTCTTAACATAACTATAGTTGCTTAATGATATTCCCAAG
>CAZBXL010000023.1:0-9891 GCA_964495785.1 uncultured Saprospiraceae bacterium | reverse complement strand
ACTGTGGTGATAAGTGTTCTTAACATAACTATAGTTGCTTAATGATATTCCCAAGATAATTATTAAAAAACAAACCTCTCAAGAAACATTATTCCTGTCATTTGTTACCCTAATGGTACTATACCAAACCCATATGTTATATTTGAAAGTTTTTATATCATCCTTCAATACAATAGATCATCAAAGACCAGTACATAGAGATATACGGCGCTAGAGAGAACAACCTCAAAGACATAGATATCAAAATACCTAAGAATCAGCTTGTAGTGATAACAGGCTTGAGTGGAAGTGGAAAGTCCTCCCTGGCATTTGATACATTATATGCTGAGGGTCAGAGGCGATACATGGAGACATTTTCTTCTTACGCTCGACAATTCTTAGGTAAGATGGAACGGCCCGATGTAGAGAAGATAGATGGTCTCAGCCCAGTTATATCAATAGAACAAAAGACGACGGCATGGAACCCGCGAAGTACTGTAGGTACGACTACGGAGATATATGATTTTCTCAGATTATTATATGCACGTATCGGAGAAGCATACAGCTATAATACGGGTAAGAAGATGGTTCAGTATACCGAGGTTCAGATTATAGAGCATATAATGAAGAACTTTAAAAACAAAAAGGTCTCCATTCTGGCTCCTGTAATAAGATCACGTAAAGGGCACTATAGAGATCTCTTTGAGCAGACAAGAAAAAAAGGGTATACCAAAGTAAGGGTAGATGGTGAGGTGAAAGACCTCGTACCTGGATTGCAAGTGGATAGATATAAAGTCCATGATATAGAAATCGTCATCGATCGTATCAAAATTACTTCTGATAAAAGAGATCGATTAGCGGAGTCTCTTAATATTGCTTTTAAGCAGAGTCCAGATTTCATACAAATACTCAACAATGATACTGATGAGGTCAGAATCTATAGTAAGCGTCTGATGTGTCCCGAGACAGGTATCTCATATGAAGAACCTTCTCCTAATTCTTTTTCATTCAATTCGCCCTATGGGACTTGTCCTACTTGTAAGGGGCTGGGAGAATGTCATGAGGTGGATATGGATAAAGTCATACCTGATGACAAGGCGACTATAAATGCGGGTGGTATCGTACCGTTCGGAGAGGTGAGGGATAATTATACATTCAAGCAACTAAGACAGTTATCTAAGAAACATAAGTTTACATTCTCGACACCGATCAAAGATATTCCTAAGGCGGCTATGGATATTATACTTCATGGAGGTGATGGTGTCTATGATGCTAAATTAGACAGTTATACTCATGACTTTGTATACAACTTAGCTCAAGAAGGACTGGTAAGTATGCTTAAGCGATGGAGAGAAACTTCCAGTTCTGAGAAGATCAGAAGATGGGCAGAAGACTTCATGTTTATACAAGAGTGTCCCGATTGCAATGGTTATAGATTAAAGGAAGAATCTCGTCACTTTAAGTTAGGAGAGAAGCATGTAGGCGAGTTGGCTATGATGGATCTTGATGTATTGTCAGAATGGTTTGGTAGTATAGAGAAGCATCTTGATAAAAAACAGAATACGATAGCTAAAGATATCTTGAAAGAAATCAGAATGCGTCTACAATTCCTGCTTGATGTAGGCTTAAACTATCTGAGCCTCAATCGTCCTACGCGAACTCTGTCAGGTGGAGAATCACAGCGTACACGATTGGCCACACAGATAGGATCTCAGTTGACTGGTATCACATATATCATGGATGAGCCAAGTATAGGATTGCATCAGAGAGATAATCAGAGATTGATAACAGCGCTGAGAGATCTGACTCACATAGGTAACACGGTAGTGGTAGTAGAGCATGATAAGGATATTATGTTAGCATCCGATTACCTTATAGATCTTGGCCCTGGAGCAGGCAAATTAGGTGGTGAGATTGTAGATCAAGGCACACCAAAGTCATTTGCGAAAGCTAAAGGTACAACAGCATCTTATCTCAATAACTCGATCAGCATAGAAGTACCTGATGAGAGACGCAAAGGAAATGGAAAGAAATTAGTACTCAAAAAAGCCTCAGGTAATAATCTCAAAGATGTAGATCTGACGATCAACTTAGGAACGTTCACTTGCATTACAGGTGTATCTGGTAGCGGTAAGTCAACATTAATTAATGAGACTCTGTACCATATATTAAGACAACACTTTTATAAAAGTATTAAGAGGCCTTTGCCATATAAGTCTATTAAGGGACTAGAGCATGTAGATAAAGTTATAGAGATAGATCAGAGCCCGATAGGAAGAACACCTCGGTCTAATCCTGCAACTTACATAGGTGTATTTACAGACATCAGAAAAATATTTTCTGATCTTCCGGAGTCCAAAATCAGAGGCTATAAACCGGGTCGTTTTTCGTTCAATGTCAAAGAGGGGAGATGTAATACTTGCGAAGGTGGAGGAATGAGATTGATCGAAATGAATTTCTTACCTGATGTCTACGTAGAATGCGAAGAATGTCTCGGTAAGCGGTACCAACGAGAGACTTTAGAAATTATGTACAAGGGCAAAAACATATCTGATGTCTTAGATATGAATGTAAATGAGGGCGTAGAATTTTTTAAACCTGTTCCGAAAATCTACAGAAAGTTGAAAACATTACAAGATGTGGGATTAGGTTATATCACTCTAGGACAACAAGCTACAAGTCTATCTGGTGGTGAGGCCCAACGAGTAAAATTAGCAGAGGAACTATCTAAGCGTGATACTGGTAACACAATCTATATTTTAGATGAACCGACGACGGGTCTCCACTTTGAGGATATCAAGCATCTACTTAAGGTTCTTAATAAACTTGTAGATAAAGGCAACACTGTAGTCGTCATAGAACATAATATGGATGTTATAAAAGTAGCAGACTACATAGTAGATATAGGCCCAGAGGGTGGTGTCGGTGGTGGCGAAGTCGTATTTTCTGGGACACCAGAGGATCTCATTAAGGTTAAGCGAAGTCATACGGCAAGATTTCTCAAGGAGGAGTTATAGCAAGCTAAGGTCAAAACAGAATTTCAAGATTACAAGATCGATAAGAGATTTGTTTCTCGCTCACACTGAAACTGAGGGTATGAAGTTTAGAAATTTCAATAGTATCATCTTCCATTCCAAAAGGAATACCGGGATGGGGTTCATAATATTAATTTAGTTGTCATTACTTTCCTTTATCTATTAATATTCTATACTCCGTAGAGTATTCATATCCATTCATAGAGAAAATTAAGATTTCTGTAACAAATTGAAATTACAGGCGTCCTTCTTTTGTCACGTGTACTTTACAAATTATTTCTTACTTTGATTCACAACAAAATACTGTAGAGTGAATCCTTCTATTAAAAACATATAAAAATGAAAAACATATTATTTATAATCGGATTAAGTTTTTTAGCTCAGATGACGTGGGCTCAAAATATCATAGATGATCATTTTAGTCACTTGAAGGATCAAGAGAATGCTACCGAAATAAGGGTCGATGGAAAGCTGTTTTCTATGGCAAATAGCTTTAAGGATAATGATGATGCAGATGTACAAGAACTTGCGGGTTTTTTATCTACAATTACAGGCTTCAGTGCTATAGGTTTTGAAGAATTAGCGACGTCAGATATGGAATATAAAGCAGGATTAAATCAACTTAAGATAAGCTTTGAAGAGTTGATGGTCATAAGATCTAAGGAGACAAACTTTTCACTGTACATTGATGAAAAAGATGGTATCGTCAGAGAACTTGTAGGAATAGGGTATGAGGATAAGAAGTTTGGTGTATTTTCTTTGTCAGGTCATATGGATCTCAAGCAAGTCGGAAAGATGGCTTCTGAAATACAAATGCAAGGCTTTGAGAAAATAGAAAAGATCGAAGACTATGATCTAACAGAAATATCTGTCTATCCTAATCCGGTAAGTCGAGACGGCGATTTTACAATAGAGACATCTACGGCTTTTGAAGGAGGGACAGCGACGCTAATAGATGCTAATGGATCAAGTGTAGAGTCGTACAACATAGACAGGCCAAGTATGGATATATCTACTAAGAACTTCTCAGCAGGATTGTATTTAATTGAGATTCAAAAAGAAGATGTCAGTGTCAAAAAGAAACTGATTATCGTTGATTAGTATTGGTCAATAAATATTTCAAAATTGTAAATGCGTTCAATTACCGTTTTTCCATATTGGACACTTTGGGAGAAAGATATGAATTATTAATTTTTAGTAAATTTATCTAAAACTAAAACAATATGACAACACAAGAAATTGCTAACAAATGGAAAGAGTATTGTACCACTGGCAGGTGGGACTTAGCACAGGATGAATTATACTGCGATGACTGCGTCAGTATAGAAATGGAAGGTGCCGAAGGGATGCCTGCAAGAGTACAAGGAAAAGAGGCGATCAAAGCTAAAGGAGAGCAATGGAACTCTATGGTACAAGAATTTCATGGTGTAGAGATAGAAGGGCCTATCGTCGCTGGCGATCACTTTTCTGCGACTATGAATATGGATATCACAATGAAAGGTCAGGAAAGAAAAAAAGATTCTGAAGTAGCTGTCTTTAAAGTGAAAGATGGTAAGATCGTATCTGAGCAGTTTTTTTATCCTATCTGATAGATAATCGAAAATTAATAAGAGGCTGCATATTTTTTGTGGCCTCTATATTGATCTATTAGAGACATATTAGATCTTCTGATAATCTGTTATATTTATTTGATTGCTTTTGTCGATTTAAACAATTGTATATTGATATATGTCTTACATTTGTAACAAATAATTCATTATGAATCTTTTCTTATTATTAGGTATGCCGGGTCCTACAGAATTGTTGATCCTCGCATTTCTCGTTCTTTTATTATTTGGTGGTAAGAAATTGCCAGAATTAATGAAAGGTCTTGGCAAAGGTCTCAGAGAGTTCAATAATGCCAAAGCAAATATTGAGTCTGAGGTAAGAGATAGTCTCAAAGATGCTCCATCACAGAAGGCAGAGCCAAAGTCTGGATGGATCGAGCGTAACGATTAGTCTTCTTTTTTTCGACTATAATGTTCTGCTGCAGCTGATAATTCTGCATAGAAATCTTCTCCATATTTTCTGACAAGAGCACTTTTAGCAAATTCATATATCTTAATCTGTCTCTTCTCTCCGTTGCTGCAAGCACTGCTGCATATGTCCCAGCGATCATAATTAAGCGCCTGAAATCCACTGAGTTTATTTTCTACCGCCCTGATAGGATATAGATGGCAGCTTATGGGTTTTTTCCAATCTATAGAACCATCATTGTACGCTTTTTCTATACTGCAGTACGTTATCCCTATCTCATTCCTTCCCATATATGCACATGCTCCGTCTTCCATGAGAGGTGTTTCGTGAGTCTTAGCTTCCTCATTATATGTGTAGTGACCATCATTTTTTAGCTTGTCTATTGATGCATCAGAGAGGTATGGTTTGACACTTTCTATAAGACCATCAATAATTGTAAGTTCTGAGGGATCGAGGGGAGCTCCATAATCTCCTTCTATACAACAAGCTCCTTTACAACTTTCAAGGTGGCAGGCAAAATGCTCACTGACTATCTCCTCGGAGATTAATATTTCTTGTATAAGAATCAATAATTGTAATTAAATATGAATAATAAAGTACCCGATTACGTATCTATATACCCAAATTATAGTCATAAATGTTGTAATTTGGGCTTTGCGTTGATGTAGTAATTTTACATTAAATAAATTAAGAAAATTTAAATATATAACATTCTTGATTTTCTGCTAACTAACTATAGGACTATGTGTACCACTCTGAATAATCGGATGATTACATATATCAAGATGAATAATCTCAACTTAGTAAGGCAGAAGAATCAGGTCTGAGTAAGATGATGTAAAATAACCTCAACAAACATTAGACCTAAGTGGTTATTAGATAAGACAAGTAATTTTTTTTGCAAATTATAAATTTCCCTACAAGTACAAAATGGATAGATTAAAACAGAAGTTTCACGAAAAATCATCAGCTCTTAAAAGCGAAATTAAGGCATTGAGTAAAGAACATGGTAGCACCATCATGGATCAAGTCAAACTCTCACAGATAGTGGGAGGTATGAGAGGAATCAAAAGTATGCTATGGGAAACGTCCGTCTTAGATGCGGAGGTGGGGATAAGGTTCAGGGGATATTCTATTCCAGAACTAAAAGAACTACTGCCTAAAAAAGCTAATGGAGGCAAAGAACCTCTTCCAGAAGGTCTCTTCTGGTTGATGTTAGTGGATGAGATTCCTACTCAAGAAGATGTAGAATGGTTAAGTGACGAGTGGGAAAAACGTGCTGAGATTCCTAAGTCTGTTTTTAAGACACTTAATAGTTTAGATGCTGATATACATCCTATGACAATGTTTATCATAGGTATCAATGCGATGCAGGTGGATAGCATCTTTGCTAAGAAGTACAGTGAGGGTATGTCTAAGAATGACTACTGGGATGCGACATACGAAGATGCTATGAACTTAATCGCAAGATTACCAAGGTTAGCAGCATTTATTTACAGAAAAATCTATCATAATAATGATCAAATAGCACCAGATGAGTCATTAGATTGGGCTGGCAATTTTGCTCATATGTTAGGCGTGCAGGGAGAAGATTTTAAAAGTCTCATGAGATTGTATCTGACAATACATGCAGATCATGAAGGTGGCAATGCCTCAGCACATACGGCACACCTTGTCAATTCTACCTTAGCAGATGTATACTTATCATTTGGAGGTGCTATGGCATCTCTAGCAGGACCACTACATGGATTGGCTAATCAGGAAGTCATCAAGTGGATAGTAGAAATGACAGAGAAACTCGGTACGACTAAGCCGACTAATGAGCAGGTTATACAATACATCAATGATACCATTGCTGCAGGTAAAGTCATACCAGGATATGGTCATGCAGTCCTTAGAGAACCAGATCCTCGATTTACAGCTCAGCGAGTATTCGCAGAGGAGTATATTAAGGATAATGATTTTGTAAAAATTGTCTGGCAGTTATTTGAAGTCGTACCTCCGATATTAACAGCATTAGGCAAGGTCAAGAACCCGTGGCCAAATGTTGACGCTCACTCAGGAGCTATTTTGGTTAACTATGGTTTAGACCAATATACATTCTATACAGTACTATTTGGAGTATCGAGAGCATTAGGTGTATTAGCTGCATCTTGTTGGTCAAGAGCACTAGGCTTACCGCTTGAGAGACCTAAGTCTGTAAATTCTAAATGGCTAAAAGAACAAATCAATAAAGCATAATATAAAATGAAAGTTTTAGACAATCTAAAATATACCGAAGAGCACGAATGGGTTCGTGTCGAGGGAGATATCGCTTACATCGGTATCACAGATTTTGCGCAAAGCGAATTAGGAGAAATCGTCTATGTAGAGATAGAAACAGTCGGCGAGACAATATCAAAAAATGATGTTTTTGGTACGATAGAAGCCGTTAAGACAACGTCGGATCTATTCATGCCATTATCAGGAGAGGTCTTAGAATTTAATGATAAGCTGAACGAAAATGAAGGCGATCAACCAGATCTTGTTAATTCAGACCCTTACGGAGATGGATGGATCGTCAAAATTAATATCTCTGATGCATCAGAAATAGAAGGATTAATGTCTTCTGAAGATTATTCTGCAAAAATTTCTTGATCCATACACCATAACATTATAACTCAGCATCTTAATAACAGATGTGCCAAGATTGAAAGCAATAGTAGCATTTTTAGTATGGATTAGTTTAGTGACCATAGGCTCACTAATGCCTATAGATGGTCCTGATATAGAAAGTTTTATAGATTATGATAAAGTTGTACATGTCATCTTCTACTTAGTGATGACTTATCTACTCTTAAAATCTATATCACGTAATGGGTCTTACATTATATTAATAGCTATTGTAATATGTAGCGGTTATGGTATACTAATGGAGGTCTTACAAGGAGCATTAGACTTAGGTCGTTATTTTGATTATTATGATATTATTGCTAATATTATTGGCTCGTTAATAGGAGCATTGATTTACAGATTTACAATTTAATTTTTTTAAAATATGGGAGATATAACCTTAGGGGGAAATACAGTATTTCTTCTGATTGCCGCCTTAGTTGTTTTGACGATAGTTACGATTATCGTTCTCAGAGCTAAGTTCAAAAGCTCAGCAGATGGTCTGACAGAAAAATATGAGGGTCATAAATGGGCTTCTCCATTAGATTCTCGTAATAAATATCCAGATGTCAATGCATTTAAATTTGCAGGTCCTGTATTTTTATTCGGATTGGTACTTTCAATAGCAGCAACCATTCTTGCATTCAGCTGGACGACTTTTGATACAGTTATTGATACATCGCTGTATGATTTAGAAGTAGACGAAGAAATGGAAATCGAGCCACCAAGAACTGCAGAACCACCACCGCCGCCACCACCACCACCACCACCGGTGATAGAGGAAGTTCCTGAAGAAGAAATAGAAGAAGAGGAAGAGCCAGAATTTATCGATCAAGATGTCGACGAAGAAGATGTGGTAGAACCGGAACCAGTAGTGGAAGAAGAAGCACCACCTCCACCGCCGCCACCACCACCGCCACCGCCAGCACCACCAGACATTCTTCAGGTAGTGGAAGATATTCCAAGGTTTCCAGGATGTGAAGATGCAGGTTCTAAAGAAGAGATAAAGAAATGTGCTGAAGATAAATTGATTCAGTATGTCTATAAGAATCTAAAGTATCCTGCTATCGCCAAAGAAAATGGTATCGATGGTAAAGTATATATTCAGTTTGTAGTCAGTGAGACTGGTGATGTTAAGAATGCTAAGATTGTAAGAGATATCGGAGCAGGTTGTGGAGAGGCAGCTCTTAAGGTCGTAGAAAGTATGAATAACATGCCTCAAAAATGGATACCAGGAAAACAAAGAGGTAGACCAGTACAAGTACTATTTACACTTCCTATACAATTCAGATTAGAGTAAGAAAGCATTTTTCTTATCACAGATAATATCAAAGAGATCAGCAATTCATTTTGCTGGTCTTTTTTTTATTGCGGATTATTGTCATAAATAAAGTACCTTTTTTAAAATCGGAGAATTCAATTGGACTACCTAAATACACCAAGACACTCTCACCGATGCATCTTATAGTTAACTAAAACAGTTAGCTATGAATCAACTTATAATTGCACTGAGTCTGAATGATGTATCATGGATCGGACTGACTATCTCTATTATCATATCATTATATGTACTTGTAAGTAGACACTGGGATCATATCCTAAGTCGGTCAGTGGATTTTTCTATACAGCATTATATGATCGGAATTATTTCGGGGTTATCATTATTTTATGCTTTGATCAATCTGACGGTACAGCACAAACCTCACGAGTACGTCATGTCTGACATTGATCCAGAAGAAACAATCATTATTCCTCAAACCTGGCAGAAACCCAAAGTCATCCTCCCACCCACTGTCGAGAAAGTAGAAGACATAGAAATACCGACACCCACTATGATAGTCACCCCAGTAAAGACAATCCAAGAAAAGTTAACTGCAGAAGACTTTAAAGATTCATCTGATACGAAATCAAAAGCATATAATGTAGACTCTATGATGCAAAGTACCAAGGCTATGATTCCTGAGATTGTAGAGCGACAAGATGAAGATGAAATATTACCTGTAGCAGAACAGATGCCAAGATTTCCTGGATGTGAGGATATGATAGGATCGAAAGTAGAAAAGCAAACTTGTGCAGAAAAGAATCTTCTATCATTTATTTATAAAAATCTAAAGTATCCTCAGGTCGATAAAGAATATAGAAATCAAGGGACCGTCATCGTGAGATTTGTAGTCGATAAAGAGGGAAAGGTAGCAGATATTAAAGTCGT
>CAZBXL010000022.1:42159-48285 GCA_964495785.1 uncultured Saprospiraceae bacterium | reverse complement strand
AGTAAAATTGAAATTCATAACTAAAACTTTATTTTAAAAATCAAATTTTGAATATTATGAGACTATTACAACTATTTGTGGTATTATTTTTATGTGTAGGTACTGTACAAGCACAAGACATGACTCGAGAAGAGCTTAGTGCTAAAAAAGCTGAGAAGCAAGCTGCGGCTGATGCACTATTAGGTGAGGTGGCTGATCTACAAGGTCAGTTAGATAAGTTTCCAGGATGGACTACGACATTAGCAGGTACATTAGGTGGTAACTTTGCAGGATTCAATAATTGGATATCTGCTGGTGATGCAAACGCAACAACAAATTCTTTAGTTCTTGACGTTTTTGGTTCTGCAAGATATAACGACGACAAGCAATTCTTATACAATGATCTTATCGCAGGTGTAGGAAGATTATCTACAGATGCTGATGGAGATGGTGGTAATGATGCTGTCAATACAGTAGCTCCTAATAAATTAAACATATCTTCTCTTTATGGATATAAAATCTTTAAGAACATTGCACTTTCAGCTAATGCAACTTATAACACAGCATTAATAGGAAATGATATTAATGGTGATAAAGTATTTAATAATCCAGGTGATTTAGATTTAGGTGTTGGTTTTACATGGACTCCTAATGCTGACTTTTACGTAATGGTACACCCATTAAACTATCACTGGAAGTTCGGTAACAATCCTGACTTCGCAAGTGCAGCAGGTGCTAAAATCAGAGCTGGTTATGCAAGAGAGATCATCAAAGGTGTATCTTGGATATCTAACTTAGAAGGATTCTATGCGTATGGAGATGCTGGTATCAATGAAGTAACTGGTAACGCAAGACCGAGTGCATCATGGTATGAGTGGACTAACACTTTTGCATTCACTGTATGGAAAGGTATAGGTGTAGGTGCAACATACGGTATCAGAAGAGCTAATTCAGAAATACAAGAAACTCAGACAAGATATAATCTAGGTCTTTCTTACACATTGTAAGATAGATTTAAAAACTAACTATCAGAAGCCAAGCAGTAATGCTTGGCTTTTTTTATGTCCGTTAATCAAGCCCTATACCTTTTATCTCAATAGAAGTCATACTAATTTGGTGATATGATGTCCCATTTAATTTTGGTATAATGCTCAATGCATGTTTAAATCTGCATGATTTATCATGGGGCATTTTTAAACAGGTATCGGTATTAAATGTGTATTTCTATATTTGCACCTTGAATAACTATTAATCTTATACCACTTATAAAAATAACTATGAGACAAACTTTAGTATACTTAGCTATCTTACTTCTGTCGAGCACTGCTCTAATGTCACAATCGATGGAGGAGCTCAAAGAAATGCATGTCGAAAAAATGGCTGCCATATCTGACTTAGAATCAAAAATAGCTGGACTACAAACCGAAGCTGATGGACTACAAGCAGAGATAGACAAGTTATCTGGATGGAGAAAAGGAATAAATGGAATATTGGGTTTTGACTGGAATAACAACAGTGGCTGGGTTGCAAACCCTAATCCAGACGCAAGATCATCTTCATTGAGCATAGGGCTTACAGGCTACCTATTAAACGATAGAGAAAAAACATTCTGGTATAACAAAGGTATCATTCAGAAAGCCTATCAAGATGTAGATCTGAATGACGCAGACAGAAGTGCTACCGATGATGGATTGTTAGACAACGGTACCGTAGATTTATTAAATATATCATCACTTGCAGGATATAGAGTTACAGAAAAATTAGCTATATCAGGATTGGCAGAACTTAATACCTCTATAGGCAACTTCTTAGATCCAGGAACACTGGACATAGGTGTAGGAGTCACGTGGCTTCCACTTAAGAACCTCACTGTCGTAGTACATCCGCTCAACTATCATTATGCTTTCGCAGGCATTGACGGACTTTCTTCTACAGGTGCATTTGGAGCTAAATTTAGAGTAGATTACTTTAATGATTTCAATGTCTCAGGTGTAGATGTTAACTGGACGAGTACACTGACAGGATTTGTGCCTTATGGTGGAAATATAGATCCCATAACACTCACCGATGGTACTGTATTCAATCCAGGATTGACAGAATACTCTTGGATAAATACGCTTTCATTTAATGTGTGGCAAGGTATAGGTGTTGGTTTTGGCTGGGGACTAAGAAAAGCAGATTTTGAATCATCTAATACTCAATCTTACTATACTGTAGGCTTGTCTTATAGCTTTTAATAAAGTAATATTTCCAAAATATAAATATTAAGCCCGTTCATTATTGAATGGGCTTTTTTAATTTTACGTATGAGTACTACAGAAAAAAAACTTTTTCTTCTTGATGGTAATGCTTTAGTCTACAGAGCACACTATGCATTTATAAATAGGCCATTAATTAATTCTAAAGGTATCAATACCTCAGCCATAACAGGATTTGTGAGATCATTATGGGATATACTAAAGAATCAAAACCCAAGCCATATCGCAGTTGCATTTGATCCACATGGAAAAACATTTAGACACGAGATATACGAACCCTATAAAGCTAACCGTGATGCTCAGCCTGAAGATATCGCCATCGCTTTTCCTTATATAAAAAAGATAGTAGAGGGATTTAATATTCCCATTATAACGGTAGATAATTATGAAGCTGATGACACGATAGGAACCATCGCTAAGCAAGCCGAAAAAGAAGGTTTCACAGTCTATATGGTTACTCCAGATAAAGATTTTGCGCAGCTTGTATCAGACAACATATTTATATATAAACCATCTCGGCAAGGTAATGGCGTAGAGATATTTGGTGTACCAGAAATATTAGAAAAGTGGGATATAGAAAATGTCAATCAAGTTATCGATATACTCGGATTACAAGGAGACGCCGTAGATAATATACCAGGTGTCCCAGGTATAGGAGCTAAGACTGCCGTCAAATTACTTAAACTTTATCATAGTGTAGAAGGTCTGATAGAAAACTCAGACAAATTAAAAGGAAAACAAAAAGAGAAGGTCATCGAGTTTGCTGAACAAGGACTCCTGTCTAAAACGCTCGCAACAATCAAACTTGATGTGCCTATACAATTCGACGCTGATAAGTATATAGTTGAACCCATCAACAATGCCGTTCTCTCAGAATTATTTAAAGAATTAGAGTTTAGAACATTAGCGACGTCTGTACTCGGTGAGTCAGAACCTAAGCAAGGTGACTTATTTGGCGCATCAGTACCATCTACTGCAGAAGCTCAAAAAAAGCAAGTAGAAAGCTACTCCGTATCAGATTACAATATCACGAATTCTGATCATGAATACATCCTCCTACAAGACGTAGAAGAGATGAAAAACTTAGCTACAAAATTAGCGGAACAGAAGATCATATGCTATGATACGGAGACGACAGGAATAGATGCTAATGTCGCAGAACTTGTAGGATTAGCATTCTCTTATGAGGAAGGCAAAGCATATTATGTCCCTGTACCTGAAAATAAAACAGAAGCTCTCGAGATTGTCAATATTTTTAAAGCTGTCCTTGAAGATGAAAATATCGGAAAAATAGGTCAGAATATTAAGTACGATATCCTGATACTTAAGTGGTATGATGTCACAGTGAGAGGACGCTACTTTGATACAATGATAGCTCATTACCTACTCGAACCAGACCTCAGACACAAGTTAGATTTTATAGCCAGTGCTCTGCTCAATTACAAGATGGTTCCTATAGAAAAACTTATAGGCAAGAAGGGTAAGAACCAGTTAAGCATGCGAGATATAGATGTGGAGAAAGTATCAGAATATGCCGGAGAAGATGCTGATATTACACTTAAGGTAAAGTCTATATTAGAAATAGATCTGGATAAAGAAGAGCTAACCGACTTATATTACAAAGTAGAAGAACCACTCATAGATGTACTTGCGCAGATAGAATATGAAGGTGTAAGAATAGACAAGCAATTCTTAAATAATTACTCTGAGGTATTGGGTAAGATGATATTAGAACAACAGTCTGCTGTGCATAAGATCGCCGGAGTAGAGTTTAATATATCAAGTCCTAAGCAAGTAGGAGAAGTGTTATTCGATAAATTAAAAATACCTTACAGGTGGCGAAAGACAGCTTCCGGTCAGTACTCCACAGATGTAGAAAAACTTAATGAACTATCATTTGAAAATGAGATCGTACAAAAAATACTAACCTATAGAAAGTATTCTAAACTCAAATCTACTTACGTAGATGCCCTCCCGCTTCTTATCAATCCCAAAACAGGCAGAGTACACAGTAATTTCAATCAAGCCCGAGCAGCCACAGGTAGATTAAGTTCAGAAAATCCAAACCTTCAGAACATACCTATCAAAGACGACGCAGGTAGAGAAATAAGAAAAGCTTTCTTGCCGAGAGATGAAGATCATATATTATTGGCCGCAGATTATTCTCAGATAGAATTAAGATTAATTGCTGAAATATCGAAAGATAAATTTATGATGGAGGCTTTTCAAGAGGGAAAAGATTTTCATAAAGCCACTGCATCTAAGGTATACAATGTTCCATTTGAAGATGTAACAGCAGAACAAAGAAGAAATGCCAAGACCGTTAACTTCTCGATTATATACGGTGCTGGTGCAACAAATCTATCAAAGCAACTCGGACTAAAAAGAGCAGAAGCAAAAGAACTAATAGAAAACTACTTTTCTCAGTTCAGTGGACTTAAAACTTATATGTCTGATATCGTAGACATAGCTCGCGAGAAAGGATACGTCACCACCCTCGCAGGCAGAAAAAGAATACTCAGAGATATAAATTCTCGTAACGGATTAGCCAGAAGTAATGCTGAAAGAATGGCTATCAATACACCCATACAAGGTTCTGCTGCTGACATGATAAAGCTGGCTATGATCGATATCCATAAGGCCTTATCAAAAAAGAAATATAAATCAAAAATGATCCTACAGGTTCACGATGAATTGGTATTTGATGTCTATAAGCCAGAATTAGAAGAGATTAAGGAGTTAGTTGTGAGACTCATGGTGGATGCTCTGCCTGGCCTTAAGGTACCGATCTTGGTAGAAGCTGGGATAGGGAATAATTGGCTCGAAGCACATTAAGCAACTATTCTGACGAGTCTTCTGAATTAAACTTTAATGACTTAAAAGATCAGAGTGTTAATTTGTCTAAATGTTGACCAATTACGGGTTAAACTATAGTTAATGCCGCCAGCTTTAGCGTCAGATCATTGTAATAATATTTGAGATTACTTACTTTCACAGTAAATCTTAAAACTAAAAAAACATAAATGAAATTACTTTCGACATTAGCTGTAATTGTTACATTCTTAGCTGCATCAGCATTTACAAGCACACCTTACAGCACTATACCATCAGTAGAAATAAAAACATTAGATGGCAAGACAGTCAATATCAAGGACTATGTAGGTCAAGGTAAGATCACAGTTGTGAGCTTTTGGGCAACATGGTGTAGTCCTTGTAAGAGAGAGTTAGATGCTATCGCAGAAGCTTATCCGGATTGGCAAGAAGATTATAACGTAGAATTATTAGCTATAACGATTGATGATTCTAGATCTTTAGCCAAGGTCCCTGCACTAATAGAAACTAAAGGATGGGAGTATACAGTACTTGCTGATGTAAAACAAGAACTTAAAAAAGCTCTTAATTTTCAGACAGTACCTCAGACCTTTTTACTAAACGAAAAAGGAGAAATCGTCTATTCTCATACTGGATACAGCCCAGGCGATGAGTATGAATTAGAAGAAAAAATTGCTGCTTTAGTAGAGTAACGATATAAGATATAACAGATAATAAGGCTACTTGAAAAAGTGGCCTTTTTTTTTGACCATACTTTATTAGAGTTGATTCTTAATTGAACATAAATTCATAAGAGTTCTTTCCTTATTGTGAATTGGTCAAAAGAAAATATCTGGTTTGTACTTTTCTTTATCTGGAGCTTTCCGATGGGATATTATAGGAGTAAATTCAGAAAGATTGTATACGAAACAGATGATTGGAAAATTAATATTAAGCCCGTTTTCATAAAAGAAATTAAAGGTCTATTTGGGAATATTTTTCCGAGTAATGAAGCGTATCTAAAAATGAGGAACTTCTATCGTTTTTATCTTCTTGTATATTTTGTATTATTTTTTAT
>CAZBXL010000022.1:40737-42059 GCA_964495785.1 uncultured Saprospiraceae bacterium | reverse complement strand
ATAGAGTTAGATATCAATGGAGAAAAAACACGTAGAGCTTACTCTATTTTTACATCACCACTCGAAGATAAATTTGGCTTTACGGTTAAGAGGGTAACTAATGGAAAAGTCTCTAATTATCTTATCGATAATGTGTCCGAAGGCCAGGAAGTCATGGTGCATACACCGGAGGGTAAGTTTGTTGTCTACGCTGATCCTGTACAACAGAGAGATCATTATTTTTTTGCAGGTGGATCTGGCATAACGCCTGTCATGTCAATGGTCAAGACCTTATTAGAAGAGGAGCCATTAAGTACTTGTTACCTCCTCTATGCTAATCAAAATCAAGAGTCTATAATATTTAGAAAAGAATTAGAAGCTCTCGCAGAACAGCATGCAGATCAATTTGTTCTTGAGCAAATCCTTGCAGATGAAAAGACGAAAGGTGGATTATTAGGTGGATTATTCTCAAAGAAAAAAAACCAATCATCATGGAGAGGTATGACGGGATTAGTCAATAAAAAAGTATTAGCAGATTATATGGATAGACATCCTTCTAAGTCTAATTCTAATCTCTTCTATATGTGTGGACCATCAGGATATATGGATGTGATACAATCCTACTTAGAAGCTACGGGTGTAGATAAAGCCCAAATCAAAAAAGAATACTTCACAAGTGCTGCTGCTGATGGGAGTACCCCTGTCTCAGGAGCTGGTGTCAGTGCCTCTGCTCAAGTGACTCTTAATGGAAAGACATTTACTGAGTCCATACCGAGTGACAAGACAATATTAGAAGCATTATTAGATGCAGGACATGATGCACCATTCTCATGTACAAGTGGGGCTTGCTCAACATGTGTCGCTAAGATATCGACTGGAAAAGTCGAGATGGAATCTTGCTTTGCATTAGATGACGAAGAAGTTGCAGAAGGCATGATTCTCACTTGCCAAGCCAAGTGCCAGACAGCTGAGATCGTCATCAATTATGATGTGTAAATAAAGATTTATGTGTGAGTAGAGCAAGTCTGACAGGTTTTTTAAAACCTATTAGATTGACTATAAATTGAACAGCTGAGCTCTTCTGCAAACTACGCTTAAGAAGTGGAATATTTTTTCATTGCGAGCGAAGAATGAGTCGAGTAATCTTCAGTTTATAATTCAGTAACTTCTTTAATAAAAAGAACTCCAGTTCATTCAGCATACCCTAAAACAAACTGAAGATATCTCCAAGCGGCTATCGCCTTAGTCGATATGAAAAAAGAGCTTGTTAAATCTGAGGATTACTTATATGCTATCCATTTCAACAACTCTTTGACGCTTGCCTTCTTACCATACATGAGTAT
>CAZBXL010000022.1:34139-40637 GCA_964495785.1 uncultured Saprospiraceae bacterium | reverse complement strand
GCTGCGTAAGAAAAGTATCCTATCAAGAAATAAAAAAGATAAAGTGGTAATATTTTGAACCAATTAATAGAGGTGAGCTCATTAATAACAAGAGATATTTTCTTCATCTCCTCTGATCCTACATCCTGAACCTCAGGCATAGATTGAGCTATGTCTGGTGTCATGGATGTCATCATACTCTCACCGAATATTGCCATGCCTACACCTGAAAAAATCATAATGAGCACCATCCATATGACGATCTGTGTTAAGCCTACAAGACCTACACCTATAACCTTACCCATCATAAGATCAAATGGCTTGATCGAGGAAATAAGTACTTCTACTATTCTATTAATCTTCTCTTCCGTTACACTTCGCATCACCTGACTACCATAGATGATTATAATAAAAAAAAGTGCATATCCCACTACCCCACCTAATCCAGAAGTGACTAAACTTGTGATAGAAGATATTTTTTTCTCTTTATCTAAGACAGTCTTCGGCTCAAGGCTTATATCTGTATCAATCAGCGACAATTGTTCTTCATCTAAGCCCAAAGATGTCACCTTAAAATTTCTGATAGGAGTCCTATAGAGACGTCTTATAGATTCTGATTCATCCAGGGCGAGTTGCTCGTCTGAATGATATACTATATTATAATCAGTTTGATTTATATCAATAGGAGGTAAGACGACTACACCATCTACTTTCTTATCCTTGTAGGCTTGTATCGCATCAGCCTCTGATTTATATGAGTAATCAAAGTTTATATTTCGTTTATTTTTTAAATCAGATATTATCAGCTTGGCTTCATTTACAACAGCCACATTTTTTACTTCATCAGAGCCTCGAGTCAGTAAGAATCCCAGTACACCAAATAGCACAACCATAGCAATAGGAGCTAAGAATGTTGTCAATAAAAAGGTCTTACTTTTTACTCTGGTGAAATACTCTCTTTTAATAACCTGTTTGATGCTGTTATTCATTGCTATCTCCTACTTGTTTGATAAATATTTCGTTGAGTGTCGGTTTGATCTCTTGGAATGCTTCTATCTGAATACCTTCTGACATTATTGATTTTAATAGATCATTAGAGCTAAATCCCGGGTTGGCTTTAATGACTATGTGATCATCAGAATCGGTGATGACTTTAAAATTATCACTTGATATGGTCTCAGGTAGATTGCCTCTAAATGAGATTCGATAGATGTGTTCCTTGAAGTCTTCTTTTATCTGATCAACATGACCTTGTAGAATAATTTTACCCTTATTCATAAGTACAATATCTTCGCATATCTCCTCTACTTGTTCCATTCTATGTGTCGAGAATATGATGCTTGTCCCTTCCTTATTAAGTCTATAGATTTCATCTTTAATCAGATTTGTATTGATAGGATCAAGACCTGAGAAGGGCTCATCTAAGATGAGTAACTTAGGCTTGTGCATCACCGTAGAGACAAACTGTATCTTCTGTTGCATCCCCTTAGAGAGCTCATCTACTTTCTTATTCCACCAATCTTCTATCCCAAACTTTTCAAACCAATAACTAATATTTTGTTTAGCCTCGGACTTGCTCAAGCCTTTTATCTGAGCTAAGAACATCAGTTGGTCACCGACTTTCATTTTCTTATATAGGCCTCTTTCTTCTGGTAAGTACCCGATATCTCGAGCTGATAACTGCGTCAACTTATGACCATTGATAAGGACTTCTCCACTATCAGCAGCCGTAATTGTTGTTATTATTCTTATCAGTGAGGTTTTGCCAGCTCCATTGGGACCAAGTAAACCAAAAATACTCTGGCTTCTCACATTAAAGGAAACGTCGTCTACAGCTATATGGTTATGGTACTGCTTGACGACATGATTGATTGATAATATATTCATAATTTAAATTACCTCTCAAGTTAAGACTTAATTAGAATTTGAAATTACTCTATTGACGAATATTCTTAAAGTATAGACCAATGAATGTTTTAATAAAGATATTACTAACCTTTACTTAACAAAATATTAGTTACTATACAGGAATAATACGTCTAAATTGCACATTCAAAAAAGAAATAACATGAAAACTTTAAACATCCTAATTTTCACTTTTATCATAAGCTTTGGGCTACATGCGCAAACCTTTGAATCTAAGCAAGAGCTCAGTGTGGGTCTACAAAATGCCTATGCAATGGATCATCCTAAAGCTGATAAAAAACAGGTAGAAAAAGCCCTTGAAAATGCTGTAAAGGAATACGGCAAAGTCAAGAGAAACAAGAAAGCTAAAGAGTGGTATTGTGAGGAATGCAAAATACCTACCATCAGTCCTAATCAGATAAAAGTCTATTACAAAATTGAAGAAGGCAAAGGACAGACGACATCTTATCTATTCTTTGATGATGGTGGCAAATTCTTAAGTTCTGAAAATAGTGATAAACAAGATGCTATTAAAAGATTAAATACCACTGTATATAATGATGTACAAAAAATGGTTATCGGAGAAGAGCTAAAATCAGAAGAAGATAATCTCAAGGATCGACAAAAAGAGTTAGAGAAATTAGAAAAGAAAAACAAAGACTTACATAAAGATATAGAGGAGTATAAAGAGAAGATAAGTAAAGCAGAATCAGAAATAGAGCAGAACTTACAAGAGCAAGAAGATAAAAAAATCGAGATCGAGCAACAAAAAAACAAAGTAGGTTCCGTTACTGACAAACTAAATAATGTAGGTCGTTCTAACTAAAACTAAAAATTATAAATACTTACCAACACGGGCGAGATAATTCTTGTCCGTGTTTTTTGTTTAATATCTACTCTATATTAATACCGTTATTACTGAGAAAACATTTATTATTAAACACACCATAATGAGTAATCAACATTGAAGACTTCATTACTAACAACATTACCACAGAACACGAAATAGGATCGAGGTACTATTTTCTTTATAGTTTTAAATTTGTGTACTATTCTATTTTATCACTAACATATTATAAGATTTAATGGCAAAGAGAGACTATCCCGCCAAAGGAGCTAAAGATGATGCGAGCCAGTTAATGTTCGGAAGGGTTATGCCTCAGGCTATCGATCTGGAAGAAGCCGTACTCGGTGCTGCTATGTTAGATAAGGGAGCATTCTCGATTATCGTAGAGAAATTAAGACCTGAGAGTTTCTACTTAGATGCTCACGTTGAGATATTCACCGTGATGATGGAATTATTTAGTAATTCCAAGCCTATAGATATATTAACGGTACATGAGGAGCTCAGAAAAAATGGTAAGCTCAAGAGCATAGGGGGTGTTAACTATCTAATGGATATCACTAATAAAGTTGCATCAGCTGCCAATATAGAATACCATGCTCAGATTATCATCCAGAAATATATTCAGAGAGCTCTTATCCATATATCTACCTTAACCATACAAGACGCTTATGAGGATACCAAAGATGTACTTGAGATGCTCGATCAAGCTGAGCAGCAACTCTTTGATATAACAGACAAAAACCTTAATACGGGTTTCCAGTCAGTCAGTGCTGTTGCATCACAACTACAGAAAAAAATAGAAGAACTCAGTCAGCGACCTGATAATCTTACAGGTGTCACAACGGGTTTTGCCGAACTTGACAAAATCACTAACGGATGGCAAGTATCTGACCTTATTATTATAGCTGCAAGACCGGCCATGGGTAAGACGGCATTTACACTATCACTAGCTCGTAATGCAGCTGCTAATGGTATAGGTGTAGGTATATTTTCTCTGGAGATGGATAATGAACAACTCGTACAACGTCTCATATCAATGGAGGCCATGATACCAGCAAGTAATCTAAGAGATGCCAATCTGGACCAAGACCAATTTAAATTATTACACGAAGGTGTAGAGAAGCTAAGTAGCTATCCTATATTCATAGATGACACTCCTGCGATCAATATCTTTGAATTAAGAGCAAAGTGCCGAAGACTTAAGCAAAATCATAACATAGGCCTCGTCGTTATCGATTACTTACAACTCATGAGTGCCGGAGATAAATCTAAGAGAGGTAATAGAGAACAAGAAATATCAAGTATATCCCGTGCCCTGAAGGGAATGGCTAAGGAATTAAAACTGCCTGTCATCGCCTTATCACAACTAAGTAGAGCTGTAGAGACAAGAGGTGGTGACAAGAGACCACAACTATCAGATCTAAGGGAATCAGGAGCGATAGAGCAAGATGCTGATATCGTAACATTCCTATATAGGCCAGAATATTACGATCTGACAGATGATCTCGATACACCACAGAATCAAGCCGAGATAATTATATCAAAACACAGAAATGGTTCTCTAGGTAGTGTCATGTTGAAATTCATGAAGCAATACGTTAAGTTCGTAGATGACGACACGAATGGATTCCGTAATATGCCAGACGCCTCTACAGATATATTCGGAGATAGTGGAAGTGGTTTTATCACAAGACCTTCTAAGCTCAATACAGACGATATCTTTGAGTAACTTACATCATGGAAAATCAGAAATACAGACTTAATAAATATATAGCCCACTCAGGCGTATGCTCTCGGAGAAAAGCTGGGGACCTGGTCAAGGACGGCTATATAAAAGTCAATGGTGAGATAGAAAAAAATCCAGCCATAGAGGTAGATGAAAATGATGTGATAGAATATATGGGCAAACCTCTCAAGATCGTAACCAAAAAAAAATATCTCCTTCTCAATAAACCTAAAAATGTCATCACAACAATGAGTGATGAGAGAGGTCGTAAGACTGTGTGGGATATCGTACAATCTAAAGTCAATACAAAAATATATCCTGTAGGAAGACTTGACAGAAACACAACAGGGCTTCTGTTACTTACTAATGATGGAGAACTCAGCCAGCAGCTTTCACATCCTAAGACAAAAGTCAAAAAAATATACCAAGTCACATTAGACAAGCCTCTGTTAGAAGATGATCTTTCTAAGCTGCAGAAAGGCTTTGCATTAGAAGATGGTTATTCAAAATTTGATGTCGTCAGTTATATAGATAATGAACCGCAGAATTGTATCGGCGTACAACTACATAGTGGTAAGAATAGAATCATCAGACGTATGTTTGAGCACATAGGATATGATGTGACTGCATTAGACAGAGTTTATTTTGCTGGTCTGACAAAAAAAGACCTACCTAGAGGATGGAGTAGATTCTTGAACTACAAAGAAGTCGTCATGCTTAAGCATTTCACAAAGTAAGTCCGATCGACTTTTCCTCTCTATATCTACCGACGCTTTATCAGGTTAAGTCTATTTATTGTTCGTATAATCCGATGTGTGACAGCTATACGACAAATTGTTTTTTATTAGTTTACCTATTTAAAATAATTGTAATCATTCAGTAGTGCAACATTCATTAGGTATGTTTTTTGGATAATTTTATTGTCGGTGAAAAGGTCAAAAAATAACATATACTCAAAGGTTGTCATTGCAGCAGTATTGATTTTGCTTATAAATCAATCTTTCATTCAGTACGTTCTATACAAAAAAGAAAAAGACTCATTGATTATCAATCAAGCTGGGAAACAAAGAATGTATAGTCAAAAAATCCTCAGTCTTTACCTCAAGGAGCCAAATAAGAATAACCAAGAACTTAACGAGATTAACTCATTATGGAAAAATTCTCATTACGAACTATTAGATCAATTCTCTGGTTCGAATAACATTTTTTATGGTAATGTTATCGAGAAAAACTTAAAAGAATTATCACAATACTTAGAGTCTGCATCTGATATTATTCGATCAGACAACTACTCTTACAATCAATTATTTCAAAATCAAAACATCTTTCTAGAAAAGATGAACGATACTGTAAATCTAATAGAAAAGAATGCTCACTCTAAGCTCAAGGTGATTGTTGTTTTTGAGTTGTTATTCGCATGCTTTTCACTCTTTCTTATCTTTTACGAGGTAAACAAAATATTCAAACCCATAATTAAAGATCTTTCTTTAAAAAACAACCAACTCAAAGAGTCAAATATCCTCCTACAGAAATATGCATACCTAGCTTCTCATAACTTTAAAACCCCGATAAGAACAATTGTAAGTTATATAGGTCTGTTCAAGAAAAAATATCATCATCATATGAGTGAAGACGATATACTCCATTACTCATTTATAGAAAATGCTACCCGACAATTAATAAAGGCCTCTGATGACCTTGTTCAATATTCTGAAATATACTCTAAAAGTGCAAAGTTAGATTCTATCAATGTTATGGATTTGTATGAGTCTATTATCAATGAAAAACAAAAAGAGAATAGTGATGTGAATTTTGAAATCATAGCCGATGCCAAAATTATTAAAGCAGATATTTCTCTACTTAAAATTGCAATTAGTAGAATTATTAATAATTCAATTTACTACAGAAACAAAGAACAAGCGCTGAATGTAAAATTAAAGCATACATCTGATGGCAACTCAGACATCCTAATTGTAGAAGATAATGGTATAGGAATAGATGATACTTATCAAGAAAAAGCTTTTGAAATTTTTGAAAAACT
>CAZBXL010000022.1:0-34039 GCA_964495785.1 uncultured Saprospiraceae bacterium | reverse complement strand
CATATCCTTATATCATCTATTAAATAGAGATTTTAATAGCCATATATAGTTATATTTGTGACCAGATTATGGAGAACTGGGAATTAGATTTTCATTGGTTAGAATTACGGCATAAGCTTAAAGAAGTTACCCAAGCTACTGACCTACCAGGTCTGAAGGCAATACTATTGCTTATCGGAATACAAGAATACGGAAGGATCAAAGAAGAATTTAGCAAAGAAGAGAAGCAAGACCTTATGCATGTCGCAGCATGTACCTTATTAGAGGCCGACGGATATTATGAATTTGCCGGAAGAGATGACGAAGGATGGCCTCATTGGGATATTGTTCAGCCATTCACAACTAAAGGTTCTGATGTACAAGAAAAAATTCTCAAGACTAAGATTTTAGATTATTTTAAAAAATTATAAATATTACACTGATGTATAAAAATTTATTTGTTGCAATAGCAACTCTCATATTAATGGCTTCTTGCACTCCTAAGAAGGAACTTCTTCTTATAGAAACTGATTACGGCAATATGAAAGTAAGCCTTTATGATTCTACTCCATTACACAAGGAGAATATCAAAAAATTAGCTAACGAGGGTTATTATGATGGAACGCTTTTTCATAGAGTCATTCCTGGATTTATGATACAAGGTGGTGACCCAGACTCTAAAGGTGCAGCTGCAGGTCAAAGACTTGGATCAGGCGGACCAGGCTACAGAGTAGATGCTGAGATAGGAGAATTTCATTATAAGGGAACACTCGCTGCAGCTAGAACAGGCGGACCAGGTAATCCAGAAAAGAAGTCTTCAGGATCACAATTCTATATCGTACAGGGAAAGCCAGTTACCGCTGCCCAACTCGATCAGATGGGTAAGTCTAAAGGCATTACATACAGTGACGAAGCTAAAGCACGATATGAAAGAGATGGTGGTGCTCCGTTCTTAGATGGTGACTACACCGTATTCGGAGAAGTGATCGAAGGCATGGATGTTATAGACAAAATTGCTGCTGTACAAATAGGTAACTCAGATAGACCTGCTACTGACGTCACGATGAAAGTAAAAGTGATCAAAGAATAAATAAAATATACAGAATTACATTTTGATTAAGTGGACAATAGGCATAGCGTTATGTATTCTTATGAGTGCATGCGCTAAGCCTATTTCTGATTTTAAAATACTAAGCGAAAATCAAGTAGCTCCAACTCATATAGAGTTCAAAAATCTATCTACAGGATCAGAGAATTATATCTGGAAAGTGGACTCTGAGGTCGTCTCAGATTCTACTCACCTTAATCACCTATTCTTAAGTTCTGGAAGACATACCATAGAGCTGGTCTCAAGCAAGGGGTCCAAAGAGAGCAAAAGTCATCAAGACTTATTCATAGAAGCTCCAACAGAATGCTTAGTACATATACTCACTAATTATGGCCCCTTAGTTGTCTCATTAAGCGACGAGACACCTCGACACAGGGACAACTTCTTACAGCTCGTCAACTCGTCCTTCTATGATGGTATAAAATTCCATAGAATCATTAACGGATTTATGATACAAGCTGGTGATCCAAAAACTAATCTGGCATCACAAAAGATCAAATACCCAAAAGAAATCGAACAAGAAATAGATAACAAATTACTGCATTATAGAGGTGCACTTGCTGCAGCTAGATTACCAGATAATATCAATCCAACTAAAGCTTCTTCAGGCACTCAATTTTATATAGTAGAAGGACAACAATTAACTGCTAAGGCAATAGAAGAATATGGATATAGCAGATTAGAAGATTATACTGAAGAACAAAAATTAAAGTACTTAGAAAAAGGTGGTGCTCCACAGTTAGACGGAGAATACACAGTCTTTGGCCAGCTCATAGACGGTTATGATACACTCGATAAGATAAGTAATGTCAAAACTGATAAAAGTAATAAACCAATAGAGCCGGTAATAATAATCAAAACGACAAGTATAAACTAAATAAGACAATGTTATGAAAGAAGTACTTGGTATAGATGTAGGCGCAACAGGAACAAAAGGTGCTATTGTCGATACAAAAAAAGGTGTACTCATAAGTGAGAGATTCAAATTACCGACACCAGACAATAAAAAGCCAGAAAGCATGGCTAATACCGTCAAAGAAATCTGTCAGCATTTCGATTGGAAAAATAAGCCATTAGGAATCGGATTTCCTGCTGTGATCAAAAATAACATATGCCATACTGCCGCCAACATAGATAAATCTTGGATAGGTACAGATATATATGAGTTATTTAATAGTAAGACGAAGTGTGATTGCACCATTATGAATGATGCAGATGCTGCAGGTATAGCCGAAATGACATACGGTAAGGGTAAAAAATTATCTCAAGGGATAGTTATATTATTGACCTTAGGCACAGGCATCGGATCTGCACTATTTATGAATGGCGTTCTCGTACCAAATACAGAATTAGGTCATCTTAAGTTTAAAGATACCATCGCTGAACGTTATGCCTCTAACAGTGCACGAAAGAAAAAAAATCTAAGCTGGGAAGAATACGGAAAAGCATTAAACAACTTTCTATTACATGTGGACTTTTTGTTCTCCCCTGATCTAATAATCTTAGGCGGAGGTATAAGCAAGCAGTTCAAAGAGTACACTCAGTATTTTTCTAAAAAGATCAATGTCGTCCCTGCGCAAAACCAGAATAATGCAGGCATCATAGGAGCTGCTATGGCCGTCTCTTATAACAAAAAAATAAAGGCAACTTAATTAAGCTACCTTTATTTATTTAAAATGAGATTGAGTAATGCCCAACTTTAGAAAAGTTAGTTATTATCTTATTTAGTGGGAATATTTTCTTTTTCGTAGTAAGCAATCATAGAGAGTAGCTCTCTATTCAATTCAAGTTCAGGCTCTATCTTGAATATAATACTATGCTGAGAGAAATCTTCTTTTAATGCTTCTTCGAAGGTTTCAAAAGCATCTTTCTTATCACCTGTCAGAAACTGAGCTACACCTTTACAGAACAACAGATCAGCACCGAAAGTAAAATCATCTGAAGCTTCAAAAACTTCAAGCGCTTTTTCTTTCTTACCCATCTTGATTAAGAAAGACACATACTCAGTCCAGTATTGACTTTGCTCAGGACCTATCGTAATTACCTCTCCATAATAAAACTCTGCTTTATCAAAAGCTCCTATTGCATTATGAGCTTGAGCCATAGAGAAATAATAGTCTTCGCAATTATCCTCTAATGTGATAGCTTTATGATATGCATTAATGGCTTTAGTCCAGTTACTCGCTTTTGCGTAACATAACCCTAACTTGTAGTAGACCTCATCACTGTAAGGATCTAGCTTCAGTAACTTATTAAGGATAAGTCTCGCTTTATTTAGATTATTGAGCTCATACTCACAATCTGCCATGTTAATAAGGACCTCTTCATTAATACCGAATATCTCAAGATAGACTTGATATATATTGAGAGCTCTTTTGAATTTCTTTTCTTGTATACAGATATCAGCACAATCGAGATAACCATTCTCGAAGTTCTTCTCCGTGATAAATGAGTATTCTAGTGCATCTATTGCATCACTATATTCTCCAGTACAAGATAAAGCATGTCCCAGATTATACCATGCAAGATATGAGAATGGCTTTTCGTTAATCACCATTCTGTGGAACTCGATACTTGCATCATAATTTTTAGAGAGCTGCACTGCAAATCCAATCCTTTCTATCGCTTCATCGTTATCTAAGTCTGATATAATTGACTTAGTCAATGACTCATACATACCATCATAATCTCTTACTACTTCTCGTATAAATGATTCGCTTAGGTACACATCAGAAAGATCATCTTTAGAGACATATCTCTTAAGCTCGTCTAGAATCTTATTAGCACCAAGGACATCACCCTGAAATGCTAGAATTCTAATCTTCAGTAATAATATATCGTGTTCGTAAGGGGAAATTTTTTCTGCTTTCTCTAAGATCTTAATAGCACTTGCTTGATCATTAGATTGGAATAGAAGCCTTGCTTTAATAATATAAAAATCCGGCCTGTATCCATACTGTTCGAGTGCTAGGTCGGCAACTTCTACAGCTTTAACGTATTGAAGTTCTTCTTCGTAAAATCTTATCAACTCTAAGTACGTCGTTTCACTATACGACTTCTTTAGACCTTTTTCGAAATCATGTTCGAAATCAGATAAGAGATTTAAAAAAGAAACATCTCTTTTGGTTCTATGTTCCATTAAAAGCTTTGGTATTAAGATTATAATGCGTCGTAAATATAACCAAATTAGCCACTTTCAAAACTTATAGAGAAATATATTTTAAAGCCATTTTTCTATTTACAAAAAGAATATATGTAAGTAGAACAATATTAATTCACTATAATTCTCTTAACTTTTAGATATGTAGAAATATAGAAATTAAATCATTACTCGGCATCATCACATACCACCATTTTAATAGTCGAGAAAAGTCTTCTTAACTTTATCTAAGCATTAAAAGAGTCCCCGCGACAGCATGCGGATTTTGTGCTATATAAATTCTAATCATCGCTATTAAAACAAAAAAAGCTACAACTTTTAGTTGTAGCTTTTTTAAATCTAAATTTCAAAAAAAATCTATCTCTCAGATCTATTCTTCCTTCTCCCTTTGACCTGCTTCAGTATGTCCTCCTTAAACTCTCTCTCTGACCTCCACAGCTGCAGAGTTTTCCTAGACCCTATGATGTCTTTGAATTTGTTGACATATTCTCTTTTTACATCTATCTCAGTCTGCTGACTATTTAAGTAAGTGTCTAAACATTTATCAGCTTCAGCTTCCGTTAATTCTACTCTCTTATCTGTTCTTCTACGTGTTCTTGATGCCTTAAGTTCGTCATTGTATTCATTATACAATGGCCAGAATAATTGTGCCTCATCTGTGCTTAGATCCAGCTTATCTGAGAGGTAGGCAATTTTTTTTGATTCGATTTTTTCTTGTATATCTCCTCGCCTATCTTGGGCTGACAGCTGCATAGCCATACATAAGCTTAGAGTTAATAATAATCCGACTTTCATATCTATCTATTTAAAAGGTTTTATGAAATAATTCTAATTCGTAATCCGTAAGACTACTTATAATTTCCTGCATCTCTTCATCATCGATGACTTGCTCATCATCTAACATATCAACATATACTAACTCAGAAAGCACATCTGTATCAAGTTCCTCTACATTCTCAGCATAATAGTCTAATAGCTCAATCTCAGATAAGTCCTCATTATTATCAGTCATACCAGGCATGACCATCATTATTATAATCAGACATGCCGCAACGGTCGATATAAGAATCCATAATTTTCTTGACTTCGGTCGTAACTTTTTAGAAGTCGATTCGGTCAATTTCTCAAAGTAGTTTTGCGGTACATGGTAAGGATTATCCTTAGGCATCGTGGCTAATAACTTGGTCAGATCCTGTAACTCTCGATACTGTTCTTCTTCTGAAAATTTTTGCAACATTTTATCAGGAAGCTGATCAAAGTATCCGTTTGGAATTTTTTTATCGGACATAATCTATGTTATCTGTTAAATATGATTCTATCTTCTGTACTGCATGATGATATGATGCCTTCAGAGAACCTATCGTAATATCTAATATCTCAGACATGTCTTTATAACTCATTTCATCATAGTAACGTAATCGAAATACTTGCTTCTGTCTCTGAGGTAATGTTTCGATGGCTTTTATTAATGCAACTTGTGCCTCATCTCCATCAAAGTATTCATCTGCTCTTAATTTATTTTCTAAATTTTCTATCCCGTCACGTGACATACGACCATGAGCTTTCTTTTTTTTGTTTAAAAACGTAATGGCCTCATTAGACGCTATCCTGTATAGCCATGTATAGAGTTTAGATTCTTTCTTAAACTTACGTATACCTCTATACACTTTGATAAATGTATTCTGGATCACATCGTCAGCATCCTCATGAACATGGACCATTCTTCTAATATGCCAATAGAGCGGTTCTTGATATTTTATAATTAATTTCTTGAGGCCTTCTTCAAAGGTCTCTTCGACTTCTATCAGTGCTAATATTATATCGTCAGAAATGTTGTCCAATTTTGCTATCGCTATTTGGTAGATATGACTGTGGTAATTAGCAAAGGTTTAAATATGAGAATGAATTCCATTTTTAGATATAAAATTCATGTCTATTCCTAATTGCCCATCTAACAGAGCTAAAAAATATGTTATACTTTTATTCAGGGACAAAATATCATCTGATTTGGTATAATGCTCGATGCATGTTTGCAGCTGCATAATTTATCATAGGGCATTTTAAGCAGCTTTAGGTATATCACATTGTCCTTTAAGCTATACTCCAATATCTGGTAGATGAATAGAATGTATTCTATTCAGAACAGTATCTAATTCTATGAATACTTATCAGCTATCGAGCTGATTCTTGCTGTTGGGGAATATAGCGATAGGCTTATGGGCTTTAGCTTCTTCTGGAGTCATCCATGCATAAGATATGATGATTACAATATCACCTATCTCACACTTACGTGCAGCCGCTCCATTGAGACATATTGTGCCTGAGTGTCTCTCGCCTGGAATAACGTAGGTCTCTAGCCTTTCTCCATTATTATTATTAACGATCTGAACTCTCTCGCCTTCTATAATATTAGAAGCTTCCATGAGTTCTTCATCTATGGTGATAGATCCTACATAATTGAGATTAGCCTGTGTGACTGTGGCTCTGTGTATTTTCGATTTGTGTATTTGCAATAACATGGTGCAAATTTATCATTCAATTAACAAAATAGCTATACCTATATATTTATTTCTCCTCTGAGGATCATATTATCTATCAGTCTGACCTCTCCTGCCCATGCCGCTGTACATGCTACGATGATGGAATGCTGACTTATATCCGATACAGGAGTAAGTTTATGACCGTCTACTATGCTAAAGTATTCAGGCTTGAGACCTTCGTTTTTGATTTTTTCCATTGCTTTTTGCTCAATTTCTGAGATAGGACTATTGGTAATCTGACTTTTAGCCCACTGGAGTGTTTCGTGGATCACAGTTCCTTTATCTCTATATTCAGGCGTCAACCTGACATTGCGAGAACTCATCGCCAATCCATCTTTTTCTCGCATGATTGGGATAACTCTAAGTTTGACATCTATTTCTAAGCCTTTTAAGACATATTGGATTATAGTAAATTGCTGATAGTCTTTTTGTCCCATATACAACCGATCGGGCTCTACTATATCTAACAATCGCTTGACGACTTGTACTACACCTTCAAAATGTCCTGGCCTGTTAGGTCCTTCCATAAGGTCGGTAAGGTGTACTATATCGATGTACACATTCGTATTAAGATCTGGAGGGTAGATCTGAGAATCTAAGGGGGCAAACAAATAATCGCAACCATGACGCTTAAGCAGCATTGAATCTTTATGTAGATCTCTTGGATATTTATCTAAGTCGTCTTTTTGGTTAAACTGCGTCGGATTAACAAATATGCTGACTACTGTAATATCATTTTCTTTGGCGGATTGCTCTACGAGAGACATATGTCCCTGATGTAATGCGCCCATTGTAGGGATAAATCCTATGGTAAGACCTTCCTCTCTTATGGTAGATAAATGTCGCTGTAGACTTACTACTCTTTTTAGAATTCTCATATTAATCTAAACGAGAGCTGTCGAATAAAAATTCATTATTGAAACCATTTTTTAAGAATGTCCTCAGCCATCTTATCTTTAGGCGTATAGTCCTTATCCATATATCCTTCGTGGCCCATATTATTAGGAAACCATTTCCAAAGAAATCCTCCTGCCCAAAATCCCTTCTCACTGAACACACTATACATTGCATCCAGAGCATCAGCCTGTGCTTTTTCATTAATTTGAAGTTGGCCTATTTTCTTTTCTAATTTCCAATTTTCATATGTAGTGCCATCCACAGTAAGGTAACCATATTCTGTAAATAGAATCGGTACACCATATTTTCTATAAGTTTTTGATAGATCATTAACAATAGGCTTCCACGCTGATTTTATCTTCTTAATAGGTGGTGTCTTCTCGTCGACTAAAGGAAAATAAGCGCTAATACCTATGTAATCTAATGCATCCCAAAATGGAGCTTTCTTATAAGAATCCCAATTAGCTGAGTAAGTCAACTTACCACAATATTTATCTCTTATCTCCTTAATGAGGTTCTTCCAATACTGAGGTCTCTGCTGTACAGACTTTTTAAATTCCGTACCTATACAGAACATTTCGACGTCGAAATCAGACGCAATATCAGCATAGAATAATATAAATTCTCGATAGCTTTTTTCCCATTGTAGCCAATCCTCCTCTGAGTCAAATTCTATATCTCCGGGCCATGCTCCTGCCACATAGACTTGGGGTTTTAAAAATATCTTTAGATTATTCTTTTGAGCAAGAGCTATAGATTCTCTTATCCCCTCTTCTCGTTCTCCCCACCATTGTCTATCTAAATTATAGCGTACATCAGTATTACCTATTCTACTATAGCCATAAGGAATTAAACATACCCAATCAGCATAAGTCTCCATTATTCTAGGGAATGGGTCATTAGCAAACTCTGTAGGCGGAGCCACTATCGATAAGCCGTTAATCTTTCCCTGTTGTGCAGAACTTTCTTGAACACACAAAAACAATGTCAAAACGATCGCCACATTTATAAAAAAATAAGATCGCTTACTCATATTCACACTATTCATTATTGTCATTATATTGTAACGATGAAATTAAAAAATCTATATGTAGCAGCGACTAGTCAGCATGTCGGAAAAACTACATCTACACTCGGAATAGCTGCAGGATTCAAAAAAGCAAATATTAATACTGGTTATTGTAAGCCCGTAGGACAAAGACACATAGAATTAAAAGGCAGTGTCGTAGATAAAGATGCAGTCTTATTTGCTGATCTACTCAAGCTCGACATAGAGCCTACAATCCATAGTCCTGTTATAATAGGTAAAGGGGCAACTACCAAATTCCTCCAAGATCCAGAAAAATATGATTTAAAATCAATCATACAAGGCGCCAGTGATACGCTCAGTGCCACACACGATGCCATTATATACGAGGGGACTGGTCATCCTGGTGTAGGTTCTGTAGCAAATGTATCAAATGCAGACGTAGCCAAATTATTAGACGCAAGAGTAGTGATGGTCGTGGAGGGAGGCATAGGCAATACTATAGATAAACTGAATATGTCCATGGGCTTATTTAGAGAAGCCAATGTCCCCATCATCGGTGTGATAATTAACAAAGTCATACCTGACAAAATGGACGTCGTTAAGGACTATGTAGGTAGATGGCTCAAGGCAAAAAATCTCAACTTACTGGGTGTTGTGCCTTATGACAACACATTAGGATATCCATTATTATGGACGATTTCTAATTCTATCGGGGGAACATTTGAATACTTCTCGGAGAGAGGATTTAATAAAATAGAAAATATACTACCCGGATCAATAGTGGATCCTGTATTACTTCAGAAATCTAATGACAACCTACTCGTCGTCAGTTCTAGAGTATTAGGCAAGGCTATAAGTAAGGTCAAAGAAATTGCTGAATCTGCCGAAAAGGATGTGGCTCCACTTTCTGGTATTATAGTTACAGGAGAAGGTAACATCTCGAAAGTATGTAAGCAATACATAGAAGAACATAAGATTCCTGTAGTAAGGACGATGCTGGATACCTATGGAGTTGTTATTAAAATAAGTAAACTCGAAGTGAAAATCATAAGGAGAACGCCTTGGAAAATCTCAAAAGCTATAGAAATTATTAATGATAACGTGGATATAAAAGAGATGATAAGACTCTTGAGATAGTTTTTTTAGAAGCACTAAATCATAATCAGAGATAGCGCTTCTAAAAAATATATTCTTCAACTATAGTACGATGACACCATCGGCCATAAACTTCAATTCTTCTTTTGGCTCTGTGATTTTATCTATCTCTTCTTGAGAGAGACCTTCATCCTCAGCATAGTGCTTAAGCTCGTCAACAGAAGTCACTTCCTTGTAAGCGACTCCTTGCATTACAACCTTCTCCCCCGCAAGATCCAAAGGCATAAAAAATCCGTAATCTTTAAATTTGACAAAAATAGACTTAGCCTCGTTACCATCATCAGGTACGAGATTCATCCAGCAGCCTTTTACTTGACATACTGATTCTACATTACCCTCTAACTTAGTTCTGACAGAATCTTGTGTAGTTAGTTGAGTTAATAATTTGTCTATATCTATGGCATTATCTGCTGTAATTTCTGCTCCATAGGTCTTACCAGTCTCTGCAGGTTGTGCTGCTGGCTTACATGAAATAACGCAGAAGGCCATTAATGCTATGAAAATGAAAAGTTTATTCATGAGATTTTTTTTATATGTTAATTTTAGAATATTCTATTAAAATTAGTCGCCTTAAAGACTTTGCAATGTCGGCAATAAAATTATATATTTGCAGCCCTTTTTAAAAGAGAAAAGACATTTAAAATATTAAATGAAACAATACGAGATAACTTTCATCATCGATCCCGTTCTGCCAGGTGATGAAATACAAAAGGCAGCCACAGCTTACGAAAAGCTGTTAAAAGATGAATCATGTACTATCGTCAATATAGACGACATAGGCTTGAAACAACTCGCATATCCTATCAACAAGAGAAATTCTGGTGTATATAAGTGTATCGAATTCCAAACGGAAACAGGTGCTCCTATATCTAAGGTCGAACTTGCGATGAGAAGAGATGAGCGTATCATGAGATTCTTAACCATCAGCTTAGATAAGTATGGCATCAAGTACAATGATGACAAACGTAAAGGTCTTATAGGTTCTAAGAAGTCTAACAAAGAAGACAAGGAAGTCGCTGAAGAAACAGTAGTCAAAGATGATCTTACACTCATTGAGGGTATTGATTATAAAGCTGGTAAGCTACTTAAGACTTCTGGTGTTAAGACTTATGCTCAGTTAGCAGATAGCAAGATTGAAGATGTCAAAAACATATTAGCTAAAGGCGGTACTAATTATGCGAGCATAGATCCATCAACATGGGCTACACAAGCATCATTAGCTGCAGCTGGAAAATGGGCTGAACTTAATGACATGAAATTCAAATTAGTTAACGGAGAATCTTCTGAAGAAGAATAAAATATAGAATTATGGCAACTAGAGATGAAATAAAATTTCTAAGTAATCCTAATATAGGATCAGATAATAAAAAATACTGCCGTTTTAAGAAATTCGGTATCAAGCACATAGATTACAGAGATCCTGACTTCTTATTACAGTTCATTAATGAGCAAGGCAAGTTATTGCCAAGAAGAATTACAGGTAATTCACTTAAATATCAAAAGAAAGTTGCAGTAGCAGTAAAGAGAGCAAGACACCTTGCTATTCTTCCTTACGTTGCTGATTTACTTAAATAAAATACAATTCTGATATGGAAATTATATTATTAGAAAACTTAGCCAACTTAGGTGACAAACATGACATCGTCGATGTTAAGCCTGGATACGGTAGAAATTATCTTATCCCAAAAGGATTCGGTGTTATAGCTAACGCAACCAACAAAGGTAAGTTAGATAAACTGAAAGAAGAGGAGCAGAAAAAAGAGAACGCTAGAATCGAAGAATACAGAGCAATGGCAGAAAAAATCAAAGGTCAGACAGTGAAGATCGGCGTTAAGTCTGGTACTTCAGGTAAGATCTTTGGTAAAGTAACTAACGTACAAGTACTTGCTGCATTGAAAGAAAACTTTGACATAGAAATAGAAAGAAAGAAAGTTGTAATGACTGAAGAGCCGACTGATATAGGTACATATTCTGTACAGGTTAACTTCCACCCAGAAGTATCTCAGGAGCTTACTATTGATCTTGTAAAAGAATAAGTCTAAGCTTAATAGCTTTCTTAAGAAAATATAAACCGCTTTCACTTAATTGTGAAGGCGGTTTTTTTATTTCCTATACTCAGGCATTTTCAGATATCATTGTCTCTATCTCCTGTTATTAATTGTTCTTAGTGTTTATGGATTATCAACCATTTTATCCCGTATCAAAATATAGCTGAATCAACTACATAGAATAGAAAATTTGTTGACATAATATAAAAACCATAATATATTGTACACTACAGACCAATATGATACACATAGGAAACTTTTTAATAAGTTTTTCGTTAATATGATTGGTATGTGGAATTTAGTATATACCTTAGCGTTCTAATAATGTAAAGGACAAGCCTTTACGCATATAGTAGAAATTAATATCTCCATAGCTGGAGCGATTATAAAGAGGTAGTTTTCTTATTTTGAGACCTTAGTCGAAATAGCCTGAGTTACAGAACTTGGGCTATTCGCATTTTTAGGCTTATGTATTACTTTCCTGTGGCATCTGTAAGCTCTTCCCTTTTTTAGATTTTTCTGTAAAGACTACTTATTTTAACCATGACCTTTTTTTGGAAGGAAGTGTCAACTTTGTCAGAGATTTACTTATTACTTTCATTTCAATCTTGAGCATAATCATCAGTCGCTTGACATGTGACCATATGTAATTCTTGTTGATATATTAACAACAAAGGAGACTTAAAACAAAAAAATCAAGAAGCGTCTCCACTTCTTGATTTCATTTGTGCCCCAGAAAAGAGTCGAACTTTCACGCCCATACGGACACATGGCCCTCAACCATGCCTGTCTACCAATTCCAGCACTGGGGCTGTTCTATAAATTAGAAATACAAATGTCGATATTTGATTCTTATAAGACGAATGATGCAGCATAAAATTATCACAAGACTATCAGATAGCTTACAACAACCCTTACCAGGCTGGGAGGCTCAGAAAACGATGTCCCCTATCTCTTCTGATAGATATATTAATACTCCTGATAATGCACGAAGATCTGCAGTCATGATATTTCTCTCTAATGATAAAAATCTAACGATCACATATATCAAAAGAGCAAGTCATCCTCAGGATCCTCATAGTGGACAGATAGGATTCCCTGGAGGCAGTATGGAAGACCGTGATGCGTCATTACTTGATACAGCAATAAGAGAAAGCCATGAGGAATTAGGTATCAACAGAAGTAGCTATAAAATACTCGGTGCACTGAGTCCTTTATATGTATACGTAAGTAATTTTTTTCTACAGCCGTACATCGCGTATAGTACTACTCCACTCAGCTATATTCTCCAGAAGTCAGAAATCGATGAAGTAATAGAAATCCCCTTTGATGAATTCTACAAAAACGACATCATAAAACGTAAAGACTATAAAGTAAGATCATCTCTAATCGAAAATATGCCTTACTATGACCTTCAGCCACATGTGCTATGGGGAGCAACAGCTATGATTACAGCAGAATTGATTTATCTAATCAAGGAATTATAAACATCTATATTTTCAAACTGTATAGTAGTGCCTTAGTATTACGTATTCAAACAAAAATGATGAAAAAGGCAAGCTTAATTATTCCGTTGATATTAATTATCAATAATATCTCAAATATCCATTTCTCAAGATTACTTTCCTTTAAATGAAGGATATCTCTGGTCTTATAATACTTTAAGGGAAGATACTTCCATAGTCAATCAAATCAAACTTGAAATACAATATATGGATACTGACATTGCAAGAACTAATAATCTATGCCAATTAAACCCTGCTAATCCTTCTTGATCCTTACAGCTAATCGAAAACCCACAACGCTTAATAGTTAGCCTATGTAAACCAGGTCATCCTATCTGATATTTGAATTGTAATTGATATTTATTCACAAACAATTAAAAATCTAATATCATGAAAAATCTAATATGCATCTTAATTATCTCGCTCACAGCTCTAAGCCTATCAGCAGCAACAACACCAGAACCCAATACTAAAAATGTCGTCGCATTCTCAGGATTAAAGCTCAGAGTAGGACCAGGATTAGACCAGCCAGTACTTAGTGTCATTCCTTATGGAGAACAGATTGAAATAATTCAAGATACAGAAAAGTCAATTTCTGTAGAATGGTTAGAAGGAAAATGGATAAAAGTAAAATTTGAGAATACAGAAGGATATATTTTTGATGGTTTTGTGACTGACTTTCCGATACCATACTTTGACTTCGAACTATCTCAAAATGACTTACAGTTAGCTTACCCATTACTTGCCTACACAGAATATCACTTTGATCAAATAGCAAATCCTGATACTTTGTCTAAAAATAATTACGAAAAAATAACTCAGCATATGGAGGGTGGCAAGACCCTTGTAAGAGAGGAAAGCTCAGCTTTCTTTAAGTCCACATTAACAATAGAAAATGGTAAAATATCGGATGCGTATAATCTCGCTAAGAGTATGCTTCTGACTAAATCTGAAAGAGTAGAATTCGTAAATAATTCCGTTTTCTTATCTGACAATGAGGGAGAAATATATAGAATAAAAATAAATCTCTTAAGTCCGATTAACATTAAAAAAGAGAGAAATGGAGACGTCACCATAAGTGCAGTATCATTTCATAATGGATGCGAATAGTTTTTTTATAACTGATTTTACAAAGCCCGTGAGAACGCTTACGGGCTTTTTTATTATTGACAAGTAGCTAGCATTAAACAAAACTTAACTAATAAATACCTAACCAAATCATTACTTTGTAGATAAAATACCGACTAAATATAAATATCTAAATGAATAACACCAACCCAACCAGATTTATCTTGCTAGCATTGCTATGCCTCCTCACCATTGGAAATGTAGCTGCTAAGAACAGCAATCCTTCAGAAAAATGTACAGAAGAAAATTATGACATGTGTAATGTCCCTCCTTTGATATCATGTCCACCATTCGTTTGGCTCAAGCCTACAGAAATCTCTCATCCATCAAGAACAGGAGAGCCAGTAGTAGAGCCTGGAGGACCTGGCTGTGGAGAACCCATTGTCATATACCGAGATAGTGAAGAAATTATAAATTTATGTCATGTCATTATTACTCGGACATGGTATGCGATAGACCCTGACAATGCTTCGCTCTTTGACACATGCCAGCAGACTATCAAGCAAGTTGATGAAGAGCCCCCATTAATTGAAAATGTACCCGATGATATCACAATATTTGCCAATAGATCGAACTGTCGTAGCATGGTCACATGGACAGAGCCGACAATATTTGACAATGTACTACTCGATGATATAGTAATAACGGGAGAAAGAAACGGACAAATTTTCGTCACCAACAATGGTGAAATGTTCGATGAGGGTGTTACGACAATTACTTATAGAGCCACTGATATATGCACTAATTTTACAGAAGTATCTTTTACAATAACGGTACTATGTGCTGATTGTCATATTATCTGTCCTGATGATGTATGCGTCGATGTAGGCAGCGATATTTCACCTAATGCACTGGGATTTGCGCAAGCATATTCTGGTAATGTCGATTGTGGTACAGCAGATATTGACTTTAATGACATCATGATAGACACAAGATGTAATGGAGCAATGGTCTTTCTAAGAGGATGGTCTGCAGTATTTTCAGAATTACCTGATATGCAATTTTCATGTAGTCAACGTATAGAACTTAAAGCAGACTCTGAGATATTATTATCAGAATGTCCTCCTGACGTGGTTGTAGAAACTAATTTTACACCAGCCTATTGGGAAGAACCAACAGCGTCTAATGGTGCAAATGATGTCTTTCTTACTGCTACTCATACACCCGGATCATTATTTCCAGTTGGACTTACTACGGTGACCTACACAGCAACTGATGATTGTGGTAACGAAGCCTCGTGTTCATTTAAAGTATCAGTCCTTGACGATGCCACCTATGACGACTGTCCAGATGATATATTATTAAGCTGTGACGGTAGTGGAAGTGTAATTGCAGAGTGGGATCCTCCGGTATATAACCGTAGTTGTGGTACTTGCCCTGAAGGAAGGCAGATACCTGGTTTCATCTACATAGGATCACTTAATGGCAGTCATTATTACTGTTCTAGAAGTAACTATACTTACACTCAAGCCAAAGCTGCTGCTGATAGATTAAAAGGTCATATCGTATCAATAAATTCTGAAGAAGAGAATCATTATATTGCTACTCACATCGGTTCACGTACAGCGATGATAGGACTCACTGATATTGCTAAAGAAGGAGACTTTGTATGGGAATCTGGAGAAGAGTTATCTTATGAAAATTGGTTCAGTAATCAACCTAACGACAAAGATAATTTTCAAGATATTGTAGAAATAGACAGAGCAGGATTATGGAATGATGTAGACAATGATCTATCTCTTGAATTTGTGCTTGAAATACCATGTGAGTTCGTTACGCAAGTTAGCGGTCCTCAGCAGGGAGCTGATCTTACACCAGGAATTTATACAGTAACATATGTGATAGCTGATGGTTGTGGCTTAGAAGAATACTGCTCATTTGACTTATTAGTCGAGGATGGATTATGGATGACTTGTATAGATGATATAATTGTAAGAATATCAAGTACCGAAGGAAGTGCTATCGTCGAATTTGAATTACCTGAGGCAAGTTCTTGTTGCAATCAGTGTACTAATCAAAACGATTGTGCAATAGTAACTCAAGTAGATGGTCCACCATCAGGATCATCATTTGCATTGAATTCGACTACAGCTATTACTTACAGAGCGACAGATCCATGTGGCAATAAATTAGAATGTAGCTTTAATATTATCATCGAGGAACGAGCTGGTAGCAGGTTAGGTAATGGCAGCTATGGTGGGAATATTGAAAGAGGAACTACAGACAACGAAGAAGAGGTAATTATAACGGATTACAAGTACTATCCTAATCCGGTAAGTGATATCCTGACTATAGAAACCCCTGATCATGCAGATATTAATCGTATCAGCATCATGAGCTTAGAAGGTCAGACGATATCTGAACTAAGTAGCATAAGTTCTATCAATAAAATCTCGATGGAGAACTTAATACCTGGATTATATTTAGTCCTTATAGAATATCATTCTGGAGATATCAGATATGAAAAGATAATGAAGATATAGTTAATAAATTGATATTGAGTAAAGCCATACTTGCAGTAAGTATGGCTTTTTTTATTTAAGATAGTCGATAATTTCACCTGAAAGGGGGAACTTTAGTTGAGTCAAGTGTCATAACTTTGTAAAGATCATATAGAAGAATGCGCTAGCATTCTATACTTTACTCAAAACATATTTTATAATCTCAATTTATATTATGAACAAGTTCCACTTGGGATGCATGGCATTTCTATGCCTTCTTTGTATCCAACTTTCTGCCTTAGATAATAATACTATCTTAATGATAAGACCCCTTACTGGTAGTGGAGCCTGCTCTCCTCAGATAACGTGCCCTCCCGACATAACAATAAGTGATGGCTTAGGTAACTCTAATAATACAGGATTACCTTACTCGGCTGTAGCATATAATTTTTGTGAAACTCCCAATGTTTCTTACAATGATGAAGTCAGTACAGGACTGTGCAATACTGAAATTACAAGACTTTGGACCGCAGTCAGTTTTAATAGTAATACAGAGATGTTTGATATCAGCCAGTGTAGACAAAAAATCCTACTCACACCAAGATGTAAATTAGAGTGTCCTCCTAATGCATGTGTGAGTATCTCTGATGACTTAAGTGAAGGTTTTTTAGGACGTCCACAAGCATCAGGTACATCTTGTACTCTTACAGATTTATCATTTGAAGATTCAGATAATATATTGTGTGATGAAGTAAGACAAATTAGTAGATTATGGACAGGTTATTTTTCCCAGTATAAAGATTGTTCCGTCACTTGCATACAGACAATTACTGTAGACGATGATACTGCTCCCGTTATCTCAAATTGTCCAGAAAATATAATTATCGAATCAAACTGTGATATAGTCCAATGGGAAGAACCAATTGCTAACGATAATTGCAAAACGGTTACTCTTAGCTCAAATTATACACCAGGATTGTCTGAATTCTCATTAGGGTCTACAATCGTCAGATATAAAGCTACTGACATATGTGGCAATGAAAGTGAATGTGAATTTGTAGTGAGTGTATTAGAAGATAATACACATCCTGATTGTCCTGATGATATTATAATAGTAACAGATGATATTAACCCTATCGAAGTATTATGGGAGGCACCTGAATACTTAGGTTCATGTACAGAATGTCCAAGTGCTCGAACTATAGGGGGTTACACTTTTATAGGTTCAACTAATGGTTCTGATTTTTATATCTCAACAAAAGCTTACTATTATGAAGAAGCAAGTAAAGAAGCTAGTAGATTAGGCGGATATATCGCATCAATCTCCAATGAAGATGAAAATAATCTTATCGCAGATAATTCTCACTCCTTGTCTTTATTAATTGGTTTGACAGATGTGAATTCTGAAGGACGATTTACATGGGATAGTGGAGAGTCTTTAAGCTACGAGAATTGGTTTTATAACCAACCTAACGATCATAACAATAATCAAGACTATGTTGAAATGATGGTCTCTGGTCAATGGAATGATATTGAAAATAAAAAACTATGTTATGTATTAGAAATCCCTTGTGATTTCGTGAAGCAAACTGGAGGACCTCGATTAGGCGAAAGATTATATCCTGGCAACTATACCATATCGTATACAATAGAAGATGGCTGTGACATTTCAATGTGCTGCGAGTTTGATATAGAAATATTATTTGATGGAAGTACTTCGGCTACCAATACAAGAGAAGAAATCACAAATAAAAACTTACAACAATCCACAAAAAATACTTTCGGAGAAGATATTATAAATATTTACCCTAATCCTGTAAGTGACAATTTAAATATAGAGGTCATCCAGCCTAATAATATAGAAGAGATTAGTTTAATCACATTAGATGGAAAAAGAGTGTCAGTTCTCAATGAAATTAATCAGATTAATAGTTTCTCAACAAGTGAACTTATACCTGGCTTGCATTTAGTTGTGATAGAGTTCAAGTCAGGAGAAATAAAGTATGAAAAAATAATGAAGATATAGGAAATAGCAAATGAGATTGAAGGAAAGGTCTTGCTTAAAGAAGCAAGACCTTTTTTCATTTATTACGACTTCGAAATAGATACGATCACGGCAGCCTTTTTTCTAACGCTTACAGGAACTCTACTTTCATCATTCATTAATAGGTATCCTCCTTCCGTTTTTATATAAGATCGAATATGCTTTTTATTGACCATGTGAGATTGATGTACTCTAATGAAATTAGATCCAACAAGTTCTACAAATTCCTTCATTGTCTTTGTGACTAAAACTTTTGAATTATCAACAATATAGAATCTTGTATAATTGCCCATCGACTCCAATCTTACAATATCATCACGTTTAACCAATCTAATTTCCTCTTGTGTATTTAAAGTAATTATATCATCTGTAGATATAATATCAGCCTTATCTTCGATATTAGGTTTATAGATTTTTTCTATTGCAAGTTTAAGTAAGTCAGGGTCTACTGGCTTAAGTAGATAATCCGTTGCGGAATATTGAAAAGCTTTGATGGCATGCTCCTTAGATGCAGTCGTAAATATCACCTTTATATCTTCAGTTCTAATCATCTCCAACAAATCAAAACCATCTCCATCTCCCATATGAATATCTAAAAATATAAGATCAGGGTTATACTTCTTTATCTTTTTTGCCGCATCCATTACCCCATCAGCAGTATCTACAATATTTATCTCAGGGTGATTGTCTTCGATCTCTGCTCTTAGGTTAGCTATCGCGTGTGGCAGATCGTCTATTATCAATGTATTAAGTGTCATAAATCTCAATTCGAATTGTATAACTAAATTCTCTTTTTTGCTATCATTAATTTAAATACAGTGCCAGAGACAAGTGTATTACTTTCTGATAAGTTCTTGGGCACAAGATACTTATCCATTTTGCCCCACCTATCTATTGCCTTAAGTCTATTTTCAATTATTGCTAATGCTTTAGACACATGATTTTCTCCTGACTTCTTTAGTGAGGCATCTATCCCTATACCGTTATCTATAACTTCAACAATAAGATACTGTCCTTCTTGACTGAATACCACATCAATTTTTCCTCTTCTATCTTTCAATGGTGCAACTCCATGAATAACAGCATTCTCTACTAGAGGCTGTATCAACATTGGTGGCAGCGTCGTGTCTATATTATTAGTATCAATTTCATAATCAAAGCTATCATTTCTCAACATTTGCTCGAGCGATAAATAGTTATTCAAAAATCTAACTTCATCATTTATACTGATACTTTCTACTGACGAATTATCTAAGGCCATTCGCATGAGCTGAGCAAATTTATTCAGACTACGACGAGCTAATTTATTGTCATTCATAGCAATCATGCCTGCAATACTATTAAGAGCATTAAATAAGAAATGGGGATTAAGTTGTGCTTGATTTAGTTTTTGTTCAGATCTTATAAGAGATAACTCTTTCTGTATAGATGCCTTATCAGCATTCAGCTGACGACGTTCTCTAATGCCCCTCAATAACGACAGTATACATAGAGCTGTCAATAGAGATAGAAAAACTAAAACATAAAACCAAACACTGTTTCTGAATGGCGACCGAATAACAAATTCTACAGATTGTATATCTGTAAAATACTGCCCATCAGCAGTTGCACGTAATTGTAGATTGTACTTGCCTGATGGTAAGTCGATAAGGAAAAGTTCAGACTCTTCTAAGTAAATCCAAGGATCTGATTCATGTAGTCGATATTGATACCTGACAGTAAGCGGGGATGGAGAGTAATGGCTTTGAAGCCGTAGATAAAAATCATTTTCATCAGTATCGTATACTTGAATACTATCTAGTTCTAAATCCCGATATCCATTCTTGATTGTAGAAACAGAAAATATGGGAAGCTCATCATTGCTATATTTTGATACTGTTTCTATATATTTCCCTTTGTTGAGATATACAGTTTGCCATCGATCCAGATCAAAGCTAACCACATCATTGTCTACATAACCTAAGATTTGAGTATCAAAATCATAGACATACAATACAGATGCTTGAGTAAGAATCCATAGTTTACTTTCTACTACATGTAGTTTCTTTATAGAGTCTGGTAATGCTATACCTGGCACATAATATCTTTTGATCTCACTTCCTTTTCTATACGACCAAAGATCTCTATCAGTAGCAAGAATAAAATTGTCGCTATCTACTCGTGTACTCGCATTTATATCTGAAGATAGGCCTACGATCGTATCTGCATTATTGCACAAGTACTGTATGCCTTTCTTTGATATAAGCATAGTGCTCGTATCATTTATACTATAGAAGTCTATTTGTTCTTCTTTATAACTTAGGCTATTATCACATTGATATTCTTCTCCATTTATGAGCTTATAATACACATCCGAACTTAATACGTGTAGGATTGATCCTTCAGGATAAATAGCAATTATACTATCATCAAGAGTTGCAATCTTTTTTAGTTGTCCATTGTGTAGAGAATAGATGTCTTTTTTATTGTAGAAAATTGGAGGGTGAGAGACCCCCTTCATCATCTTAAGATTCTGCTCTTTCCAGTCCAACTTGGTAAATTGTAAATCATGATATGACCAATAGTCATTATCGACATCCTGTATAATGACTGAGCCTAAACTGTCAATAGCTAAGTCCTTAATAGCCCTATTATGAAAACGAATGGTCTGAGCATAACTTATACAGCACAATACTGTTAATACTATGGCGAGGGTGTTCCTAAGAAACAAAATATTTGTTTTAGTCCTATTCAAAGAATACTATACTAAGATTAACGGTATTTGTAGACTAAACTTATTAATGCTAATTATCATTCCAAAATGAATATAAATAATAATTGACACATTAAAGATTTTTATTATATATAATCAAGTAATTACAAATATTTTATAATAATTTTATGTACTGAGAAGCATATGTTAAACTCAATTATAGAAGATTTTAAAAGTACTTTCAGAAGTGGCAATATGGTATCCCGATTGATACTCATAAATGTTGTCGTATTTATCATACTCACACTCTTAAAAGTATTTGATTTCAATAATTCCATATTCGACGCAGTATTCAACCAACTGGCATTAACTTCTGACCTCAATAAGCTTGTCTACAAACCATGGGTCATAGTCACACAAATGTTCACCCATGAAGGATTCTGGCACATCTTCTGGAATATGTTGCTATTGTTCTGGTTTGGTCGAATCGTTGGAGACTTATTAGGTGACAAAAGAATACTCCCTCTGTATATTGTCAGTGGGTTATTCGGTGCATTGATATATCTTTTTTGGGACCAATTTTTACCAGGAGGCAGTAACGGTATCGCTATCGCTTATGGTGCATCAGGAGCAGTAATGGCATTTATATTTACCGCAGCGACCCTGTCACCTGATTACATGATGAGATTAATATTGCTCGGCAATGTAAGATTAAAATACATCGCATTAGGATTACTTTTTCTTGACCTCATTGTTTCTGGCTCTAGTAACAAAGGAGGATTTATTGTTCATCTTGCTGGAGCTGTGTTTGGAGTTCTATATATAACCTTACTCAGAAGAGGAGTAGATCTGACGGGATGGTTTAAAGTACCTGAATTCTCAACCCGAAAGAAAATTCAGAAAACAAATAGAAACAAGTTTAAAGTAGTCCATAAACAAAATTCACCTAGGTCAAGTAATAGAAAACAAAAACCTGAAAACACTTTCAACAAAGCAGATGAATTAGATAGAATTCTGGATAAGATCAATGCAAAAGGCTTTGACAAACTATCAGAAGAAGAAAAAGATTTTCTCAGCAAAGCGAGCAAAGACTAATTATTGATGTCTTTTATAAATAAATTAATCTATAGTCTTAATATCATCGCAGTCATTGCATTACTATTCTCATATATATCCCCATATGTTGATCCTAATACAACTTGGTTTTTTTCATTTTTTGGTTTGGGGTATCCTATTCTTCTTTTTGTCAATATAGGCTTCGTTATATTTTGGTTAGTTACTAAGATCAAGTATGTGCCGTTGTCACTTATCGTTATTCTATTAGGTTATAACAGTATTACCAGAACGATAGGATTTAACAAACCTCACTCTGTAGACGATGGCTTCTCAGTAATGTCTTACAATATCGGTGGCACCTCTCACCACTTTAGTGCAAAGGATAAAAAAACTAAAATTGCCGAGTTCAAAAAATTGATTAAAGAATTATCTCCAGATGTTGTCTGCTTACAAGAAAGACAAGAGTTTCTTATTCCTATTTTAGATGACATATTCAAAGCTTACACCACACACTTAGATCCTGAGATGAAAACATGTATCTACAGTAAGCTTCCTATTTCAGATCATGGCAAAATAACATTTGACACACCCTATCATTCTGCAACTTGGGCTGATGTAGGCTACAATAATCAGAGGTATAGAATCTATGGCTTACATCTCAGTTCTAATAAAGTACCTAATCTGGCAGATAACTTCAATGAAATAATAGATGAAAGTGTGTACGTACTAGACAAGTACAGCATACATGCCGCTAAGAGAGTACAGCAATTAGATGTCATTATGAAACATGCTAAAACATCAACTCATCCGGTGCTTATCACTGGTGACTTTAATGATATGCCACAATCTTATACCTATAGAAAAATTTCTAAAGAATATTGTGATGCATTTATAGAGCAAGGTAATGGACTTGGCAAAACACAAAAGTCGAATGTACCAGGACTGAGAATAGACTATGCCTTTGTTGATGAAAACATTGACATATTAGATCATGATATAATTAAAAGTGATCTCTCTGACCACTCCCCTATTATAACAACAATAAAATAATTCAATAAAGTCAATGTAACTTTATGCCCTTAAATATACTTATTAACTATATCAACAACATATAATGAGCTCCGAGATAAGAGATATACATATACAAAACAGCCTTACTAAAACTAAAGAAAAGTTTGTGCCTATAGAGCCAGGATACATAGGCATGTACGTATGTGGACCCACAGTATATAGCGATGTGCACTTAGGTAATGTAAGAACTTTTGTGAGTTTTGATATTATGTACAGACTCCTATTACACATAGGTTACAAAGTCAGATATGTCCGTAACATAACTGACGTAGGCCACTTATTAGATGACGGAGAGGATCGCGTGTCTAAGAGAGCTAAGTTAGAGAAACTTGAACCTATGGAGATCGTTCAAAAGTATTCTAACTCTTTTCATGCTATGATGGATACGTTCCACACTCACAAGCCAAGTATAGAGCCTAGAGCAACACAACACATCATAGAGCAGATAGAAATGGTGCAGAAAATCATGGATAATGGTTACGCCTATGAGCAAAATGGTTCCGTATATTTTGATACTATAAAATTCCATGAAGAAAAAAAGTCTTACGGTAACCTATCAGGAAGGATCATAGAAGAACTGATGGTAGAGACACGTGATGATCTTAAAAATCAAAGTGAAAAAAAGCACCCATCAGATTTTGCTATTTGGATGAAAGCCGCTCCTGAGCATATTATGAAATGGAACTCTCCATGGTCTGTAGGATTTCCAGGATGGCACTTGGAGTGTTCAGTCATGAGTACAAAGTATCTCGGAGAAAAATTTGATATTCATGGTGGTGGTAATGATCTGAAATTTCCACACCATGAGAATGAAGTAGCTCAAAATGTAGGTGCTTGTAATTGCGATCCAGCTAATTATTGGCTACATACAAACATGCTCCTCATGAATGGACGTAAGATGTCTAAGAGTGATGGCAATACAATTTCTCCAGAAGAATTATTTACCGGTGATAGTCCACATGTAACTAAAGGCTACACTCCTATGACTGTCAAGTTTTTTATGCTGCAATCTCATTATAGCTCTACACTTGATCTTACTGATGCAGGATTACAAGCATCAGAGAAAGGATACAAAAAACTAATGACTTCACTATCTACACTTAAAGGTTTAGAAACTAAAGCGGCCTCTTCAGAACTTGACGAAAGTATCAACAATCTTTTAGAAGAGTTTCTTATACATATGTGTGATGACTTTAATACACCTAGAGCTATCGCAAGTCTATTTGAATTAGTTACTAAAATCAATAGTCTTAAAGAAGGTCATTTAGATATTAATCAGTTATCCACAGAGACTTTAGATAGTTTAAAAAAGAGATATCCCCAATATATAAAAGAAGTACTTGGACTCGCGAACGATATGGATACAGGTGACAATAATATACTAAGCGGCGTTATGGATTTAATTGTAGAATTAAGACAAGATGCACGAAGTGAAAAAAACTGGGCTGCATCAGATAAAATTAGAGATGGATTAGCAAAGCATAATATTACTATCAAAGATGGTAAAGATGGTACCACATGGAATATATCTTAATTATAAATTCGACCTATGATAAATAAATGTATAACTGTTCTTTTGATGATATTGCTCTTAGTAGCATGTAAGACAGATACTCCTAAGACAGCTGCAGTATCAGAAAAAAAATCTCCTGTTAAGATACCCGCTTTTAATTCAGACAATGCCTATGATTTTGTAGCGAAGCAAGTCGACTTTGGTATTAGGCTACCCGGCACACCTACACATACAGCCTGTAAAGAGTGGATCGTAGAAAAGATGGAATCATATGGTGCTGACGTAATAGAACAAGACTTTACGGCTCAGATATATACAGGTGATCGTTGGGCATCTACTAATATCATATGTCAATTTAATCCAGAGATTAAAGACAGAATTATTCTTAGTGCACATTGGGATACAAGATTTAAAGCAGAGCAAGACCCTGATAAATCTAAGCGAGACCAACCTATCTTAGGAGCTGATGATGCTGGCAGTGGCGTAGGTGTTTTGATGGAGATCGCCCGCATAATATCTGAGAACCCTATCGGTCTGGGCGTAGATATCATATTCTGGGATGCGGAAGATCAAGGGGATAATGGTGGCACAAGAGAGACTTGGTGCTTAGGCTCACAATACTGGTCTAAAAACAAACACATAAAAAACTATAGAGCAAAGTATGGAATCAATGTAGACATGGTCGGAGCTAAGAATCCAATGTTTGGAAAAGATTTCTTCTCTCAACAATATGCTAAAGGAACATTAGACAAAGTATGGAGTCTGGCCCAACGTATGGGCTATTCTGATATGTTTGTAGATAAAACGATAGAAGTATTAGATGACCATTATTTTGTAAATACGCTGGCAAGAATTCCTATGATTGATATCATAAACAATGATGGTGAATCTTTTCAAAAATGCTGGCATACTCACTGTGACGATCTATCTGTCATAGACAAGAGAACATTAAGGGTCGTAGGTCAGGTTCTCACAGCTGCCATTTATAAAGAATCCACAGGCAACCTTTAACACGTAATTATCATATAGAAAAGATATAGAATTATTAAACAACTATTTAAAAATTAAAGTGAAAATGAGAAAAACGATTTACCTGGTAGCTTTTTTATTATTAGTCATTACAACTGCTGGTAACACACAGAGAACAGCTATAATGGGAAAAGTAACTGCGACGTGGTGTACTCAATGCGGACAGTATGGATGGAGTGTGATGCAAGACTTGAAAGCCACATACGAGACAGAGGGTTCAGATGCTCTTATCTTAGGTGTTCATTTCAGTGGTAACCTTCAGTCAGACTTAAGCGCATGGTATGCGAGTAATCTCGAAGTCAATGGCAGACCTCAGTTTTTTGTAGGTAACGAAAGATATATAGTAAGCTCAAATAACTGGAGTGAAAAAATCGATGACATTAAAGGTGGTATAACCAAATTTGTAAACGATAATCCTTTTAATTCTGAAGTGACATTAAGAACCTACAGTCCCGTCAATGATAATGGAGATTTCAATATTTCTGTAGATGTATCACATGATGGCAATAGCGCTGAAGAATTATATCTGGCTATATATGCTTTTGAAAATGATGTCGAAGAAGTGCAAGCTGGACAGTCTGGTGTTGTTAATCACCCTAACGTACTTAGAGAATCAATCACTGATGAATTCTTTGGTGATCTCATAGTATCACCTGGGGATGCAGCATCAAGCAACAATTACACTTACACATGGACACCTAACTCAGATTATAATGTAGAAAATGTAGGGCTCGCAGTTATTGTATACAGAAAGGTAGGCGATACATATGTTATGGATAGCTCTACTGGACGTAGACAATGGACTGCCCAATTATCATCTACTGAACAATTTGATAACGACGCATTCAATGTGATTAATAACGTCAATAGTGTTGACATTTCTTCTAGTACATCGGGAGAATATAATGCTCAACTCATTAATGCGCAAGGGCAGCTTATCAATCAAACAAGATTTACAAACAGAACGACTATTCTTACAGAGGGTCTACCCTCTGGACTATACATACTCTCTCTATCTCAAGAGAATAAGCAAGTCAGTCATAAACTATATATCAACTAAGGATTAATTAACCTTATAGATATTCAAAATAAAGGCCACTTACGTAAATCGTGAGTGGCTTCCTTTTTATATGGAAATTGGGGCATAAAATGCGAGAATGAGATGTTTGATGCAAATGATAAATACTCCTCTAATAACCTTAATTAAATCCATTACATCCTCTTGGCTTGTATTAGTCCCAATCTAAAAATGCCAATTAATTGACAAAATCGTTTTATCTCATAAAAGTCAGTCAATTACCTCAAAAACTACTTTTTTTCAAAAAGCACGAATAAAAAATTGAGCTAATAATAGCTCGACGTATAATACTCTGTTTTTTCTCGAATATCCCTAATCCTAACTTTCTATTAATCTTTGTTTAACTAATTTTTATTCTGTGACAGTGGCAACGACAGTGTCTTTGTTCTAATTTTGCAGTCTAAATACCACACCTACAATATTATATTCTGTTATCTCATTTCGTTTATAATTACTTACAACAAGACTATATTTAAAAATTTTACGATTAGAATGAAACAAACTTTTATTTTTTTTGCATTTCTACTGAGCTCCTTATCACTAAGTGCACAGTGGAAAATCGGACCTAAGGTATCAACTGGACTTATACTTCAGGAAGCTGAATCTTTCAGAATATTGCCGATGTCAGATCATAGTATATATGATTTAGAATTTGTGGGAGGAAGCTCTACTTACTCTGCAGGTCTTATGGCATACAGATCTTTAGGACCATTCTTTTTACAGACTGAAGCTCTTGCTACAAGTTATAGTTTAGAGTTTAGAATGGACAGTTATAATAAACTTGATCAAAGCTCTCCTATCTACTCTGAAGATTACTACATATTGGAGATACCGTTCATAGCTGGTGTTCAAGTAAGAAACAATTTCAAATTAGGATTAGGACCTATCGCAGAAATCAAAGCAGATAAGAACTCTCAGTTTCAAGAACTTGATTTCTACAGGGATACTACTAAGCCTGTAGAATTTGGATTCCAAGCATTAATAGGATACACGACTGGCGTACTTCATCTCGACTTGAGATACGTTAACAAATTCAGTAGTATCGCTGATGGTTTTAATTTTGGAGATGATGACATGAAGCTTAATAGCAGTGCTAACAGATTGTCTCTATCAGTAGGGATTGCTTTCTAATAATAGCAAGATATAGACTTTCATTATTGAGGAAACTATGGAGACATAGTTTCCTTTTTTATTTCCACATGTCCTTACTTAATGTGTTCTATTAAGTTGCTAACAGCTTAATAACGAATACCAATATGACACTTACTACTAATCCAAAAAATACTTTTAGTAAGTCTTTAAATATCATCTTGATCACTATCCCATTTAATTTTCTGTATAGATTTAACTGCATTCCTATCTCCCTTCCAGCCAATAATCCTATAAACACCCATGTCGTACTCATCGGTAATTTAGCTTCGAATAGACCAAGATAATTTTCCTTAAATATGTACAAGATGATCCCATATATCAGATCGATGAATGTAGCAGACCTTATATCTGTGGTATTAGTCTTTGTTCTCACGACGTCTTGTACAGCTCCCCCTCTATTATAAAATATATATGCAAGGAGTCCAATTATGATTAAGAATGAAATTAAAAACTCTATAGTTGTCAGACCTCTACCTGCACTTAGATAAATGTAGATATTAGCGAGATCTTGTGTTAGCCATTGTGTCCATAAGAAACCTGTTGTCAGCCATTGTAATACAATCCAAACTTTGGTCTGGCTGGCTGAAATGGGGTTTTCCAAAAATCGCTTTTCTGTTAGCCTTGTGATAAGAACAAAGAAGACAATCCCAGATGTGAATGCTATCACATAGCCTATCAGAGATTTTTGTATCATACCTCCTAACTTCTCGTCTGTATCAAACACACTAGATATCATGGCAGGTAGCTCAGAAGGAATATTACTTAATGAAAATAAAGTAAGCACCATAAATGTGGTGCTGACTGGTATTCCTGAGCGTGTTATGAGTAGTAAAACAAGCGGCGGTAGAAGGTGGTACCATCGGTATACCTCTGGAGGATTAAATTTATCAAGACGACCATATGCAATATCTCCATTTTGCCATCCGTATAATAAGGTGATACTTAATATCCCAGCCGCAAATATCCACAGTATCCACCATTTGACCTTTTTCTCATTAGATGTAAGAAACGTCCCTAAAGTCTGTATGACATCATTACCTACCACAGAATAAGCAGCGAATATGAAACCCAACCACATTATTATTAGAGAATATTCCATCTTAGTCTATTATCATTTATCACGGTACTAATACCTGCCATTACTTAGCCGTGAAAATAGATTATTCTATAGAAGTCAAGCGATTTTAGATATTAATTTTTTATGACTATCGGTTATTAGGCACCAATATGCCTATTATAATAACTGCAGGTATTAAGTTATCCTCCCTCTTTAATCTCCCTCCAGAGGGAGAAATTTACTGTAACTGTTATAAGAATTTTTGTTTTCTAAATATAAATTGAGGCTTTTTCCATTCCAGAATAGTGAGTAAAGTTTAATATTTTAAATATGTCCTAAACATTACAGTTTCCTCCACTGGCGGAGCTTGGGAGGTGGAATCTTAATAATGTTTTTATATGACTACTGATTATCATATACCAAAGGCCTATTAGAAAATAAAATAACTTGAGGTCTTAGACGGTTCTCCTTGGCTTTTCATTCATATAAGAAGCCCACATTATTTTATCAGTACCATATCTGTTTCTTATATGATCTTTCTCTTTCATGAGAGCTATAGCCTTAGATGTATCATCGAATAAGCTGATCTGATAACTGCCTGAGACAAGACCGCTGAACTTTACACCGATAAGTCTGATAAGCTGACGACGCTCATTAAGGCCATCAAACAGCTCACAGATGTGCCTTGCGAGTACGGTCTCATTAGAGCTATATGGTATACGGCGTTGCTTTGTATAAGTATTAAAGTCGGCGTATCTAATCTTGACAGTCACACAAGACGTCAGTTTCTCAGTTGCTCTCAGTTCGTATGCTAACTCATCTACCATCTTTAATAACATGTTTCTGATATAGCGCAGATTAAGTGTGTCTTCTGTAAAGGTCCGCTCCTTAGACATGGATTTCTGCTCACTATAAGGAACGATAGGGCTATTATCTATTGCGTTGGCTTTCTCCCATAATTTTCTGCCATGCTTACCGAATTCTCTCTGGAGCAATTTTACGGGTATACTACTTAATGTCTTAATCTGCCTTACGCCCATAAAGCTCAACTTCTTATACGTCTCCTTACCGATGCCTGGTATTTTCTTAACCGACAGTGGAGATAAGAACGACTTCTCTATACCCTTAGCTATTTCTTTAACCCCGTTAGGCTTAGCTTCTCCTGTACCTACTTTAGACACCAACTTATTAATGGATAGCCCAAAAGATATCGGAAGTCCACTCTCACGGATAACTTTCTGTCGTAGTTCTTTAGACCACTTAAAGCATCCAAAGTGCTGATCCATTCCTGAGAGATCGAGATAAAATTCGTCTATAGAAGATTTCTCATAAGCGGGCGCATCTTCGGCTATGATCTCTGTGACTAACTTAGAATGCTTAGAGTAGCTGTCCATGTCTCCTCGTAATACAATCGCCTGAGGACATAACCTCAGTGCCATCTTTACAGGCATGGCAGAGTGTACTCCAAAGCGGCGTGCCTCATAGCTACAGGACGCCACTACACCACGAGAACTCGACCCACCTATGATAAGTGGTTTTCCTAAAAATGCACTATTCTTAAGACACTCCACCGAAACAAAAAATGAATCAAGATCCATATGAAGAATCGCTCGGTCAAACATAAAAACTTGGGTTTCTGATAATCAAGGAATATATAAAAGTCGGATATTCCGACTATAAATAACCGAAATATGCGACAATATAATTAAGATATATCTGTGATGCAATAGTTCTTATTGAATAAGATAGAAAAGATGTAGCCTGAAAGGGATCTTATTAATGAAGAGTTAGTGGCTTTTAAGAATAAAAAATAGAGGCTATTTTCACTTAGTTCATAGGAAGTGTCTGACTTCAAATTAGTAATGCATATTAGACCGATAGCTGTTTAAAAAACGTGGAGCCTCTTGCTATCCTAAAACAAAAAAAAGAGCTTACCGAAATATCGATAAGCTCTTTTTAGGAAATTTATTTTTATTTCTCCTTAGAAGAAAGAAGCTCTCTTATCTGTAATATTAGCTCTCTCTTTCATGTTTTCTAATATCTTAAATCCAACCTGACTTCTAGTCGACGTAGAAACACTATTCTTAAGGAAAGGGATATTCGTAGGAGCACCTGCATCCATAGTTCTTACCTTCTCTACAATGAAGACACCACTATCTCCCACGATAGGTTTAGAGACAGTCTGAGCTGCTATGTCAAATGCCGTACCGATGACTTCAGGCTCTGTACCTACACCAGGTACGAACGGACTTGATGCTGTCACATCAGTTGCAGTCTCTACAGTGGCATTATACTGAGCTGCGACTTCATCAAGAGAAGTTACAGAAAGAGAATTTTTAAGTTTCTCTCCTTTCATTTGATTGAGTACAGTTGTTTCTATTTGCGATCTGAGTATATCCATTGTCGGCATACCAGCAGGCACGATAGACTTAAGTGTGAGGACTACATATTTATTGTCATAGTATCTTACAGGATCAGAAAAACGGTATACATCAGTTGATACATCTCCTATCTCAGTTGTCGCATCAAAAGCCCACTTAACCATATCTCTTTGTGTCTGCCCGCTACCAAGGTCACCGATACCGTAATCATTGATCTTAAGAGGACCAGTAGATTGTAGACTTACATTAGGGTATGATTGCAATGCATTGGTAAGGTCTGCGACTTCTCTATTCTTACTTATTAATTCTGTGATCTCATCATACTTCGTATCCTGAGTTTCTTGGGTAGGGATGATGTCAAGACTTACAGAAGCAAATCTGTATTTAGAATTGTTATCATTATATATCTGATCTCCTACTTTGACAAGGTGATACCCATATTGTGTCTTCACTTTATAGACGCCACCTTCCTTACCATATACGAATGCTGCTTTAGCAAATTCTGGTACCATGGTCTCTTGTGTAAATGTTCCTAAGTCTCCACCTTTAGCTCCAGAGCCAAGATCCTCACTGTGTCTTACAGCAAGGGTATCAAATGATACTCTTCCTCTCTTGTATACAGTATTCAGACTATCGATAAATGCTTCCGCTGTTGCATTACTTGCAGGATTATTAGGATCTATTCTTCTTAGAATATGTTGTGCCTGAACTGAATCAGGAATAACTTTTCTATCTAACATCTTAACGACAGCATATGATCCTTTCTCAAGAAAAGGCCCATAATACTCTCCAGGATTCAAAGAAGCTATTGCATTTTGATTAGCCGGCGATAGAGCATCTAATTTATTGTAGAGATGCGTATAATAGCCTTTATTAGTTGTCACAAATAAAGAATCATTTGTCGCTGCCTTAAAGTTAGCCACTAATTCATTAGCCTTTTCCATCCAGTATGCAGAATCAGATGCTGTAGGAACGACATCAAATACAGCATACTCTGCTATTCTTGTTTCTTCTTTTTGTTCGAACTCATCTTTTCTTGTAGACACATAATTTTTAATATCAGAATCTGACACCTCTAAGCCGGCACCGTCGATCTGATCAAAAGGTATCTTGACGTATTTGAAATCTACTTTTGTATTCTCACTCGCAAAAGATTCTTCTGCTAACCACGAAGGCGTATAAATAGATTTAGAAATAATGCTGTTCATCTTAGTCTTAAGGGCATCATTGATGATTTGTCTCTCTTGCTCTGCCCAGTAGGCTTCTAACTCAGGACGTACAGGCTCTCCACTTGTGAGAGAGTTTCTGATACTCTGTAAGTCAGCAGGCTTCCATTGGTTCTGAGTGATGATAGGAGAAGGAGGGTTACCGAATTGTAAATCCATTAACTCATCATAAGATACACTCAATCCCATATCTTCAGACTCTTCTTTCACTAAGGTCTTCTCTACGAAGTAATTCCAGATCGTATTTTTCTTAGCAAATGCATCTGCTGTCGAGCCGCCAAAGTAGGCTTGTTCCGTTTTAGTAAAATCATTATAATTTATCTTCTCACCGTTAACAGATCCGATCTGAGCATCAGATGCTCCACGACTTGTGTTAGATAATGAAGTATCCATTATAAGGAAGGCCGCAAGTGCCAGTCCGAGTAATATGAGAACAAACCAGAAGTGTTGTCTTATTTTTCCTATTAGAGCCATAATAAAAGCTTAATTCTGTAGATAATTGTAGAATTTCAAAAAGTATGCAAATGTAGCCTATTTTAGTACAATTATCAAAGGACAAGAAGGCGACATTCCCAGACTTAGCGGGAATTTTTGGCATATTAATTGGTGTTGTAGTATTGAGATTGAGTTTTTTGCCTTATTCATTGATTCTTTTAAAAGCTTAGTGACCGTCCTACACCCGTAGGGCGGTTTCTTTTTTGTAGGATACAGACTCCTATTTCTGATACCAATCTCACCATATTGCTGCA
>CAZBXL010000021.1:16930-48401 GCA_964495785.1 uncultured Saprospiraceae bacterium | reverse complement strand
GTGTCTCTGTTGACTTCGATTATATTCTCATTATTTCTTACTAATAAAAAATCATCTGTAATTCTTGAGTAATGAATCCACTCTGTTCCGTTGTCTTCTAAATGGTATTCGTTATAATCATTTATGTTATCCTGCATTATTAATTCAAAAGTGTCATCTTCAGCTCTTACAATGCCACCCCTAGCAGAGAGTATAGTAACATCTGGACTAATGAAGTCAATGTCCCCAATATTAGCCCCAGATACAACAGATCTAAAATCTTGAGAAGTCCAAGTTAAATCAGTTGATATTATTGAGAGACATTCTCTGTTATCTATCCATACATTTCCGTCTAAGTCCACATAAGGGTCGAGAACTCCATTTGTTTTTAACTGTGGTGTGTTATCCATGTTAAATAAAATAGATTCTTGGGTTGTAATATCGTACCTAATAAGACCTTCGCTATCAGAAGTAGATATCCAAATGAAGTTTTCGAATACGTCTAAAACTCTTAGCTTGTCTGTAGGTAGAGAAGAATTTGATGTGGTATAGTTGGTAAATTGATCATCTGTAGAGTAACGCCAAAGTCCATGATCAATAGTAGTGATCCATATATTTCCATCGCTATCTATATCAACCGATCTGGGTTCTAAACTATTATCATTAGGATCGATTTCTATATTGCGCCAAATACCGTTTTCTCTAATATTTAGAGTTCCTATTTCATTAACTGTAATTACTCGATCTCCATCAGAAACGATGTCCCAATTCCATGGAGCAGTAAAAACAGGGTCTACTGCTTCGAGTTCGACATTTAAGACTTGAGAAGATATCTGATAACTTATTAGAGAGAGAATTGTAAAGGCAAGTGTTCGTATCATGTTTTTCTTTTAAAAGTATATAAATATTTGATAAACAGTAATGTAAATAAGAATTCGTATGAGTTAAAAACAGATTGAATACTCAACCGAAAACTATTAGATTTTCTCTTTCAGAATTGAATGTTATTATGTACTTGTAGAGTATATGCGTTTACGAATAGTCAATGACATTCTACTTAACCACCACAACTTTAGCCTGATACTTTTCCGAATTGTCCAGAGTTGAAAGTTCTAAAATGTATATACCTTCTTCAATCTCCTGCACTGTGATTTGGTCTGAGACAATTCCTGATTGTAATACTCGTCCATGGATGTCAATTAAAGAATAATTATGGTCATTCAATTGTAAACCTTTTATTCTGATAACATTATTTGCTGGATTTGGATATATTTCTATGGACGATTTTTTATTATCAGTAACTGAAGATACTAACACAGGATTGATAACCAGCTTTTGATCGAATGCACAATTGCATTCGGGATCTAAGACACTGTACACAAGTGTGTCTGCACTTTCTACATCTTGTAATGTGATGTCAGTTGCTCCAAGCCATCCTGCTATGCCTCCACCACATTCCTCTTCAAATGCTGCAGTTGGATCGTAGCCTGCTGATGATTCTAATTCTGATATAAGAACATCTATAACGCATATCTCATCTGGTAATGGAGCGACAACTATATCCAAACAACAATCGCCAGTAATACAATCTGCGTCATCACAGGAGTCCTCACATGGACCGAATACATCTTCGATACATACAGAAATGATAGTCTCGGAAATTACATCAGGTAATGTAAAATTTGGTGTTACAAAACCATCTTCTAACTGATTGTATATCTCGTTAGATACACCATCTAATTCTGGAGTAAAACTCCACTCAAAACATAAGTCTGATTCCTCGTCATAAGGACCTCCTGCCGGCCCAAAATTTCCTGTAGCTCCATCATGATTAACATTGAATCTTATTGTCTGTCCTGGGCAGTATTTGTTAGGCACTGGAGATTCGCAATCTGTTTCTGCAACTACTTCTACCATGTCATCCAGTCTATAGCCATCCTGACCAGATATTGTGATATCATACTGGCATTCAGCACCATTACATCCATCTACAAATAGATAGTATGTCTTTCCTATAACGAAGTCATTCAAAGAGAAGTCTATACATCTTAAGGTGCTAGGACATCCTCCGTCACCGGCAATACACTCTCCACCACAGTCATCATATATTCCAGCTTGGATTCCTATTGTACCTCCTGAAGGGATGCATTCTGAAGGACATATACTTACTGACATACCATTAGATCCTGCGACGAAGGCAAACCATGACATATTGTTAGGTACACCCTGACCATTACATAATGATTCTGGCTGTGGGGGGCCTTGTATCATTCCATCATAAGGAGGGTTACAAGAAGCAAATCCTTGTAATAGATCATTGACATTACAGGTGAAACAACCTTTAAGCTGAGCACCGTCACAGATACTACAGAAAATACCATTGCCACCATCACAAGTGGAACAATTAAAACTTATTTCAAAAGTATGTTCAAGTGTGGTGCCACACTCGTCTTCAAGTTTATAAGTAACCAAAATATCGCCAGTTCCAGGATTGATGGGGCATGGAGTTTTAGTAGATGTAAACACTGCAGTTCCACATGGATCAAGGTAGTGCACACCTTCGATTAATGGATAAGGCCACGTCGTTGAATTTGGATCTGTAGGATCTTCTACCCATACACAACCTGGAAATATATAATCTTCGGTGCATTCGATTTGATTTAACGTCAGTGAAATATCTCCTGGTAAATCATTGTCAGGATCTATCCACTGTAATGTCTGATTAGAATCAGGACCTATATTTATTGTAACGGTTACTGGACTGTCTGATGATACATTACCACATGCATCTTCTATGTTATAGGTGTATATTATAATGCCTTCTGATTCGCAGATCAAACCCGAATCATCTACCAATGGTGCTATGGTGATTATGCCTTCACAAGAATCTTGTATATCTATAGATGGTGGTGCTCCACTGAGTGATGAGAAGCAAGTGGCATTAGTTATAGAACTTGTTACGGCTGCTGTTGGAGGAGTTGTATCACTAATCGTAAACATACCTAAAGTAGACTGAGGGCTGCTTCCACAATCATCTGTCACTATCCATTCAATATTAACTTCGAAGGTGCAGTTTCCCAAATTAGTCCAATTGGCATCATTATAATTATCACTTATGGTTAAAGAGCCGCCACAAGGTGAGTCGGCATTTTCAAGAATCAACGTTGTTCTTAATAAGTACCATGCTAAAAAATCTGAATTCTCTCCAGGATTCTGTCCTTGACATTCTCCTGACTCGGTATTTAGAACAGGATTGATGACTAATTTTTGTACCAACTCACAATTACAATCAGGATCTACTACGGAGTATACAAGTGTATCGACACTCTGTACATCCTGTAATGTAATATTAGTAGAACCTAACCAACCAGCTACACCTCCTCCGCATTGTATATTAAAAGCTTCCGTTGGATCATAGCCTGTGGATGATTCTAAATCTTCAATGAGAACATCTATAACACATATCTCGACTGGAGCAGGTACCACAACTATATCTAAGCAGCAATCTTCACTAATACATTCTGCATAGGCACATGGGTTGTCGCAAGGTCCGAAAACGTCTTCTATACACACAGTAATAATCGTCTCAGAAGTAACAAAAGGTAGGGTGAAATCTGGGGTTACAAATCCATCGTTGATTTGATTATAAGTACCACTCGTAATACCATCTAATTCTGGAAAAAAACTCCACTCATAACAGAGGTCAGCCCCTGGATCATAAGGCCCACCAGCAGGCCCAAAATTTCCAGTAGCTCCATTATGATTAACATTAAAGCTTATGGTTTGTCCTGAACAATATCTTTGTGGGTTCATAGCTTGACAATCTGAATTCACAATAACTTCTACAATGTCATCTATGATATAAGCATCCTGACCTTCTATAGAAATATTATAAGTACATTCTGATCCGTTACAACCATCTACATATATATAATATGAATTACCGATAACCATATCGTTTAGTGACAATGAAATACATTCTAAGGTATTAGGACATAACCCAGCACCGGTGAGACATTCTCCATCACACTCATCAAAGATTCCCGCTTGTATACCTATAGTATTCTCTGATGGAATACATTCTGTAGGGCATACTTCAATTGATATAGTAGGTGAGCCTGGCATAAATGCAAACCATGACATATTATTAGGTACTCCTTGACCATTGCATAATGGATTTGGCTGATTAGATTGCACTGCTCCTTGATAGGGTGGAGTACATGACGAAAATCCGTGCAATAAATCATTGACATTACATGCAAAACAACCTTTTGATTCAGATTCATCACATATTGAGCAAAATATGACATCACTCTCATCGCAGTAAGCACAATCAAACTCTACAGTAAATGAATGCTCTAATGAAGTACCACATCCGTTATCTAATCTGTAAGTGACTATGACGCCATTGTTGTCGGGAAGTATGGAACAGGGGGTCTCAGTAGATGTAAATACAGCATTACCACAAGGATCAATAAAGTGGACGCCTTCTAACAATGGGAAGGGATAAGTCTTTGCACTTACATCTGAAGGTTCAACTGACCACAGGCAATTTGGAAAATCATAATCTAATTCACACTCTTCTTGATTTAATACAACTGTTAAATCAGAGGGTAGATTCTCGCTTGGGTTAATCCATTGTAATTCATTAGATGTTTCTGGTTCTATATTTACGATTATTGTTACTGGACTATTAGTTGCGACGTTGCCACATTCATCTTCTACTATATAGGAATATATAATTACACCTTCATTCTCACAAATAAACCCTGAATCATCCTTTATTGGATTTATAATTATGGGGCCATCACAATCATCATTCACATTTAATGGTGGAGGTGTAGATCCTAATTCAGATAGGCAATTAATTCTAATTTCTTGATTTTCAAAGTCTGTTAAGGGAGGATTAGAATCGGTGATTATGCATCTTGCTGGAATTCTCTGTGGACTACTTCCGCAGTCGTCAGTTAATATGAAATCTATATTGACTTCAAAACTACAGGATCCATTTCTGAACCAATTATTTTCATTGTAGTTGTCAACTATGCTTAAGTTACCTCCACAAGACGAGATAGAATCATTAACAATTAAGTTAGATAAGTTGGAGTACCATTCTATAAATTCTGTGTTCTCTCCAGGGTTCTGGCCTTGACATTCCGCTAATTTAGATATACGAACAGGATTGATAACTAGCTTTTGTTCATATGCACAATTACAATCAGGATCTACTACGGAGTATACAAGTGTATCCATGCTCTCTACATCTTGTAATGTAATATTAGTAGAACCTAACCATCCAGCTACACCTCCACCGCATTGTACATTAAATGCTTCCGTAGGATCATAGCCTGATGGTGATTCTAAATCTTCAATGAGAACATCAATTACACAAACTTCATTTGGTATCGGAGATACAATGATATCTAAGCAGCAATCTCCACTAATACATTCTGCATAGGCACATGGGTTTTCGCAAGGTCCGAAAACGTCTTCTATACACACAGTAATTATCGCCTCAGTGGTCACAAGTGGTAGAGTAAAGTCAGGTGTTACAAAACCATCTTCTTGAGGATTATAAGTTACATTGCTTACACCTTCTAATTCTGGAGAAAAGCTCCATTCGTAACAAAGATCTGGGAATTCAGAACAATAATTTTCATCTTGTATATATGGGCCTCCTGGAGGACCAAAATTACCAGTACTTCCATCATGATTGACATTAAATCTAATTGTTTGTCCAGAACAATATGTGCCTTCTATGAGTGGTGTACAATCCGTTTCTGCAACAACTTCTACTACATTATCTATATCATAAGAGTAGTCCTTAGCTGATATTGTGATATCATATTGACATTCTGCACCATTACATCCATCGACGAATAAGTAATACGTTTTACCTACAATCATATCTGCTAAAGAGAAGTCTATACATCTTAAGGTGTTAGGACATCCTCCATCACCGGCAATACACTCTCCACCACAGTCATCATAAATACCTGCTTGGATTCCAATCGTACCTTCTGAAGGAATACATTCTGAAGGACATATACTCACTGATATGTCATCAGATCCTGCGACGAAGGCAAACCATGACATATTATTAGGTACACCCTGACCATTACATAATGATAATGGCTGCGGTGGACCTTGTATCATCCCCTCATAAGGAGGATTACAACTAGAAAATCCTTGTAATAGATCACTGGCATTACAAGTGGAGCAGCCACCAAGTTTTGCGATTTCACAATTTGCGCAAAAAATCCCGTTACCGTCAGCACAGCTATAACAATTAATTTCTATAGTAAATTCATGAGATAAGACGTTGATCCCATCATCGAGCGTATATGTAACCTTGATGGTGCCATTAGAAGTGATAATAGAACATGGTGTATGCGTTGATGTGAATACAGCTGTGCCATTTGGGTCTTCATAATGCACTCCTTCTATGAGTGGAAAGGGCCATGTCTGTGCATTGGCATCAGCAGGATCTGCCGACCACATACAGCTTGGGAAATTATAATCTGATTGACATTCTAATTGACTTAGTCTTAATGCAATATTACTGGGTAAATTGTCATCTGGATCGATCCATTGCAATTGACCATTAAGAGTACAGGAGACACACACAAAAATAAAGTAAAATAGAGCTCTCATTTTGTTGGATTTTATTTTGTAAGTCACCTTACGATCATTTACTATTCAGGCACGACAGATTTTTATTTGTCTAATTTAGGATTAGTTATGGTCTTAGCACTGTAAAGGAGATACAGATTTTTTATAATACGTTGCCTACTTAATATTGGACTATAGAATTAGATATATGGAGATTATGTCCAATAGGGCATTTCGATTACTGCAGCTATTACTTTAATTATGCTGTGATTGGATTTCCTGCATTCAGATACTTAAGCTATAATAACACCCACAGTTTTGGAAATGAAATTATAAGAGTGTATGATCTTGTGATCAAACCATCCCTTACAATAGGGCACAAAAAAGCCCCAGGGAGACGAAGCCCTGGGGCAAGAATTGCCTTATTCTTGAGTAGCCCGTACGGGATTCGAACCCGTGCTACCAGGATGAAAACCTGGCGTCCTAACCCCTAGACGAACGGGCCAAAGAACAAATGCTTAACATCATTTTGTTAAGCGAGTGCAAATATATAAATATTCGACATTCATATCAAAGCAAACTTTGTACCTATTTTAATTATTGTTTAATTAGTTTCTGCGATAGCAATGTACCGTCGTTTCTTTCTATTAAGATATTGTAGAATCCAGGAGCCAGATTGGTCTCTATAACTGTTTGATTATTAATGCTTTTTGTGCTATAGACATCTCTTCCCATAAGGTCGACTAATCGTATAGATTTATAATCATTAGCTTCTAAAATAATATTAATATTATCTGAGAATGGATTAGGAAAAATCTTGATATTATCTAATTCTGCTATAGTATTAGTGGTAGAAACTGCTCCATCTATAATTCTAAAGACATCAAATCCCCCTTCTAACAAATGCCCAGTATTCACTTGGTCCTCTATGACAACAGATAAGGATAAATCTGCGTCTGTGTCTACAAGTCCCCTGAGAGGTATAGAAACGACGTCTGTCCATCCAAATGTTGATGTCGTATACATATCCAAGGTCGTAAGATTAGTCTTATCCCATATACGTATGAACATCGTGTCATTTTGAGGCCCATTACCACCACCTATGAAGAACCAAGCATTGTATTGTAGTATTGGATCTTCTAATTCCGAAACATTAAATTCTGGACTCAATAATCTTGTAATCCCATCATCTACATCATCGACGCCTGCACCACCACCTGCATTACCCGTAATGTAGCACTCAGAACCTATGTCACCCAGTATATCCTCATCCACGTTAGAAGGTGTACCGTTAAAGAATGTAGGAACTGGAATGTCTCTCTCCCAGATTCCAGTGGTTGCATTTCCGATAACAGTCCATCCTAAGTCCAGAGCAAAGTTATCTTCAAATCCAGGACTTAGTTCATAAGTTACTGCTTGTCCATCTGTAAAATTATCAGACTCTATCAACATGTATTGATATCCCCAAGAACCTACAATGACCTGATATTCTTCATCGAATAGTGTCTGGTCAAAAGTGCCTTGCTCATCAGTTGTAATTTCTATTGTCCTACTTTCATTGCTTAATTTGATTTTTGAATTAGGTATGACTTGACCTGTTGTGGCATCTATTACATTACCTGTGACCGTGACTTGAGTTCGTCGCGTAAGCTGAGCATTAAGTATTGTAGTTACTCCATTTTCTATAGTCACACTAAGTGTCTCTGGCAAATAATTTGGATGATTAAATGTAACATCATATGTCCCAGCACTTGCGATTCCGGTTTTGTATTCTCCTAATGCATCTGTCATTTCCAGATTCATTTCACTCGGATTATTAATGATGACTTCTACACCATTAATGACTGAACCATCATCTATATCCGTTACTAATCCATCTAAATACGCAGCTCTCACATAGTTAGGTCTAAATACATTTAGTTCTCCCAGACCATTTAGATTACTGATATTACTGGTAAGAACGAGACCTGAAGGTAAAAATGGATAAGCACCCCAGCAACCTTGAAATCCATTACCCGCAGTAGGGTATGTATCATAAGCACCGACCTTAATCATGTTCTCTGGTCTTGTAGCATCAGTAATGATGACACCATCTGTATACCATGAGGTAATTAAGAAGCCGTTGAGATAATGAGTGTTATGTGGTATGACTCCTGTATTAGCTGTTTCGATAGGTTGATATGAGTCCAGCCTTATAATATTTGCAGGATCTGTAACATCATATGAGTCTACAAAGGCATTAGCTCTCTCATCAGTCGTAAATGCATATCTTCCGTCATGAGAAGCCCAAGTATTGTGAGTGAAGTTCATAGTCGTTGCAGCATCACCTAACTCTATGATGTTAGCTTTGTCTGTCACATCAAATAGTGTCAATACACCTGCATTGATTTCAGATGAATACATAATGTTATCTTGAACATATAAGTCATGAGAATATTCTTGACCGCCACCACCATGGATTCCAACAATTGGAGGATTGGACTTACTTTGGTTGAGATCGAAGATGATGGCTTTGTTAGCCCCATTTATTCTACAACCTGATAGATAGCAGAATCCATCATCATCGATATAGAGATTGTGGCATTGTCCAAGAATAATAGAATTGTCTTCTACAACCATGGTTTCAAATGACTCTATAACAAATGTTGTGTCCATCATGATATTTAGGATAGTATCTTGACCAGATATGACCACCGTTGTATCGATTACGATATTAGTCTCGGTTGTATCAAAAAATGTAATGAAGCTTGTATCAATAATTGTAAATACATCTGGTCTTATATACTCATAAGATATACTATCTGGAGCCATGCTCATATCTATAATTAATAGTCCATCAGGGGACCCATCATTCGTAACGTAGAGGTGGTCATCCCAGCTTTTTATATCTCTCCATGTAGAGGCGCCTCCAGGAATCATTGCTCTCTGAATAGGATTGCTTGGATCTTCTAAGCTCCATATAAAGGTATTCGTTCTACTGCCCATGACAGCGTATTCTACACCTGATGCATCTACGTATCCCCATATATCATTACCGGCTTCAGAAAGCTCTACCGTTGATATTCTCTCTAAGTTAAAATTCTCCTGTCCTTGAGTGATTAGGAACGTACATAAAAATAAAAGTGCTGTAAAAATGAGTCTCATATGTGTTTTTAATTTTTGCTAAAGTACGATGATAATAACGTTTGACTTGTGTCATTGTAGACATTGTATGTCTATTTATACACTAATGTTTAAGATTAGTTGAAAAACGGAGGCTTTGTCGGACCTTGCATTAACTGATCTACAAAGTATGTGAACATCTCAGGTTTTGTCACTAAGAAGAAAACAATACCCCATAAAGCTCCGTAGAGGTGTGCACTGTGTCCTATGCCATCAGCTTTATTAGTTCTGTCAGCATATGATGAGTACGCTAAGTATCCTATGGCAAATACTATCGCTGGTACAGGAGGATAGATGAACCAATTCCATGGTGCCATAAGACAGTATATAAGAACGAGTGCAGATGTTGCTCCAGAAGCACCGACGGCAGAATAATTAGGATTGTTTTTATGTTTAAAATGAGTAGGTATATCTCCTACAAAAATAGCTGATAAGTAGAGTAATAAGAACATAATCCTACCCATGCTTTCTCCATAAAGACCGCTAAACTGTCTCTCTATCATTTCTCCAAACATATAAAGTACAAATCCATTAATAAGCAGGTGCCCCATACTTCCATGCACAAATCCTGAACTTAATAATCGATAGTATTCTTTGTGATGACTTTCTCGATAAGGGTAGTGCTTTAGCTTATCTACTAAATCTGGTCTATTTAAACCCTGATAGGAGATGAATCCTGTGACAATGATTATGATAATTGTAATACTCATATTGATGATTTACTAACTGTTATCAGTTATTGTGATACTTTTCATTTTTTAATATTGTAAATGCACGATATAGTTGCTCTACCATCACTAATCGTGCAAGGTGATGAGGCATAGTCATCTTTGATAAGGATAAAAGTGTGTCAGCTTGCTGCTTGGCTTCATCAGAGAAACCATATGCACCTCCCACTATGAAGTTAATATCCTTAGATGTAATCAGTTTATTATTAAGTAATTCCGAGAATTGTATAGATGTATATGTTTTACCTTTCTCATCTAATAGTATGTTGGTCGTGGCTTTGTTTAAATAAGGTTGGATCAGTTGTGTTTCTTTCTTTTTGATCTCTGTTGATGTTATAGACTTAGGGTATGAAGGAGGGGAGAGACCTATGATTTTAAATGTCGTATAGTGTTTGATTCTATTGACAAAAGTATTTTCTAATTCGGTATATATACTTTTCTTATCGCGACCTATATAGATCAGTTGTATGGTCACCTCTAATTATTTTTTATCCTTTTCTCATCCATCCTAAAACGTCTTTGTCTAAAACAAAAAACTTATTGTCAATTTCCATGACACCTATAACCTCTCTCGTTTTAGTCCCTACATTTTGTTGTATAATCTCACACTCAGAACCTTTAGAATAAGTAACGATTCCTGCATGTCCAAATCTGTTTTTCCGATTTGAATCAAAGATCATTATATCACCAGGCAATGGCCTGTATTCTGAGCCATTTTTAAATTGATAAAGACCTCTTTTTTTATTCAGTTTTCTGTCAGGAAGTGCTTTGTTGAATAGGTCTTTTGCATGACCATATGAGTCAGGCATCTTGTGGTCATATATGTAATAGTAATATCGCTTGATGTATTCTACACATTGATAATTAAGACCAATATTATATCCATCATAGCTTAGATTTCTACCACTCACATTATGGGCGTCTCCGTTATAATAGACCTCTATGTTATTGAATCTATCAATGATCTCTCCTATGTAGTGATCATCGTAGTGATCTGTGTAAAGTTCACCATAGGAAATCACACAAAAAGCGACTAAGAGTATAACTTTGATTTTCACAAGTTAAAAATAGAGATATTATATATTTATTGAATATGAATTTTAAACTTTATTAATAGAAGATAGGGGAAACTTAATATTTAACTTAGACGTAAATTTCCAGCTTGTTTCTATTAATAATTGCTAATATATCCTTTCAAGCTGCAATAAAAACCTATTATTTCTACATTTGCAATTATTAAAAGTTAATTCTATCAATCTACAATAATTAGGTATGTTCAATACATTAAGTGATAAGTTAGATGTTGCATTCAAAGGCCTTGCTGGTACTGGAAAGTTAACCGAGATCAATGTAGCCCAGTCCATAAAGGAAATCAGAAGAGCCCTCGTTGCTGCCGATGTAAACTATAAGATAGCAAAGGAATTTACAGACAAGGTAAAAGAAGAAGCATTAGGGTCAAGGAATATCCTTAAGTCTGTCAAGCCAGGAGATCTCATGGTCAAGATCGTCATGGACGAGATGGTCAAATTGATGGGAGGCCAGACTGTAGGTATCAATGTCAAGGGCAAACCTGGAGTAGTCCTTATAGCCGGTCTTCAAGGATCAGGTAAGACAACATTTACGGGAAAGCTGTCTAAGTATCTTAAAGAAAAGAAAAATCTAAAGGTTCTCGTTGTTGCATGTGATGTCTATAGACCAGCAGCAATTAATCAGTTAACTGTATTAGCTGAAAGTATAGGAGTAGATATATACAAAGAAGAAGGGAATAATAATCCCGTAGATATAGCTGGCAATGCTGTAGCTTACGCCAAAAAAAATAATTACGCTGTCGTTATTGTAGATACAGCGGGTCGTCTATCCGTAGATGAGGAGATGATGAATGAGATCTCTAATATCAAGGAAGCAGTGACGCCGACAGAAACTTTATTTGTCGTGGATTCTATGACTGGTCAGGATGCGGTTAATACAGCTAAGGCCTTCAATGATCGAATTAATTACGATGGTGTTGTTCTGACTAAGTTAGATGGTGACACGAGAGGTGGAGCTGCACTCTCAGTTAAGTACACAGTGGGTAAGCCTATCAAGTTTGCAAGTACAGGGGAGAAGTTAGATGAGTTGGATGTATTTCACCCGGAGAGGATGGCATCGCGTATATTAGGAATGGGTGATATTGTCTCATTTGTAGAGAAAGCACAAGAACAGATCGATGAGAAAGAAGCTAAAAGGTTAGAGAAGAAAATAAAGAAAAATAAATTTGATTTTAATGACTTCTTAGGTCAACTTAATCAGATCAAAAAAATGGGTGACTTGAAGTCTTTGCTCGGAATGATCCCTGGGATGAATAAGCTCAAAAATCTCGATATAGATGATAGTGCATTCTCAAAAGTAGAGTCAATTATCCTATCTATGACACCTGCTGAGAGAAGCTCTCCAGAATTACTTAATATGTCCAGAAAGAAAAGAATTGCTAATGGATGTGGTAAAAGTATTCACGATATCAATATGTTTATTAAGCAGTTTGACCAGATGCGTAAGATGATGCACATGATGTCTAAAGGTCAAGGAATGAACCAGATGATGGAGAAGTTTAAAGGCATGAAAGGAATGGGCATGTAGCATGCCTAATCAAATAAATATAGACTTAAAGAGACTAAGAAGTATGATGAAAATTATACTTCTTTTCTTTTATATAGTGCAACCTATTGATGTGTTTCATGTTCTAAAAGTATGTTTCTTAAAATATTGAGTATATCATTTATAGCTATTTATTTATCAATCGACTCTATGGTAGTTTTTGATTTTTCCCTCGGTGCTAATTTAGATAACTGGTATATCATGGATGATGTAGTTATGGGAGGTCGTTCTAGCGGCGATATGAAAATCACCGACGAAGGTCACGGGCTATTTCATGGTCAGGTTTCATTGGAGAACAATGGAGGTTTTTCTTCTGTCAGATACAGGCCAGAGCCAATTGATGCAGCAGACTTCACTGTTGCTAAGTTATATGTGAAGGGGGATGAGAAGTCTTATCAGTTTAGAGTTAAGGAAAGTAGCACAGATCGTCATTCTTATATCTATACATTTGAGACAAGTGGAGAATGGGAAGTCATCGAGATTGCATTGTCTGATATGTATCCATCTTTTAGAGGAAGAAAATTAGATATGGATAATTATAAAGGTGAGACCCTCGGCGAATTAGCTTTTTTGATATCTAATAAAAAAGCTGAGTCATTCAATTTAGAGATAGATAAGATTATTTTAGGATAAAGATTTGTTCATGATGCTTTACGGAATAAGTACATAGTCAAACTGTACAATCTTAAACATTTGATAACCTGTCTTAGGATCTATATTTTTCAGAGTAATATCTACATCTATTGTTTCTGATGCTTCTTTTTTGGTACTATCAAAATCAACTTTGATCTGAGCAGTATCTCCTGGAACAATAGGCTTTATAGGCCAATCTAATGTTGAGCATTCGCAAGCAGAAACGATTTCTATTTCTATAGCCTCTCTCCCGGTATTTGTAAAATCAAAAGTAAATGACTTTTTTTCACCCTTCTTGACATCACCGAGATGGATGAGTTCCTTTTCAAAAGTCATTTCTGCCTTAGGCTTTTTGAATCCATCAGTTACTCCAGAACTTAATGCCTTCTGACCATAGGCATAAGAACTCATCAATATTAAGCATAAAACTAAAAATCTCATTCTTCTTTATTTATGTAGCAAAAGTCTTAAAAATAGCCCTCGTAATTGACTAACGAAAAGTTAAATCTTGAAGCTAATTGTTAAACTGACAGCAATAAAGCTCAGTTCGCATCATACTTATTTTCGCCGATCAGCATGGTTAGGATGGCAGCTTTATGGCATTGACGTGAGCAAGCCAATGATGAGCAGCAGCTTGGGCGGCTACAATTTGCTCGTCTGTAAGTTCCTTGTCCATATCTTCGACATTCCAGTAATTACCTACAAAGTGAGTGTCATATTCACCGCTTTGGAATTCGGTATGATTTAGAACATAATGTCCAAATTCAATAGTTGATTTTATCCCTTCTATGTGAAAATGATTCATTGCCTGATGCATTTTCTTTATAGCTAATGGTCTGTTAATATCGTGAACTACCAGCTTAGCGATCATAGGATCATAATAGATAGGTACTTCGTCACCTTCCTCAAAGCCCGTATCAACTCTAATGCCTTCACCTGTCGGTGTTTGGAATTTGCTAAGTGTGCCTATGGATGGTAGGAAGTTATTCATCGGATCTTCAGCATATATACGTAACTCTATAGCGTGCCCATGAGATTGAATATCTTCTTGGGTAAACCCTAATTTCTCACCACGAGCGACTCGAATCTGCCACTCTACTAAATCTAAACCTGTGATCATTTCAGTTATCGGATGCTCAACTTGTAGCCTTGTATTCATTTCAAGAAAGTAATATTTACCATCAGCATCCATAATGAATTCTACAGTTCCAGCTCCTTCGTAGTTGCAAGACTTGGCGACTAAGACTGCATCTTTACCCATCTTTTCTCTGAGTGAGGCATCGACTTTAGGACTGGGAGTCTCTTCTATGACCTTCTGATGTCGACGTTGTATACTACATTCTCGTTCGAGAACATGTACGCCGTTGCCATGCTGATCGAACATAACTTGAAATTCTATATGTCGAGGAGACTGTATGTACTTCTCTATGAATACATCATCATCTCCAAAAGCAGATTTAGCTTCATTTTTTGCTAACTGAAATTGCTCTTCGAATTCTTCTTCTTTGTAGACTAATTTCATCCCTTTACCCCCTCCACCTGCTGACGCTTTAACTAATACAGGAAAGCCTATATCTATAGCTGTCTGCTTACCTTTTTTTACATCCTTAATGGCATAATCTGTTCCAGGGACTAAGGGTATACCGTATTCTTTGACAGCATCTTTAGAGGCCAGTTTGCTACCCATCACAATGATAGATTTATCAGATGGTCCTATGAATATGAGGCCGTTCTTTCTCACCTTAATGGCGAATTCTGCATTCTCTGATAAAAATCCATATCCAGGATGTATGGCATCAGCGCCAGTGTCTTTAGCAGCAGCAATTATCTTGTCTTGTACGAGATAAGACTCCGAAGATGCCGGTGGTCCTATGTGTACAGATTCATCGGCTGACTTCACATGTAGTGCATTTTTATCAGCATCAGAATAGACAGCGACGGTCTTGATGCCCATTCTTTTAGCTGTTTTCATTATACGTACAGCGATCTCACCTCTGTTTGCTATTAATATCTTCTTCATTGATAAGTTTATAAGTTGTTATCCCAAAAGACCTGTGCTGAAGGGTTTGTATTTCCAAGGTATAAATTTAATATTTTCACAGCGATCTTTTTCTGGGTCGATAATCACAATGCCAATAATAAATAGATTTATACAATAGCCACTCTTTACGTTTTTGATTATTTCTTCCCAGGCTTGTTTCATCCCTTTGGACCAAAAAATATCGTCAAAAATCAAAACTTTAAATTGATCAGTAGTGCCTTGTGTTGCATGCTGATAGGCCTTCATTGTTCCATCATATGTATGATTTCCATCTATGTACCATAGTTGAGCATCTCGTATAATATCTGTATGCTTTATGAAAAAGCTTTCAAAAGTCATCAAATGACCCACAATTGGCAGCTGTAGAGATGTGAATGTGTCCTTAGCTAAAGAAAGAAGTTGTTTATCAGCTTCTACTGTGTGTAATAAATTATTGCCCACAGCATATTGAAGATAGGCACTCGCAATACCGAGGTTGGTACCAAGTTCTATTGTAATGCTTGGGTTAATATATTGAGCAATGTTGTGTAAGAGCCTACATTTCTTCTCATTGGATGTAGATTGTCGGCATATAGAGGAGATTGTTCTTCTTTGATTATTACTTGAGCTACCAGCACCATTGTCATTGATTATAAGTTCTTTATCATTGTATAGATGCTTGGTTCTGACTCTTTCTATTAAGTCAAAATTATAATATCGTCTATCTATATCCGTGATGGATTGTATTAGCTTATATAAGTAAGGGGAGTGTATATTATATTGAGTTTTTGCCTTAAAGTAAAACTTTAAGAACTCGACGATCCTCCACAACTTATTCATGACACTATTAAGGCTGATATTACTCAAGTTATAATTATCTATGTAAAAATATCTAAATTTATATATTATTGAATATGAGGAGCAAACACATTTACAATATGTATAATCTCAAAAACAAGAGCGTCTTTCTTATTAGCTTAAGTTTGCTTTGCTTTTGTTTGAACTCTCAAGTTCCAGTTATTTTTATGGAGCAGAATTCGTTAATGTCTGAGACAGATGAGTTGAGAAGTATACTTTCTGTTGCCATAGCAGATATAAATGGTGATTATAGAGATGATATAATCCAATATGATGATGGGATCAACTTTTATATTCAAACAGATAAAGGATCTTTTCAAATAGTAGACAAGGTAACTTACGAAGATAACGAAGTCCCTCTAACGCTTAATGTAGGGGATATTGATAATTCTGGTTCTAATGATCTTGTAATTGGGAGTTTTTATGATAATATAACTGTCATGAGGGGGCAGAATGGGGTCGTGAGTCCGATACCGGATAGTAAGATAATTGTTGATCTATTTGCACAAGGATCAAGCCTGATAGATATCAATAACGATGGATGGCTAGATGCATTAATGACTCATGATAATAGCGCTAATGTTCTGATGCTAAATGATGGTACAGGTCAGCTTGTACCCAGTAATCTAATAGACTTCAACACTGTTCCCGCTTCAGATAATTCTGGGAATTATTCTGCTATCTGGTTTGATGTTGATAGTGATAATGACCTTGACTTATATATAGCTAAATGCCGAGTGGGAGTTACAGATCCTACAGACCCTCGACGTATCAATACATTGTACATTAATGATGAAGGTCGTTATACGGAGAGAGCTGCAGAATTTCAATTGGACTTAGGAGATCAAAGTTGGGCCGTTGATTCTGGTGATCTTGATAATGATGGGGATATAGATCTTGTAATCGTTAATCACGGAGCTCCACATGTGATAATGGAAAATTCTAATGGCACATATATCCGTCATGAGTTGTCACATTTTGGTCAAGCTATTACCACTGAGGATCTTCAAGTAAGTATAGCAGATTTTAATAATGATGGTCTGCAAGATATCCTCATAGCTGGTTTAGAGGACTATTTATTATTGAATCAGTCAGATTTAGAATTCTTCGTAGATACTAATCCTTTTGGGACTAAGAGAGCGTCTACTTTTGCATTAGGAGATCTCAATGAGGACGGTTATGTGGATGCATTTGTTGGTGTTCTTGGGTTTAGTGACAAAGTATGGTTGAATAATGGTGGTAATAATAATTACGTTAGCTTATCATTGAATGGTGTTCAGTCCAATAGGTCAGGTATAGGCTCTCAATTACATGTATATACGCCTTCTGGAAATTATGTGAAATGGCTTAAATCTGGCGTGGCTTATGGTATAACAAATTCATTAAATGTCCACTTTGGCTTAGGTGCTGAGACAGTAATTGACTCTGTTGTATGTGTATGGCCATCTGGGATTAAGGATATATATTATGATGTAGATATTAATACCCATTTCGTACTAACTGAATCAGTATGTATGGCGCCTATTTTGAATATAGAAACAGATGATACTGCTATAAACTGTACTGATGATTCCATAGTCCTTAGGAGCAATTATGATCCTCCAATTCTATGGAATACTGGTCTTATAATAGATAGTATAATCGTTACAGAATCTGGATTTTATTATGCTACGAGTACTGATAATTGTGAAAATATAAGTCAAATAATTGAAGTACGAGAAAGCCAATCAGTCAAGCCGGAGCTATTTGTAGTTGATACACTTTTACTGTGTATAAATGAGACATTTCAATTGACAACACAGTCGGACGAGTTACTTACATGGAGTAATGGATTAACAGCTGAAAGTATTGATATTTCAGAACCAGGTGCATATTATGCTTATAGTGATATTGACTGTGAGGATTTCTATTCTGACACACTTATAGTTGAGTATATTGAAGTACTCGGTAATGACATCAGCGAGACCTATATGAGTCCATTAACTGATACGGTTCTGACCACTGGGTACGATAATATAGTTTGGTATTTTAATACCTCTGCCTCAAGTATAATAACGGATAGTGATAGTCTACAAATAGACAATATTGAAAATGATACTGTATTTTATTTTACTATAGTTGATGCCAATGGTTGTATTTCAGATGTATTCAAGTATGAGATCTTTATAGATAGCTTATCGTCAATCGATGATCTATCAAATATTGGTTTAAGAATATACCCAAATCCTGTCGATGATGATATTAAGATCACAGCGGATATAATAATAGATTATGTCATGATACAAAAGGTATCTGGAGAAATTCTGTATACCTCAGAGTCAAGTACTCAAGACTTGAAGATAGAAACATCTCACTGGCCACAAGGTATTTACATTATAAATGGACGTACAGCGCAAGGTCAATTCGTTAGGAAATTAATCAAATTGTAGCTTCTGCTTAAAACTATTTCATTTCCTTTGCCTTTCCTTAATGGAGGTACATTAACTTATAAATGACACAGGATTAATATGGATACTTTACACAAAGATTGGATAACGGCACATGATTATGAAGATATTACTTACAAGAAAAGAAATGGTGTCGCTCGGATAGCATTTAATAGGCCAGAGGTCAGAAATGCTTTTAGACCTAAGACAGTAACTGAGCTCTATACAGCATTTACAGATGCGAGAGAAGATCCAAAAATTGGAGTAGTCTTATTATCTGCGGAAGGGCCTTCTCCTAAGGACGGTGTCTATTCTTTTTGTTCTGGTGGTGACCAGCGCTTTAGAGATAAGACCGGGTATAAAGGCACAGACGGTGTAGCTAGACTTAATATTTTAGAAGTACAGCGTCTTATCAGATTTATGAATAAAGCAGTTATAGCTGTAGTGCCAGGATGGGCTGTAGGTGGAGGGCACAGTTTGCATGTTGTATGTGATATGACATTAGCAAGTAAAGAGCATGCGATATTTAAGCAAACAGATGCCGATGTGGCGAGTTATGATGCAGGATATGGATCTGCTTATTTAGCTCGACAAGTAGGACAAAAGCGAGCAAGAGAAATTTTCTTTTTAGGACGTAATTATTCTGCTCAAGAAGCCTACGAGATGGGAATGGTCAATGCTGTTATTCCACATGCTGAATTAGAAGAAGAAGCTTATAACTGGGCACAAACTATTCTGAAGAAAAGCCCAATGGCTATTAAGATGTTGAAGTTTGCTTTTAACCTCGTGGACGATGGTTTAGTAGGCCAACAAATCTTTGCTGGAGAAGCCACAAGATTAGGGTATATGACTGAGGAAGCTGCAGAAGGACGTAATGCTTTTTTAGAAAAGAGAGATCCCGATTTTGATCAATTTCCTAAGTTTCCTTAGTAAGCTCCTTAGGATAACTCATCTTCTCGTCTTTTAATGTAATAGTAGGTGTCATATTGTGACCTTACAGGCAAGCCATCATCACGTTTGTATTCATTAGAGTTTTCAAAATCTAAAAGTCTCGCTTTGACATTATCGTTAAGCTGGAATTTCATTATCGTTTTGATATGTTGCTTGTGGTCTGGATTGAGGATGGGAAACGTAGCTTCTATTCTATAGTGTAGATTTCTGACCATCCAATCTGCAGAGGAAAGGTATATTAATTCATCGCCATTATTTCCAAAAATATAAACTCTTGAATGCTCTAAAAATCGATCAACTATACTTATACATTCTATGTTTTCGCTGATACCATTGATGCCAGCTACTATACAGCATATACCCCTGACAATCAACTTAATTTTAACACCAGCTTGACTTGCTGTGTATAGCATATCAATCATCTCACCATCTTGTAGAGAATTCATTTTGAGAGTGATGTAAGCCGCTTGTCCTTTATTAGCGTTATCTATTTCATTTTGGACGAGCTCTTTAAATTTATCTTTGAGATTAAATGTGCCTACTCCTAATACTTTAAATGGCTTAGTAGGTCGTTCTTTAGTCTCAACGTACCTGAATATACGCAGGACTTCATCTATAAGTTTTTTATTAGCTGTAAAGAGTCCAAAATCACAATATAGTTCGGCCGTTTTTTCATTAAAATTACCAGTAGAAAGATATCCTATAAAGTTCTCTTTGCCTTTGACAACCTTCCTTATAAGTGCAATTTTAGAATGTACCTTAATGCCAGGAATACTGTAAAGAACTCTTACGCCGGCTTGTTCTAAACGTTCTCCCCAATCTATATTGTTTTCTTCATCAAATCTCGCTTTGACCTCTATGAAGACTGTGACTTGTTTGCCATTGTTTGCAGCTTTCATGAGTGCCTTCATGACCTTAGAATCCTTAGCCACTCGATATTGAAATATCTTGATATGGGTTACGGTATTATCGATTGATGCTTCTTCAAAAAATCTTATAACCGGCTCATAGGAATGGTACGGAAAATACAAGAGGTGGTCTCTCTGGTTGATTGCGTCAAATATATCATAAGGAGCCATCAGCTGTCTGGATAAGACTGGTTCTAGACTGATGTTTTTCAGATGGTTCATCCCAAAAGTAGGAAAGTTCATAAAGTCAGAATTACTATGATATTGACCTTCTTCTAATACATCTAATTTATTAAGATCAAAAACCAACATAAGGTTCTCAAGCATATGTTGTGGCATCTTCCTATCTATCACTAATCGTGAGGCACTTCCTACATTTCTTTTTTGTATACTTTTCTTAATTTTTTGAACTAGATCACCTCCATATTCATCATCTATATAAAGTTCTGCATCTCGTGTCAGCTTGATAGAATAACTGTGTACTATTGTAAAGCCAGGAAATAGATCGTTCAAGTAGAATCTCACGATATCATCTAATAGAATGACACATTTTCTATCTAATGTATTAGGAATAACGATGAAGCGACCGACTTCTTCAGAGGGGATTTTTACAATGGCATAATACTTCTCCTTATCACCCTTAGTCTTACTCTTCATTATGATAGACAAATACAAAGCTCCATTTAATAGAAATGGCTTAATCTTATTGCCCATGAGCACGATGGGCTGAGTATAAGGAAGTACATTGTCGTCAAAGAAAGCATTAAGAAATTCGAGTTGGTCTCCTCTTAGGTCTGCAGGCTGTACGATATCTATACCTTCTGATTTTAATTCAGGAATGATATTATTATGAAAAATGTTACTGAACTCTAACTGTTGCGTATTTACAATATTCAGGACTTCTCTGATGATGACTTTAGGAGAGAACTCTAAATTTTTAAATGTTTTCTTACCTGCTAACAACAAGTTCTTATGATTAGCGACTCTAACTCTGAAAAATTCATCAAGATTAGAAGAATATATCGCTAAGAATTTTAATCTCTCAAATAAAGGTACATTAACATCCATGGCTTCCTGTAGAACACGATAGTTAAATGAAAGCCAGCTGATATCGCGGTGTATGTATGGATTTTTTATCTTCACCATTCTATTTGAGTATAATTGAATCAAACTTCTGAGTAGGAGCTAAAAATAATTAAAAGGATATATAAATGAGACAAAATATAGCAGCTGGCAATTGGAAAATGAATATGGACTACCAAGACGGTAAAAAATTGGTAGAAAGTCTAATGAAAGGTATGCCGATTAATGGTGTGCATATGATATTAGGAGTGCCTTTTCTTTATTTGAAGGATTTTTCTGGTCTTACAGCAGATTTGCCTACACTCTCTATTGCTGCTCAGAACTGTCATCATGAGGTCAAGGGGGCATATACAGGAGAAGTGTCTATTGCTATGTTAGCTTCTTTAGGTATTCAGTATGTTATCGTAGGACACTCAGAACGTAGACAATATAATAATGAAAGTGATGAGATGATTAAGACTAAAATTGACTTATGTATAGAGAATGGAATTAGACCTATATATTGTTGTGGAGAGTCGTTACAGGTACGTGAAGCTGAAGGGCATATTGATTTTGTTAAAAATCAGATGGAAAAGAGCTTGTTGCATTTATCTCAAGAAGATATCAAAAAAGTCATTATAGCTTATGAACCTATATGGGCCATAGGTACAGGAGTTACCGCTTCTCCAGAGCAAGCTCAAGAAATGCATAATAGTATAAGAACCATCTTAACTGAAAAGTATAGCGATACAGCGAATAATATATCTATACTTTATGGAGGTAGTGTAAAACCTAAAAATGCTCAAGAAATCTTTGCAAAGGCAGATGTAGATGGCGGACTTGTTGGTGGAGCATCCTTAGATGCAGAAGGATTTCTATCTATCGCAAACTCTTTTTGATTAAAGAGTTCTTCAGCTTTATCATAACGATAGTCAAATATTTCTTCTAATCTATTTTTTACGAATAGGCTATGAGCAATGCTTCCTAAGAATCCCAAAGGAAGAGCATAGGTCAAGTCATCTGTCATCATCACATGATCTCCTCTGTCTTCGAACGTGTGGATATGTTTCCACAACTTGTATGGACCTTTCATCTGCTGATCAGTGAAAGATACTCTGTCTACAACCTCTGTTATTTTTGTTTTCCAATATATCGGTATCGAAAGTATAGGTGATACCTTGTATTCTATGATCTGATTTTCGTACATCTTAGGTATCGGCTGCGCTGTTGTAATCCTGAAACCCATGTCAGGTGGCGTCAGTAAATCTAAATTGGCTGGACTACTGAAAAAATCCCAAGCCTCTTCTAATGTTATATTCAGTCTTTGTTCTCTATATAATTTGTACGATCTCATGGACTTGTAACACCTTCCCGGTTAAATTGTTGCTGATTACAACCATAATTTATAAGGGATTACAGCTTGGCGTTGACTATCCCTTCATACATCCATTGTGCTAAGAGTTCTCTGTTATTAGCTCTTATGAGTCTCTTTTGATCATTCTTATTCTTGATATTAGCTAACTCTACAAGTACTGAAGTGGGATATGTGTTATTAATCATAAATAGATTACATGCTTTTACAGAACCATTATATCCACGGTCTTTTTGGTAGTAATCATATTTTTCTTTGAATTTATCCCTCATAGATGTAGCTAAGGCCTTTGATGATTTACTTGATTTATGATGGAAGAAGTAGGCATCTATCCTTTTTTTAGGATCTCTATTGGAATCGACATGTACCATAACAGCCACCTGTTTCTTTACCCCTTGTTTCTTATGTTTCATATAGAGATGATTAACAGCTCCAGCTCTTCTTCTGAGTCTGTAGAGTTGGCTTTTACTTGTAATCTTCTTGCCTGAGATAGTTTCATCTTTATCACACTTAAGAATTTGTTCTGATCTTATGCCATCATCTTCATCTTGTACGATAATGTGCACTGTAGCTCCATTACTCATTAGCTTTCTCGATAATCTTAGTGATACATCATAAGCATATTCATCTTCGCATAGTCTATCAGGACAATCAGTGCACAAAGCGCCAGGGTCAATACCACCGTGACCAGATACTATATAATATACCTCATTCTTTAGATCGTAAGACTCTATTTTGACTTTCTGCTTATCTTCTCCAAAAAGAGGTTCTATCTCATAATGTCCTTCATCCTTAGCTTTCTTTTCTACTTCTACAGGCTCATCTTTAGGGGTATCTGCTATTGCGGCAACTTTCTTTACTTCTGAATGTATCTCGTTATTATTGCACTCTACTTCATGATAGGGGACCCATAGGATTTTACTATCCATATAGCTTGTCTTTCTCAGATTCTCTCTTTTGATACGCTCGTTGTATTCTTTTATTCTGACAGCTTGTTTGTAGTCATCTATACCTACAGTTGATCTTATACTTTTGCCGTTATATTCGTATATCTTAATCGGAAGTTTGTAGTCTTTACCAGCATGCAATCTGTCCTTAAGTGTGAGATCATTTAATTTTAAGAATTCATCTTTATTGCACTTATGGTCTATTAAATGATAACGACGTAGAATAGAATAGATTCCATCTCCTTTATTAGCTTTAATAGAATGGTAATAGGGCTCAACTGCAGAGAGAGCAGTAGTACATACAAGAAAAATCAGTGTAGCTGAAAGCTTCATCTTTTATCGGATTTTAGGAATACAAATAATCGGAGAACTAAAATATATATAAGTCTAAACAATTCAAAATAAAAGGCTTATATATGTGTAAATAATTTAATATATAAGAACAAATTAAGATTTTACAATTTATTTCGTGTTAATGAGTTTGATCTCCCTACCTTAGCACACATACTTACTTCACAGATGTTACAACGTATATATCACATTGCTAAAAGAGACTTAACCCTTGAGTTCAGACAGCAGTATTCTTTTCTTTCAGCCTTGTTGTATCTCGTCGCCATTACATTTATAGTCTACAAAGTATTCGGTCGTATCGAGCCGCCTACACGTATTGGTTTATTCTGGATTTTAATATTATTTACAAGTATTAACGTCGTCACGAATAGCTTTAGTTTTCATAGTCTAAAAAGAAAGTATTATCACTACACGCTGTATCGTTCGTACGAGTTGATTATTGCGAAGTGGGGGATTAATCTATTAAAGATGCTCATAGCAGGATCAGTGCTTATTTTTCTGCAGTCTGTATTTGCTAATGAATCTCTGAAGAATATTGGATTATATAGCCAAGTATATTTTCTTGGTATTGTGGGAATGACAGCTGCGATGACATTAATATCTTCAATTTCTTCTTACAGCCAAAATCAAAACACTCTTATAGCCGTTATGTCAATACCGTTGCTGATACCTATCTTACTCATAGGGATGAGACTGAGTATGATTTCTGAGAGAATTATTATGGATACCGAAGTAAATAATTATTTATTGATGTTGATTGGAATTGATGTCGTTTACGTGGCGATGCTTATAATATTTATTCCTTTAACTTGGAAAGCTTAATATGGATATAAAGAGAGATTGGTGGAAGGTACTCGGAGTTATAATGATGCTATATGTGATCGTAGCTGGAATTTTAATTCCAATGAAACCAGGCATTTTAGATCATGATGGAAAAAGGGTAGAATCAGGAGATAAGCTCATTGTCAATGTTAATTCTTACAATACACATTTTGATGAGGCTAATTATATAAATGCATATTTATTGCTGCCGACTGATGAGCTTCTACCTGCTGTCAGCTATGAAGTAGTTAACGCTGCTGCGATTGCTGTTTCTTTTGATATTCCTAATAATATAATTAAAGATAACTCAGATAAGATAGACTGTAACTTAGTCATCGATAATGAATTAGATGGATACATCCAGTATCCAGATGCCGTGACTATCATTCAATCTACAGATTATAAAGAGATTAAGAATGTAGAACTGAAGCCACTATCAAGTCTTCAGCACGTTGACGATTTTAAATTTCCATTCCGGCCTATCATCTATGAGACTGTAAGGAATACTTTTTTTCATGTAGCTATATGGATGGCTATGTTCATCATACTCATAGTTTCTTGTTACCATAGCATTCGTTATTTAGTTTCTAAGAATCTGAGCCATGATCACAAGTCTTCCGCATTAACTTCAGCAGCTTTAGTATTTGGCATTGCTGGTTTATTGACAGGTAGTATGTGGGCTCGTTTTACATGGGGTACTTGGTGGACCAATGATGTAAAACTGAATATGACCTCCATCGCATTATTGATCTATTGTTCGTATTGGATTCTTAGGACTTCTATATCCGATATAGACACTAGAGCAAGATTGAGCTCGGTATTTAATTTATTTGCATTCGTAGCATTATTTATTTTAGTGATGGTTATACCACGAATGACAGACAGCCTGCATCCGGGTAATGGCGGCAATCCTGCATTTGGAGATGAGGACCTTGATAATACATTGAGAGCTGTTTTCTATCCAGCTATTATAGCTTATACTATTTTGGGGTTGTGGATTGCCCAACTCACAGTAAGATATTACGATGCTAAAGACAAGATAGAATTAATGTCATATAATAAATCATTGTAATGTTTGGTATTCGATAAAAAAAAACGAGATTAGTGACCTTATATGAAACCAATAATAACTATCATATTACTTATTGTCACCAGTACACATTCGCTTTTAGCGCAATCTGGAGTAGATGATTTCTTCAGAAGTACTGGCAAAATATATACAGTATTAGGTGTTGTAGTAATCCTATTTTTAGTATTAATAATTTACTTGATCCGATTAGAAAAGAAGATTTCTAATATCGAAAAACAATTAAACGATGAGTGAAAAACAAGCCAGCTTTTATCAAAGTGTAGAAAGTAATTTTGACAAAGCTGCTGAATTTACATCTTTGCCAAAAGGTCTCTTAGAGCAGATCAAAGTATGTAATTCCATTTACCAGATGAACTTTCCAGTAAGGATAGGTAATTCTTTTCAAGTCATAGAAGCCTATAGAGTTCAGCATAGTCATCACAGACTACCTACTAAGGGGGGTATTAGATTTAGTCATCTTGTAAATCAAGAGGAGGTCATGGCCTTAGCCTCATTAATGACATACAAATGTGCTCTTGTGGATGTACCATTCGGTGGTGCTAAAGGTGGCGTCAAGATCAGTCCCAGAAAGTATAATGTCGAGCAACTTGAGAAAATAACAAGAAGATATACAGTAGAGTTAGTTAGAAAAAACTTCATAGGTCCAGGTGTAGATGTTCCGGCTCCAGATTATGGAACAGGTTCACGAGAGATGGCATGGATATTAGATACATATCAGCAACTTAAGAATGGAGAACTGGATTCTGCAGCATGTGTTACTGGTAAGCCAGTACATCAGAGTGGAATACAAGGGAGAACTGAAGCAACAGGTAGAGGCGTCTTTTATGGATTAAGAGAGATGTTAAGTTATGCAGATGATTGTAAAGCGATGGGTCTTGATCCAGGCATAGAAGGTAAGACGATGGTGATACAGGGCCTTGGTAATGTGGGATCTTTCACTGGCTCTATCTCTATTAAGGAAGGCGGTGTCAAAGTCATCGCTGTCTCTGAAATAGAAGGTACCATAGTTAATCCCAAAGGAATCGATATAGACAAGCTTGTCAAATATCGTAAATCTAATGGGTCGATTATAGGATTCCCTGGATCTAAAAAATTAGATAATCGTGATGACTGGGTAGGTTTAGAATGCGATATATTAGTACCTGCAGCTCTGGAGAGTCAGATAAATAAATCAAATGCAAAGAAGGTCAAAGCCAAAATTATAGCTGAAGCGGCTAATGGTCCAGTTACAGCCAAGGCAGAAGAAATTCTACTTAAAAAAGGTGTAGTAATAGTTCCAGATATGTATCTTAATGCTGGAGGTGTAACGGTATCATATTTTGAGTGGCTAAAAAATCTCTCACACGTAAGATATGGTAGAATAGAAAAAAGATTTGATCAAAATGCATACTCTAATATTGTCGCATTAGTAGAAAAAACAACAGGAAAGAAAGTAAGCCAGAAAGAAAAGAGTTTCTTAACTAAAGGTGCTGATGAGGTGGACTTAGTGAGATCAGGACTCGAAGAGACAATGATTACAGCTTATGGTCAAATAAGAGAAGTATATAAAAGAAAGAAAAAAGTAAAAGATCTTAGAACTGCAGCCTTTGTTAATGCCATCAACAAAGTCGCTTCAGATTATATGACTTTAGGAATATTTCCTTAATTTTTCTTTCCATTTAAAACATAATCTCGTTTTACTGCGTTATAGCGTAAAAAGTAGAGAGTTTTTTCATAGTTGGTTTCTAAGCCGAAGGTCGTTTCTTCGGCTTTTTTTGTTTTTAATATCAATCAAAGGGCAATCAATTACGAAATAAAGTACGTTTTGTAGGAATATTAAAATTATAAGAACTGAGAATTACGTATAAAAGGAAATAAAATTTTAATATTGCATATTAATCATTAGTAAGGAAAATTTTATATGGCAGACAAATTAGATAGAATAGATTTAAAAATATTACAGTTACTTCAAGAGAATAGTAAAATAACTAACCTTGAATTATCCAAGCAAATAGGACTATCCCCAGCACCAACTCTTGAAAGAGTCAAAAAATTAGAAGGTACTAATATAATCCAGAGCTATCATGCTAAAGTCAACAGTGAAAAGCTCGGATTGAATGTTAGGACTTTTGTTTTAGTATCATTAGCTTGGAACAAAGAGAATGCACTTGAAAACTTTATCGAGAAAGTAAATAATATCAGTGAAATTGTAGAAGGTTATATCATAACAGGAGATGGTGATTTTCTTCTTAAGATTGTAACTAAGGATATATCTTCATACGAGCAATTATTGTTTAAGAAGTTGTCTCAGATAGAAGAAGTTGAGAGATTAAAAACTTTCATGACATTATCAAAAATTAAAAAGAGCAAAGTATTACCATTCGAATATGAGTAGTATAAAGATGAATTATACCTCCAAAAAGTGGCTGTTTCTTCAAGGGGAAGCAGCCATTTTTTTTGATTTAGGTTTTATATAAAATATCTGATGCAGTTCTAATGACAGAAGACAGTCTACTATGGAAAGTTGTGCCTCCTGATAGTAAGGTGGAGTCATATCTATTCGGTTCGATGCATGTCAAAGATGAGATCGCATTCAGGCATATAGATCGGGTCATCGCTTGTATGTGTCGTTGCGAGAAAGTGATGTGTGAGATTGACTTAGATAGAGCTCAGACAGAAGTTAGACCTGAGGCTTATATGATTCCTAATAGAGACTTGACTCATCTTATCAAGCCTAAGAAATATCAAAAATATAAGAAGGTCATATCTAAAGCCTATGGTTTTGATCTTGACCAAATGCGATCATATTATCCTATTGTTATTTTTAATAAAATAGCTGAATCTATACTAAATAAGGATCGTGCATTACCGCTAGATATGTATTTGTGGAAGAAAGCTCAAGAACTTAAGATAGCCACAGATGGTATAGAAAACTTGGAAGAGCATGTCGCAGTGATGGGTAGACTTGATATCCAAACCCAGATAAAAATGCTAAAACAATCAGTGAAGAATATTTCTGCATTTAAAAAATCACTTAAACGTGTAACGCAATTATATGCCGATCAGAAAATTCAAAAATTATATAAGGTAACAAAGAACAATATGGGGTCGTTCAGACATATTCTGATCTATGAGAGAAACAAAATTATGGCTGATAGAATTTACAATAATCAAGAAGAACCTTGTATGTATATTATAGGCGCAGCTCATTTAGCAGGTAATACTGGCATTCTAAATTTATTAAAGAAAAAAAAATATACGCTTTCGGCTTTAAATTAATAAGAAAAAATATGAAGAAATCTGAAATCACAATCGAGGTGTCCTTAGACGATAATAATAGACCAAGTCAAATCCACTGGGAAGCAGATTCTCCTGACGGTAGACAAAGAAAAGAGAGTAAAGCGATGTTGCTTTCCTTATTTGATCGAGAGACTTTAGATACGTTTAAGATAGATATATGGACCAATGATCTACAAATAGCAGAAATGGATAGATTAGTTTACTACACTCTCCGCTCCATTACTGATACATACTATACAGCTACTCAGAATGAGGAGTTGTCTAACCATATGAGAAGTTTCGTGAGACACTTTGGTGAATATACTAAGATAATTGAACCCTCTACAGAGACGGAGTAGTCAGTACTTATAAACTAAGTAAAATCGAAAGATTGCATTAATCTACTTATGTAGATAAATATTAATATAAAATCATATTATTATTTTATTTAATTTGATATTATAAAATATTGGTAATCAATTAGTTGGTTATGTACACATGTTTCAATATTTATTTTTTATATATTATATTTTTCTATATATATAAATAATTTATATATATTTATGGTGCCAACTTAACAACACCATGAAACAAATTGAACTAACGGAACGATTCAAAACAATAGTCAAATATCTCAAGGACGAGAGACTCATCCCATCAGTTAGACAACTTGCAATTAAGATATCGGTACATCCTCAATGCATGAGTGATATTATGACTGGTAAGAGATCTGTAAATTCTGATATAATCCATAAGTGTGCTCAGCATTTTGATATTAATCTCAATTATCTCTACAGAGGTTGCGGTGATATGATGATCAACACATCACAGAATGAAGGAAGTTGCGACCATGCCGAAGCTTCACTACCTGAACGTATTGCCTATGTGCCTATTGAAGCTCAAGCAGGATACATTGATCAATTTCATGAGAATGTCTATTTAGATGAACTTGTGACATTCTCTCTGCCAGACCCAAGGTACAATCATGGTAATTATAGATGCTTTGATGTGAGCGGAGATAGTATGGAGCCAAGTATTTATTCAGGTGATAAGTTGATATGCCATAACATTGAACAACAACACTGGATGTCTTCAATAAGAAATAATTATGTGTATATCATTATATCAACAGAGGGTGTTGTTGTTAAGCGAGTAGTCAATAGAATTAAAGAAGATGGTATTCTTAGACTTGTATCTGATAATTCATTCTACCAAGATATTGATGTTTTTATAGGAGATATAAAAGAGGTGTGGTTAGTGACTTCTAAGATATCTGCTTTCATGCAATCACCTAATAATATAAGAAATGGGTTAGACAAAGTGGTCGAGACATTAAAGGATACGATAACTGATCAAAGTAAAATGATCCAAAGTCTTAATGGTACTATTGAAAAATTATTGAGACAAAATAGAGTGTCTCGTGTCTAAGATCAATCTTTTAATTGTGGCCTGTTATCTCTTATGGTAGAAGTTAGGAAAATCAATGGTACCGTCGTTTATAAAAGTTTTGAGGGAGGCTTCTGGGGATTGGAATCAGTTGATGGTAATTATTATGTAACTGATTTTCCAGAGCAGTTAAAAGTTGTAGGTGAGGACATCACTTGTATTATCAAAATAGATGATGATATTGTCACATTTGTTAGTTGGGGTACACCTTG
>CAZBXL010000021.1:0-16830 GCA_964495785.1 uncultured Saprospiraceae bacterium | reverse complement strand
ATTAGGAGGAAGGTAAGACACATACATGGATGTAGAATGTATCCAGATAACATTACCGTAGGTGAAGAATTAGATATCAACTTTACTCTTACAGATAATGTTGACAGAACTAACTTTAATGATGTGCTTACACAATTTGATATAAGTATGACTGAGTTATGTGATAATTTAAAATATTCTCAAAAGATAATTCTTGATATGCTCATCGCCATTTATTCTAATGTTACAATACTAATATTAGAACATGTGATTGACTCCATCTCCGTAGATTATAGGTCTATGATAATGGACATCGTATATCATAAATCAATTGTAGAAGGACTATCGGTTGTAATTTCAACTGATAATGCTGAGGTAAAAAATAATTACCTTGGTAGAGAGTTGAGTAAGTAGCAAGCTTATATGGTAAGACTTAATCAAATATGAATAACAATGACATACTTAGAAGGCTAAGATATACCTTCGATTACTCTGATAGTCAAATGATAGATATTTTTGGTTTGGCAGGTGTTCGCGTCTCAAGAGAAGAGGTGAGTAATTGGTTAAAGAGAGAAGAGGACGAAGCATTCGAAAAGATTAAAGATGTTTCTTTAGCTTCTTTTTTAAATGGTTTTATAATCCTAAATAGAGGAAAAAGAGAGGGACCCCAACCTGAACCTGAAAGACAGCTCAGTAATAATCAAATACTACGGAAAGTAAAAATAGCTCTCCAGTTAAAGGATACAGATATGGTTGATATTATGAAAATAGCTGGAACTAAGGTTAGTAAACATGAGATCAGTGCATTCTTCAGAAAGCCGTCACAGAGTCAATATAGAGACTGCTTAGACCAATTCTTAAGGAACTTCTTTCAGGGTTTACAAGCCAAATATAAGCCTAAAGTCTAAGTCTTATATCTAATGACTTTGGTTGGCTGCAAGGTCCTGAAGGTGTCCTCTTTCAGATATATAATTAAAAACTTGTCTAACAGTTTTCTTCCTGATTTTTTTCTGAACTTCCTGATCCAATGCTTTGAGTGTATATTGGAATTTAATGTTGATACTATCTTTTGTCATCTCCTCAATCTTAAGTTGGAATGAGTTAGGCTCTAAATATTCTTTGAATGTATCGAGTGAAGAAATGAGCTCTTTTTCGAATAGCTCCAGATTCTTTATCGCTTTTATATCTATCTGAAAATCTATACTTAATGATCTTATATTCCCTTTGGTGTAATTAATAATTTCAGAATTATAAACTTTTGAATTAGGGATAATCACAAGGATGCCGTCATCATTTATGAGCTTAATCTTAAGCATTGATATCTCGGATATATTACCCCTTGTATCGACAATTTTTACATAATCATTAATCTCGATTATTCTCGAAAAACTAAAATATAATCCAATAATAAAATCTGTGATATAGTCTTTGGTAATAATGGCAAGTGCTGCTGCGACAATACTTAAGGAAGTCACCAATGATTTAAAATCAATACCAAAAAATGCAAAGGCGGAAATAATAAAACCTATGCCAAGAAGAAACTTTGCGATATTGTTGATGCCGAACTGAAAGTTCTTTTTGGTATTAGAATCTAAATTTTTATTCTTACCATAAACATAAATGATAATTCTCCTTAACAGATCAATGAATATCCCAAATAATAAAAACCCTGTTACAGTTTTGGCTTCATTATTTCTGTCGATATAATTCATGAAATCAAAGCCATATGTTCTTGATATAACAAATATCAGAACGATAGTAAGTTCTATGATGACTTTGATCATTTAATTATTGTTTTTGGTTCGGACTTATAATTACAATGATCGAAAGATAGAATATGTAATCAAATTATTAGTTACATATCATTAAATATATTAGCTAATGGATCTTTGAAGGTTAGTTTTCTGTCGAGTATATCCTTGCTGATAACTTCATACTCTGCCAAGCCATGCATAAGAAACTCCATGTATAGATGTGGATGTGTTGTAAGGTTATAACTATCCACAACCTTAGCTAAGCCAGGTACTTTAGAGAGTTCTGCTTCATATTCCTTTTGAGACATTTCTGTAAGTACATCTATTTCGTTTCCAGCTCCAAACCATGCTCTTAAAGTACCAAATGGATCCTTATCCATTTTCTTTTGAGCCTCATCTGGATGGTCAAATATCTCCAAGAATAATTTTTTAACAGCACTACCAAAAATGAAAAGCGCAACGTTGTAAGGTCCTTCTTGCTCACCTTCATATACAAGCTCTAGCTTACCAGTGATAGAAGGTATTATTCCCCAGAAGTCGGTAATACGTGCAATGCCTTTGTCTTCTCCATTTAATAACATTCTTCTTTCTACAGAACTGTATAGGTTCTCCATAGCAGAGATACTTAATCTCGCAGACACACCACTTTTTTCGTCTACTAATTCACTTTTTCTTGCTTCAAAGACAATGTACTCGATTAGGTCTTTCATTAATTCTGGAATGATAATCTTACTCTTTACATCTTCACTTACATTGATCTCTTGTGATGTTATGCTCTTAGCGATATCCGTAGACTTAGGATAGTGTGTCAATATTTGACTTTCAATTCTATCCTTAAGTGGTGTTATTATGCTGCCACGGTTTGTATAATCTTCGGGATTAGCTGTGAATACAAATAGGATGTCCAATGGAAGTCTCAACTTAAATCCTCTAATCTGGATATCTCCTTCTTGTAATATGTTGAATAAGGATACTTGAATTCTTGCTTGCAAATCAGGTAGTTCATTCAATACAAATATGGATCTATGTGATCTTGGGATAAGCCCATAATGTATAACGCGTGGGTCTGAGTAGGGTAGCTTAAGACTTGCCGCTTTAATAGGATCTACGTCACCTATCAAATCTGCAATACTTACATCAGGAGTCGCTAATTTTTCTACATATCTCTCATCTCGATGTATCCAATGTATAGGTGTATTGTCACCATGCTTCTTGATTATATCTTTAGCAGAGGTTGATAGAGGCTCGAGAGGATCATCGTTAAGGTCTGATCCTGTTATGACTGGAATGTACTCGTCCAGGAGATTAGTAGTGAGTCTTGCTATTCTTGTTTTGGCTTGTCCTCTTAACCCTAACAATAAGATGTTATGCTTGGATAAGAGTGCACGTTCGAGATCCGGTAATACCGTATCTTCAAATCCTACAATGCCATTGTAGATTTCTTCTTTAGACCCTAATTTATTAATTAAATTAGATCTGACTTCCTCTTTTATGGATTTGCTCTTGTATCCAGCGGCCTTTAATTCTCCTAATGTTTTTATTGTCGTGTGATCCATTCTTATCAGTATATTTTTATTAATTTTTTTTCTTTCGTTTGTTCTTATTGTAATCCATAAACAAAAATTCTCCTAAGCCCTCAAGAGAACTATAGAACGCCTTACCATTATTAGCTCGTGTAAATTGATCAACGAACTGAACTAAATATGGATCTCGAGCAATCATAAATGTGGTAATAGGTATGTTTAATTTTCTTGCTTTTGTAGCTAATCCCAATGTTCTATTTAATATCATTCGGTCTAAGCCGAAAGCATTCTTATAATACTTTCTTCCTTTTTTTATACAAGTCGGTTTGCCATCAGTGATCATCATGATCTGCTTGTTTGGATTTTTTCTTCTTCTCAGAATATTCATAGCTAACTCTAATCCCGCTACAGTATTAGTATGATAAGGTCCAACTTCAAGGTAAGGGAGTTCTTTAATCTCTATTTGCCATGCATCATTCCCAAACACGATAACATCTAAGCTGTCCTTAGGATATCTTGTCATAATCAGTTCTGATAGAGCCATTGCGACTTTCTTAGCAGGTGTGATTCTGTCCTCGCCGTATAGTATCATACTATGAGAAATATCAATCATCAATACAGTGCTTGTCTGAGATTGAAAGAAAGTTTCATGTACCTCAAGATCATCTTGAGTGAGTTGGAAGTTATCTAACCCGTGATTGATCTGAGCATTCTTAAGTGATTCCGAGATAGAAATTTTATCAAGCTTGTCACCGAATTCATATGGCTTAAGTTCTGATGTGTATTCATCTCCTTGACCTGTTGATTTTGTATTGTGCTTTCCTTGTTTAGATTTTTTGAGTTGATCAAAAATATCATCTAAAGCGTGTCTTCGTAATGATACTTCCATTTTGTTCGTGGGGTTAAAATTACCACCACCTGCACCGCCGTTACCTTCATCTTTTATATAACCTCTATCTTTTAATTCTTCTATAAAATCAGCGATGCCATACTCAGGCGTGGTGATATTATGTTCATTATCAATAGCTGTTAACCATGAAAGAGCTTCGCTTACGTCTCCTGATGTGTGTATGAGTAACTCCTTGAAGAGCTTGAGTAACTCGTCAAATATGTTTCTACCTTCTGCACCTCTGTAATTAGAAAACCTATATCCTATCATATATAATGGAGATTGTAAACAAAAAAACCTCAGATATAACATCCGAGGTTCTACAAAGTTGTAATCTTATATTCCTTATTTGAGCTTAAACTCTCCCTTGCCTACTTTAAAACCGTTATTGAAGATCGATATTTTATATAATCCTTTAACTAACTGAAAATTAGGGGTCCAATCAAGACAAGCAGTTGATTCTTCATTGTTATATTCTATGACACCTGCCGCAGAATATCTCTCAGCTTGCTGAGTTAATTTGTTCATGATGCTTCCAGAACCTAATTCTTCTACATAAAGGAGTTCTCCTGACGGTGATGTATATGCAATCTGAAATTCCTCTTCTCCTGCTGCTGTTACGAGATTGGTTTCAGTTGTAAAGCAAGTTCTTAGCATTTCTATTTTTTTAGCTTTACTTTTTTCTTTGAGTTCACCTCCATCTCTTACGTCATAACCTTTTACTTCAATGTAATTTATCTTTATAGCCTCTGCCATATCTACTTTAGTAGATAGCATGGTGTTTGATTCACTAAGTTCCTCAGTTTGGTTTACTAATAATGTTTTGACTGAGTCTAATTTGTTGATCCTTTTTTTATTAACCTGAATCTCTTGGTTCATAGAATTGTTGGCTTCCGTTAGACTCATGTTCTTTGAAGTTAGTAATTGATTCTCCTTTTTGAGTTCAGTTATTTCTGATACGTATTGAGATGCTACCGCATTGAGATTGGCAATTTCGGATCTTACTTTGCCTAACTCTTTTTCAGTCCATATAAGTCCACTTACTCTCTTTTTTAATTTTCCTAATTCTTCTTTCTGAGTGTCTATAAGTTCATTAAGTTCTTGATTATCGCCTCTCAAGTTCTCAAGATCAGCTAATGATGTCTGGTAGCTCTGGTCTAATTCTGTGTGTAGCTTTTCTAATTCAAGATTTGCAGTCCTCTCAGACTGAATTTCTTTTTTTAAATTAGAATTCGTCATCCACAGATAAGCTGAAAGTCCAAGTAAACTGATGAGGAGCAGGATGCCTACAAGAGATAAACCGTTTGATTTATTTGCCATGATTAAGATATTTTTTACAAATATGCTTTTAAAGCCTGATATTTAAAAGGATCGATATGTAAATTGGGGTTTTACATGGGTATATAATTTTAAATTAATAGTGGTAATCCCTATATTACTTATAATATGAAGGCACTACGCAAGCAGATCGAAGATATATTGTTTCTTGATATTGAGACGGTAGGAGCTATGTCCTCGTTTGATGAGTTACCATCAGAACTTCAAGCTTTCTGGCTGTCCAAATCCAAAATACTTCTTAAGGATAATGATGTAACATCTGAGGAGGCAGCCAAATTATTTGTACAGAAAGGAGCTATTTACTCTGAGTTTGCAAAAATTGTATGCATCTCTATTGGATTTTTGATAATCGAAGATAAAGAGGTGGTAAGTATGAGAACAAAGTCGTTCTTTGGGCCAGACGAGAAAGCTATATTGAGTGATTTTGTTGATGTGATGAATAATCATTTTGACCAGCCCAAAAAACAATATCTCTGTGGTCATAATGTGAAGGAGTTTGATGTGCCGTTTATATGTAGGCGTTTGATCATTAACGGAATAAAAATCCCTAAGAAACTCGATATCTCTGGTAAGAAACCATGGGAGATAGATCATATCATAGATACAATGACCATGTGGCGTTTTGGAGATTATAAAAATTATACGTCTCTGGCATTATTAGCTCATGTGTTAAGCGTACCTACTCCTAAAGATGACATAGATGGTTCTATGGTGCATACAGTTTTTTATGATAATAATGATTCAGAGAGAATAGCTCGATACTGTGAGAAAGATGTGGTAACCTCTGCAAAAGTGCTCTTAAAATTATTAAGCATGGATGTATCCGAAGAATTTGAGAGTATCAGCAAAACAGATTTTCCTTCAGAGACTGATGATGCCTAAGTGACAATTTTCTCCTCTATGACTTTAAGTGCTATGAATAATTGTTCTTCTCTATCCATATAACTGTTGTCTATTAGTATCGCATCTGATGACATAGTTAATGGGCTGTCTTCTCTTGTTGAGTCAATATGGTCACGATGTGAGAGATTCTCCTTAACTTTCTCATAGGCTGTATCCATTCCTTTGAGCTTTAATTCGTCATAACGTCTCTGAGTTCTGACATCTACATCAGCAGTAACAAACAGTTTAACCTCCGCATCTGGGAATACAACCGTTCCTATATCTCTGCCATCCATAACGACACCTTTATTCTGTCCGAGATCTTGTTGTATTCTGACAAGCTTAGTTCTTACCATACTCTTAGATGCGACCTCTGATACGATTGAAGATACATCTATTGCAATAATCCTTTGTGTAATATCTTGACCATTGAGAAATATGAGGAAGTGGCCATCCTTAGTTTTCATTTCTATATTGACAGCGTCAAGAGCTTCTTGAAGTAACTGATCATTTTTGAGACCGATGTTATTATTAAGAATATATAAAGCAACGGCCCTGTACATTGCTCCAGAATCTATATACGTATAGGATAGAGTTTTAGCAATCTCTTTAGCAAGGGTCGATTTTCCGCAAGAAGAATGTCCATCGATAGCTATATTGATCTTTTTTTTCATTTCTAAATCAAATCTATATTATTTTCGTCAATTATTACCCTTCTTTAATCCTCTACACCTCAGATTTATATTCAAAAGCACGACACTAAACATGGTGTCAATCTATTTGATAAAAAGAAACATATTAGTTATATTTATTATATGATAAAAAATGCGGAGCAAACAGAGCTCAATACACAATTATTAGAGCTCACACTTTATAAATCATTCATACATACACAGGATGCGTCTACATGTGTAGCTGAATTTATTTCGGCTACAGTCAAAGCGTTAAGTTTTGATAATGGTCTATTACTTAAAAAGTCTAAAGATGGAAAATGGAAATTGAGTAAGGATAATCTAAATCTACATTCATTTGGACAAGGACAGTTGGATATACCTAAACAATTTGTGAATGGGTTAAAGAAGGACAAAATTGTGTTTGTCGAGAATAATGGTCTGCTATCGGGACTCCAATCTGAAATGGCATACTTTACTCAACTATTTGTTTACTTGAATGCAGATTATATTCTTTTGATACTATCAAAAACAAAAGATACATCAATACAAGATTACTCATGGTATTTAGATCCTTGCTATGCTTTCTTTCAGCATTATACTTCCTTAATAAAGGTAAAAAAATACAATGATCTCAGTGATAGAAATAGCATAAGTGCTACTCCGAAGATGACTACAGAATCTGTGGCTCAAGAACAATTGTTAAGTACAGTTCTGGAGTTGTCATCTTCTAGTTATTTGGTTTATGACAAAAACTTAGAGGTCTCATATTATAATGACAAAGCCTTCGCTATACATAAAGAATTTCTTGGTATCTCGCTTAAATTGGGCATGCATATAACTGATATTGGTTCTCAAGAATTATCGTTCTGGAACGAGACTAATAATAGATTGAAATTGCTGAATGAGAATAAGGAATTTGGGGAATTATATGTATTTAATAGTGGTGATGAAGAAATTCATATGAGTATAAATATCAAGCCAATGCTTGATGATGCAAAGAATGTTGTGGGCTATATAGAAACTGCAACTGACGTTACAGATCTAACAAATAAATCAAGGAAGAAGAGAGAAAAGATATCCACTCTGAGTGCCGTCCTTAATAGTACTAATAACTCTATCTATGCCATAGATAGGAACATGGTGTTGATTTCTATCAATCAATATGCTCAGGACGATTTTGAAAGATTTTGTGGTAGACGTCCCGTCGTAGGCGATGATCTAAATGATATCATTAAAGCAGAAACACTCACGGCTTGGCGAGAACGTTACTATGATAAGGTATTGAAAGGAGAGCAAATATCATTTGCGGGTGTAGATAGTTCCAGTAGAGTAGTTGAGAGTGTATATACTCCCGTTAAGGACGAGAATGGTGAGATTATAGCATGCTTAGAAGTATCCAGAGATCTCTCAGAATTAACTAGGAGTAAACAAGCTCTGGAGGTTAGAGAATCACAATTAAGAGTATTAGTCGAGAACGTTCCTACTGGCATCGTTAGATGTAATGAAGACTTTAAGATTATTGATATATCCAAAAGAGTCTCTGAGATATCAGGTTACGATCCAGAGGAAATCATAAATCAAAACTTGAATGCGATCATACATCGTGATGATAAAGAAGAATTAGAAAGATATGTAAATCAATTAAAATCAGGTAATAATAAGCAGCATTCTACAAGGTTGATGCACAAGGATGGGCACATTCTGCACGTCGAAGGTTTAGGAACAGTAATAAGCGATAATAATGATGATAAAATAGAGTATCTATTAACCATCAATGACGTAACCGATAAAGTAAATATCGAACGCAATCTTCAAGTCACTCAAGGAAATTATAACCGATTATTTAAAAATTTACACGATTCAGTTTTAGTATTTAATTTTGATAAATGGGAGTTGTTAGATTACAACGAATCTTTTATTCAGTTGTATGGTTCTGACAACTTTGAGAATATCACTATAGCAGATATCTTACCAGAAAAATCCAAATTTCTACCAGATGTAAATCTACACAAAGAGTATACACATACAGCTGATGCAATAAAGAGCAAAAAGAAATTAAAATTCACTACTGTACTGCTTGATTATGAGAGAAATGAGAAGCTCGTAGAAGTTTCTGTATTTCCATCTGATCAGGAGGATGCAGTAGCTTATGTTATTATAAAAGACATCACCAAGCTTTACTTAAGTAGTATAGATGCTAAGCAAAAAACTGCTATATATGAAAAGTTGATATCAGAATCTTCAGAAGGAATAGATATCGTGGAATATAAATTACCATTTGATATTCATGATAAAGAGTTTGACTTAAAGACTTTTAAGGATAATACTAACTCGCATAACGTTATAGTCAGAAATGACTTAATGTATGAGTACCTCAATAATAATCCTGCATCTCTAACGACTGTAGAGCAAATAGTTGATATTCTTACACCCGTGCAATTAGATAAGACAACAGCACATGAAAAAGCGGAAAGAATTATATTAGATACAATACAAAATAGAAGAAGCTCACAAGAAATAAGAGTAGATAATGGAAAACGGTGCTATGACTTTTACTTAACTCAGACTGTCATTTATGTCAATAAAAAACTGTATATCATAAGACACCTGATTGATATAACAGAAAAGATAAAGTCTGAGAATATCATCCAAAATCAGATTGCCGACTTAAATGAAACCAACTCTGAGTTACAAAAGTATATTGATTCTAATTTGCAACTTGAAAATTTTGCCTATATCGCATCACATGATTTAAAGGCTCCTATAAGGTCAGTGATAAGTTTTATGCAGTTACTTAGAAAAAACATCATCAATAAAATAGATGAAAAAGATTTAAAGTTTATTGATATAGTACTGGCTGCATCAACAAATATGCAAGTCTTGATAGATGACTTACTGGATTTCTCTCGTATAAATACTCAAGCAGTTGTCTATGATGAAGTAGATATCAATAAATTATTGAAGTATCTAAATCGTGATCTAATATCAACAATAGAAGAATCAGAAGCTACAATTACAATAGGTGCTATGCCGACACTATTTGCTGATGAGTCTAGACTAAGACAACTATTCCAAAATCTAATTACCAATGGGATAAAATTCATGGATAAGGATGGAACCAAACCACTCATCAATATTGAGTACAAGGAACTGCCAAATGAACATTTATTTGTTGTAAGCGATAACGGTATAGGTATAGAGGCTGAGTACTTAGATAAGATATTCTTGATGTTTAAGAAGCTACACAGTGAGAATAGATATACAGGTACAGGAATCGGGTTATCTATATGCAAGAAGGTAGTAGATCAGCACAATGGAAAGATATGGGTAGAATCAGAATTAGGAAAAGGCAGTACCTTCCATTTTACGATATGTAAAGAACTTAAGCCTTAACTACGAAATTATTGACTAAACCTTAAGAAGAAATTCTCTTAAATTTTCTTCACTGTCAAGCTTCAGTTTTTTCTTGAGACGGTATCTTGTCATCTGAAGACTCTTTAATTCCACATTGAAGATATTTGCAACTTCATAGTTGTCAAGATTCATCTTTATATATGCACAATGTTTTAGGTCTAATGAAGTCAATTTAGGATTACGTTCATTCAACTTATCAAAAAAGTTATGATCGAGACTTTCGAATACTTCTTTAAATTCGCTCCATGATTGATCTTCTGAGGCCAGACCCTGTGCATTACGTATAAGCTGCCTTAATTTTCTCAGAACAAGACTTTCATTATTTTCAGCTCTTAAGTCTTCATAACTTTCTTCTAATAGACTAAGGAAACTTTTAATATGATTAGACACCTTGGTATTATCTATCTCAAGAGTCATTAGCTTCCTCTTGACTTCATTTATATTTTTTTGATGTTCTTCTTCATTAGAATCTAAAAGTTGGCTCTTAAGAGCAAGAGACTTTTCTAATTCAGATTTCTGATTTTGGATAATCTGATTTAGTTCGAGAAGTTCGTGCTTTTGAGTTTGGAGAGTTCTCTTAGCCTCACTTAATTTGAGAGCACTATGGACTCTTGCTGTAAGTTCAATCTTATTGACAGGTTTATTAAGGAAATCTACACTTCCATAATCAAATGCTTCTTCTAGTACGGATTCATCCTGCAATCCAGTAATTATAATAATTGGGATATTACTGTAGACCTTATTCTTTTTAAGAACTTTCAGAGTGTCTAAGCCGCCCATCTTGGGCATTTGCCAATCTAGGAGTATGATATCTGGAAGGAATTCAGATAGATGATCCAAGGCTAATTCGCCATCTTCTAATTCTGAAAAAATATAGTTAGCAGATCCGAGATACTCTTTATAAAGTATACGATCAAACTCTCTATCATCGATGATAAGTACTTTAGGTAAATCCATTATTTTACGGTTTCTCGTTAATATTACAATCAATTTTAATTCCGAAAAAGCATTACAAATTATTATATAATTACATTAATTAAGTAATTTATACTTAACTTACTTGTAGTCAATAACTTAGGGTCTTAGGTACGGCTGAGATTCTTGCAAAAGAATGTTCGTTTTGTAGAACACTTTACATTTATGGGTGTTTATACTTTTTATTCGCAAGTAGAATAAATATGAATTTATAATCATTATCGTAATGATGCAAATCAAAATTTAAGGAATTATTAGCTTTGTCACTCAATAATAAATAAACATGGGTAGTCGACCTACAGATTTTCAGCATTCTCATCAAGAAGAACCTCATATCCAAAGGACTAAGGAGATCATTAAGAAGTATCCTCAGATTAAGAATCTGATGGGTAGAAATGTAAATACTTTTTACTACGCATTATTTTTAGTCGTTGCGCAATTAGGAATAGCTTATATCATGAAAGACCAATCATGGTGGATGATTATGATAGCAGCATTCTGTTTCGGAGCTTTCGCTAATCATGCATTGTTTGTACTTATTCATGAGTTTACACATAACATGGTTTTTAAAAGTCGCCTTGCCAATATATGGGGAGGTATCATGTGTGATTTAGCTAATGGATTTCCAAGTTCAGTTTCATTTAGAAAATATCACTTAAAGCATCACGCATTTCAAGGACATCATGATATTGACGCTGATCTTGCGAGCTACTGGGAGGCGAAGGTTATAGGTTCTACATTTATCGGCAAATCTATTTGGTTCTTATTATTTCCTGTTTTTCAAGGATTAAGGCCACCAAGACTTAAAGAAATAAAATTTCAGAGTAAGTGGGTATGGATAAATTTAGGGACTTTGATAGCATTCGATATAGTTTTATTTATGGTTGCCGGTCCTATGGCTATTTTGTATTTAGCTTTTTCGTTTTTCTTTTCTATAGGATTACATCCACTTGGAGCAAGATGGATACAGGAGCACTACCTTATTGCACCACCTCAAGAAACATATAGTTACTATGGACCACTTAATAAGTTAGCTTTTAATGTAGGTTATCATAATGAGCATCATGACTTCTCTTTCGTACCATGGAATAATCTTCCAAAGATCAGAGAAATAGCTCCAGAATACTATAACACTTTAGTGTACCATGAATCATGGACCAAGCTATTCTTTAAGTTTATATTCGAGAAGGAGTACTCCTTATTCTCAAGAATCATAAGAAGTGATAAGGGAGGGATAAAGGTGAGTAAAGATTCTGAGAATGATTTCTTCAAAGGTATGAAGACAAAGGAAACTGTAGCACAAGCTTAATCCTCTTAGCGGTTATATTTTTTTCAATTTTATAAATAGCTCTGAGCCCATTCTGGGTTCTATCGAGTTGTAGCACTCTTCCATGATTTGTATCTCAAATTTTGGTTCAAATAGTGCTTGATATTCTGGTAATGTACCGCCATAGGGAGGACCTTCTTTGCTGAATTCTCTACCGAAAAGGACGCCAACAAGTTTTGATTGGGGTTTCAATAATTTGTGAACATGTGTAACATAGGTCTCTCTATGACTGGGTGGAAGAGCACAGAAAAAAGTCTGTTCTAATATTAAATCATATTGTTGCTGATGACTGTAAAAGTCATCATGGATGAGATGATCCATAGGAAATGTTGGTACTCTCTGTATTAAATTTTCAAGAGGTATTTTTGATATATCTAACACATATACATTATTGAATCCATTGTTGTGTAGATACTCAGCTTCATAAGAATTGCCGGCTCCAGGGATCAATATTTTGACATCCTTGTCTGATAATTGATCAACGTATTCTTTAATTGGAGTAGAAGGATATCCTATATCCCAGCCTGTTTTTGTACTTATATATCTCTCAGTCCAGTACTTCTCATTATCCATAATAATTAGTTATCTGTATGCACTCACTTAGTGCATGCGATCGCCTCTGAGGCTGAGGTTAGCTATCATATCTTTTTCAAAATCTAAATATTCTTGCCATCTATTTCTGACAGCTTCCTTGTCACCATAATGCTCTGCTAAGTCCAAGAATAGTCTGTAGTGACCTGCCTCTGACACCATAAAGCCATGGTAGAATTCCTTAAGAGATTCCTCTGATATATGTAGAGATAGCAATCTAAATCGCTCGCATGATCTTGCTTCTATTAATGCAAATGTCAAAAGTCTTTCTATAAGACTATTGTCTCTGCCACCGCCTTTTTTAGAGAACTCTCGGAGCTTGTTGACATATTCATCCTTTCTCTGAAAACCCAGCTGTAGTCCTCTTTTGTTTAGCTCCTTAAGTACTAATTGAAAGTGACTCCATTCTTCTTGTACTATTGGTGATAGCTCATTAAGTATTCTTTCCTTATCAGGAAATCCTTGTATAAGAGAGATACATGACATGGCAGCTTTTTGCTCACAATAAGCATGATCTGTTAATATATCTTGAAGACTTATCTCTGCGAGATTCACCCATCTCGGATCTGTAGGTAGTTTTAATCCTAACATTTATAATTTTTTCAAACAGGTAACTTGATTTCTTATGAGGTCGGAATTCTGTACATCATATTCTTGGTAACCTTCTTCCCATACAATCCCAAAAGTTGTAATTGGATTCTTTCCTAATTCTTTGATATCAAATCCATCAAGGGGATAGATGCCTTCGTACAATGTGATGCCTTTGGACCTCTGAGCAGTTCCTCGATCTCTTTCTATGTTATCGACATATATATGCTCTCCACTTTCAAAAGTAATTTTGAGTTTTGAGCCTTTATCAAGATTGCCATAGGCATGCTTTGCATTTTCTGAATTGATCTTTAGGTGTAGCAGAAGAAATGTTGTCTCATCAGCTTTGTAAATGTTACTTGTGCACTCAAGTAAATATTTATCCTTCATCCACTTTTTGACTTGAGGCTGTGTATGCATAAGCAATGGTTTAGCTTCAAATTCTACAACCATTACACCTAATTCATCATCCATTCCATGACGTATTAGGTCACAATCGGTAGGTATCATATCTTCAGTGGTTGGCTTATCACTATTGGGGTTAAACCATATCATGTTTGATTGTCCATGTAGGGTAAAGACACAGAACAATATACTGACCTTTATAGCACAGCGTAGTATAAGAAGGGATAGATTATTATTAAATGATGCATTAATCATAGATCGTAAAATTATTAAAATTATGGTTGTGCTTATGTAGTTATGGACTTTGATTGTTTATTTTTATACTCTGATCTAATTTTAAGGTAAGGTCACGCTTAAGAGATCTGCAATTCCATATAAGTTCTTTTTTAGAAGTAATCCAATTTATGATGTCAAGAAATACACTTTTATATTTAGTAATAGTCTTTCTATATTCCTGCAGTTCTGAAGATACATCAATGAAAAATAGTAATACAAAACTCAATTATCCTGACACCAGAAAAGACAGTACGGTCATTGATGACTATCATGGGACCAAAGTCACTGATGAATATAGATGGTTAGAGGTAGATACCTCAGCAGAAGTAAAATCTTGGGTAACTGATCAGAACAAAGTAAGTTTTGGATATTTAGAATCTATACCTTACAGAGATGCAATAAAAGAAAGATACGAAGAGCTTTTTAACTATGTTAAATTGGGCTCACCAAGTAAACGAGGTGATTATTATTTCTTTAGTAAAAATGATGGACTACAAAATCAGTCAGTCATATACTATCAGAAAGGAATAGACGGAGAACCTGAAGTTTTCCTTGATCCCAATTCGATGTCTGAAGATGGTACTGTTTCTATAAACTTACTTGGATTCTCAAGTGATGATAAATATGTAGCATATGCTCAGTCAAGTAGTGGAAGTGATTGGCAAGAAATTCATGTTATGGAAGTCGCCTCTAAGAAAAAAATGCCTGATGTTCTTAAGTGGGTTAAGTTTTCTTCAGCTAATTGGTACGATGGTGGATTTTTCTACAGTAGATATCCTGCACCAAATGATGGATTAGAATTGAGTGCTAAGAATGAATACCATGCGGTCTACTATCACAAGCTGGGTACTGATCAGTCGGAAGATAAGAAGATCTTTGGTAACGAAAATGAACCATTAATATATCACTTCTGTAGTGTGACGGAGAGCAAGGACTATCTTGTACTATACGCATCTACAGGTACTGATGGATATGAGACTTATTATAAAAACCTAAAGCAGGATGGGGCTATTACATCGTTATTTAAGGGATTTAAGAACAAAAGTTCGGTAATAGATAATATAGGAGATCATCTATTAGTCACTACAGATATAGGGGCACCTAAATATAGATTCATAGACATAGATCTCAAATCACCAGAAGAAAAATCCTGGAAGGAAATTATACCTGAGACAAAGGACTTGTTAGAAGGCGTACGTACAGGCGGTGGCTACCTCTGGGCAGATTATCTAAAGGATGTGACCACAAGAATATACCGTTATGATATGAATGGTCAGAATAAGAAAGAAGTCAAACTACCAGGTCTTGGTACTGCAAGTGGATTTGGAGGAAGAAAAGATGATAAGGAATTCTTTTATTCATTTACTTCATTCACAATACCTAATACAATATATAAATATAACATAGCTACAGGTACATCGGAAGAGTTCTTCGAGTCTAACTTAAAATTTGATCCTAAAGATTATATCGAAAAACAAATCTTCTATACGAGCAAAGATGGAACTAAAATTCCAATGTTCATTGTACATAAGAAAGGCTTAGTTTTAGATGGTACTAACCCTACCTACTTATATGCCTATGGAGGATTCAATGTTAATCTTACGCCATCATTCAGTACCTCGAGAATTATATTACTCGAGAATGGAGGCGTATTCGCCATGCCTAATCTAAGAGGTGGCGGAGAGTATGGTGAAGAATGGCATCAGGCAGGAATGCTACATAATAAGCAGAATGTTTTTGATGATTATATAGCAGCTGCAGAGTACCTGATAGATGAAAAGTATACATCACAAGATAAGTTAGCGATAGCCGGTGGTTCTAATGGAGGACTTCTTGTCGGTGCAGCGATGACACAAAGACCAGATTTATTTGCAGCTACTTTTCCAGCTGTCGGTGTGATGGATATGCTCCGATACCATAAGTTCACGGTAGGCTGGGGTTGGGTTCCAGAGTATGGGTCAAGCGAAGATCCTGAGCACTTTGAGAATCTGTTGAGTTATTCTCCTTTACACAACTTGAAGGAAGGTATAGAATACCCCGCCACAATGATTACAACAGCTGATCATGATGACAGGGTAGTCCCAGCCCATTCATTTAAGTTCGGCGCTAAGTTGCAAGAAGTTCATGAAGGTGATAATCCTGTTATTCTTAGAATTGCTGTAGATGCAGGACATGGTGCTGGTAAGCCGACATCTAAGATCATAGAAGAAGAAGC
>CAZBXL010000020.1:15440-52209 GCA_964495785.1 uncultured Saprospiraceae bacterium | reverse complement strand
TTGACCAAGCTATTGATAATATGGTTACTCTTTTATTCATTTTCTTGTCACTAACATAAATATATGTACACCCTAAACCTTGTGTTAAGCATATATCTCTTATAAGCCTAAGTTAATATACACAGTAGAATAACTTAATCTTTTATATGATATATCCTGAATATCATGTTATGATTATTGTCTACCGCTATTCTGCCTCAAGGCTGAATCTTAATAAATATACTAATTTCTTTAGTATATAGTACTCTAAAATACCGTACTATAGGGTATTATATTTATCCGTAGCTTAACCGTTATGGTACGGTTATCGGTTTTAAGTATTTAGAGATATATGACTCATTATAGATTTTATTATCTGTAGCATGTCGATTCTTATATTTACAATTTATATCTTACGGTCACAGGTTTTTTAATAACACGATACAGATACGATGAGTAAGTCACCATTACGTTTTTCTACCGCAGATAGAGTTGATTCTATAGATACCATTAAAAGTAGCCACTATGATCTTATCATAATCGGTGGGGGCATAACTGGAGCAGGTATCGCATTAGATGCAGCGCTACGTGGTCTTAAGGTCGTATTGATAGAGAAGCATGACTTTGCCTCAGGGACGAGCAGTAAGTCGACGAAGCTCATACATGGGGGGCTTAGATATCTTAAGCAATTTGAGATTGGTCTTGTAAGAGAGACAGGCCTCGAGCGAGCTGTCGCTCATGATAATGCCTGTCACCTTGTACATCCAGAGAATATGTTACTGCCTATTGTAGAAGAAGGCACGTTCAGTCAGTTTACGGCGGGTATAGCCATAAGGGTATATGATATATTGGCGGATGTAGATAAGAATCATAGAAGAAAAAAATTATCATTAGAAGAGGTGAAAGAGGCAGCACCACTCTTGAGACAAGATATACTGAAGTCGGGTATCGTGTATGCAGAATATAGAACCGATGATGCTCGACTGACAATAGAGATCATCAAAGCGGCACGACGAGAGTCAGCGGAGGCTATCAATTATATGGAGGTGACAGGATTTAAGTATGATAAAGAAAAAGTATCGGGTGTCATCTGCCACGATCATATTTTGAATACGAAAGTAGAGATATCAGGAGATGTCATCGTCAGCTCTACAGGACCTTGGGTAGACGAACTCAGACAGATCGACTACGCTAAGACAAAAACCAATCTGCACTTAACAAAAGGTGTCCATATCGTTGTAGATAAAAAAGATTTTCCTATTACCGATTCTATCTATTTTGACGCATTTGATGGTAGAATGTTATTTGCGATTCCGAGAGAGGAGATTGTCTATATCGGTACGACGGATACGACATTTAAGGGAGATCAAGATGATCTACACTGCACAGAAGAAGATGCTCAGTATATCTTAGATGCAGTCAATAATATGTTCTCTGGAGAACCATTGACTATAGATCACATACAGTCTACATGGACTGGTCTGCGTCCATTAATACAGCAAGAGGGCAAGGGCCCATCAGAACTATCACGTAAGGAAGAGATCTTCATTTCTGATACAGGTCTGATCTCCATTGCGGGAGGTAAGTTGACAGGATATAGGAAGATGGCACAGCGGGTATTAGATATCGTTATCGATAAGCTGCCTGGTGATTATTCAGATTGTAACACCAAGCATTATAAGATTCATCACAGTCCATTCAGTGATTATAAGGCGTATCTGTCGACTATAAATAAACTAAAGGCAAGCTATAGTAAAGATCCAGTGTTAGTAGATCACATCTCGTATTTAGTGACAACTTATGGGAATGATGCTCAGCTTATCATAGACGCTTACTCTAATAAAATATCAGACGGAGAGAAGGCTTCTAAGGATCTTCTCGTAGAAGCACAATTAGAATACAGCATCGAGTACGAATTAGTTGCAGATGTAATGGACTTCATCGACAGAAGAGCAGGATGGTTATTTTTTCATATCAATGACGCTAAGAAATATTTAGAATTCATAACTCGAAAGCTAGCAGAAGCACTAGGTAAAAATGAAAGCTGGATTGAATATCAAATTACTGAAGCGCAAGAGAGAATAGATCGCAACAGCTTAGCTCAACTGAAGACCGGCGCCACAGCATAGTTTATCTTATTATACTGATGGTTTGTAATTATTCTATTATGAATGACCTAAGTCTTTCATGGCTTTATTCTTCTGCATGGGATCGTTTGCATTCATCAGAGCTTTGGTGTTTTTTATTTTGACAAGTTCGATGTCGTTGTCCATCAGGATTCTCTTAGGAGAAAGGATGCTCTTACCTAAATATTTTTTAATTATAGAATAAGACTTAGGTTCCCATACCGTAAGTAAAGGTTCTGGCAGTTTACTTTCGGGATTGATGTAGCAGGTTGCCATTTTAGATTTTTGACGATGACTAATTATCTGACGTATTACATCTGCAGTTATATAGGGGAGGTCACATGCTACTGTCAGCCAAGCCACATCAGTATTATATTCTAATGCTGATAGTATCCCGCCTATAGGTCCGATATCTTGATAGCTATCTTTGATGTGGGGATATGGAGCTTCTTCCATGGTATCGTTATCATGAGCTACGGAAATGTAAGTTTGCTCTACATACGGAATTACCATGTCAGCTGTATACTGATAATGTGGTTTGTTGTGATATATAATTTGTGCTTTGTCATGACCCATACGCCGACTCCGACCACCAGTGAGGATGATAGCATGTAGAGCTGGAGATATAATATGGGTCTTGATGTCAGGCATTATTTTTTCTCAGAAGCTGTAGATAACTTGGTGATCATTTTTTGTTAACGACAGTAAGTTAAGATATATTGATGAGCTTACCATTTTAATGTTTATACAATTATCTTTATGAATAATGAAAGTATCAGATCAGATAGATAGTCCTCAAGAAGTCAGAGATGGCGAAGTGCTGGACTGGGCTGCCTTAGAGCAATATCTCAAAGAGCACCTCGATGACCTGGTAGGGGATATGACAGTAGGACAGTTTCATGGAGGACATGCTAACTTGACATATCTTGTCAGCTTCGGTGATCGGGACTTGATCGTGAGACGTCCGCCATTCGGTAAGATTGCACCTGGAGCTCATGATATGAAGAGAGAGTATAGAGTGTTATCTAAACTGAATGCCCATTTTTCTGCAGCACCTCAAGCATATCTATTATGTGAAGATGATAGTGTTATCGGATCTAAGTTTGTTGTAATGGAGAGAAGAGTAGGAGTTGTCATCCGAACAAAAGTCTTAGATTGTTTCTCAGAATTTGAAAATATAGAACAGAGATTAACGACAGCCCTTATCGAGGTAGAATCTGATCTACATAAGGTTGATTATAAAAAAGCAGGCTTAGAAAAATTAGGTCGACCAGAGGGTTTTGTGGAGAGGCAGCTGCAAGGTTGGGGGCAGCGTTGGCATCTATCTAAGACGACTGAGAATCCCGCTATGGATGAGGTCCTTAGCAGATTGCAATCCAGTATACCGACTTCTCAAGCCGCTACCATTGTACATAATGATATCAAGTTAGATAACTGCCAGTTTCAGGCTGATGATCCTGATAGGGTGACATCGATATTTGATTGGGATATGTGTACACTTGGTGATCCTTTGATAGATTTTGGGACGACACTGAGTTACTGGCCTGAGCCATTTTTTGATGGAGTAGAAAAGCCCATTATGTTGCACGGTAATTTTCCTAATAAAGATTTTCTCATAGATCTATATGCATCGCGGACAGGATTTGATATGGATAGAATCCGATGGTATGAGGCATTTGCATATTGGAAAGGTGCCGTCATAGGACAGCAATTGTACGAACGCTATCTTAAAGGGGCATCTACTGACGACCGTATGAAAAAATTTGAGAAAGCACCATCATTATTTACTGACTACGCCTTGAGTATTGTATAGATGTATATTAGATTTTTTATTCTTTTTGTTTTTTTGACAGCATCTCTGTGTGGCTTATCACAGGATGCAAGCTCTCCTCACATAGATAATGAAGTCAATGATAGTGTACTCGTTACAGAGGTTGCTATTGTAGCAGATCTACCGATCACTAAGTCTACACCTCTGCCCATAGTACGACTGGGTCAGAAGGAGCTCCGACGAGATAACCAAGTGACATTATTGCCAAGCCTTAATCGGGTCGCTGGATTATATGTGCACTCCGGTGCTCTTAATACCACACGTATTACCATCCGTGGTATAGGTAACAGATCACTGTTTAGCACAAGTAAGATCAGAGCTTATATTAATGATATCCCTATCACTTCTGGTATAGGGGAGTCTACTGTAGAAGATATTGATTTGTCTATCATTGATCATATTAATGTCTACAAAGGTCCGAGTTCCAGCATCTATGGAGCAGGCCTCGGTGGTGTCATTCAGATGGTAACTCATACAGAACGTACGTCAGTATCTAATCAGGTAGATGCAGGGGTGACTATAGGTTCTTATGGCTTGAGGCGATTGACGACTGGTGTGACCTTAGTTAATGACGACGAGACGGCATCTATTTCTGTCAGGTATCATAATACGGGATCAGATGGCTATAGAGAGAATAATAATTATGATAGAGAAGGGTTGCAGTTATTGAGCGTATTAAAGCCTCAAGAAAATATGACGACTACCATCCTTATGAATTATATAGATGTCAATGCATTTATACCCAGTTCGCTTTCGTTAGATGATTTTAATAATAATCCGACGGCTGCAGCAGCTAATTGGGCCGCTGTCCGTGGGTTTGAGGATAATAAAAAATTACTCATCGGCATCAGTAATAAAATTGATATCGCTGAGATAGGTACACAATATACCTTATCTAATTCTTCCAGTATATTTTCTAATTACAGAGACTCTTATGAGTCGAGACCATTTAATATCCTCGATGATCAGTCCACAAGTCTGGGAGGAAGAAGCTCTATGGTACTCACTAAGGATACATCAAGGATGACTTACAGTGCTCTGCCTAAGTTGCTCAGAGCGACAGTGGGCGTAGAACATTATATTGAAAACTATCAATGGCAGACTCACGTAACCAATGGAGGAGCTATAGGAGATTTATTAAGTAACAACCAAGAAAAGAGAGCCTATACCAATATTTATTTTCAGTCAGAATTTATATTAGCTGATAGCTGGACTGCTATTGTAGGTGCTAACTATAACTACACGAGTTATGATTATGAAGATAGATTTCTTAATGATGGCGATGATCTCTCTGGCGAGTATTCTTTTGACCCCGTGTTTTCTCCAGGCTTGGGTATAAGTTATAAATTATCTAACGCTTCGGTATTGTATGCCAATGTAAGTCATGGGTTTTCTCCTCCAACCTTAGAAGAGACACTGACCCCTGATGGTAATATTAATCCAGATATTAGACCAGAGAGAGGTTGGAATTATGAGATAGGTAGCAGAGGAACATTGCTTGATAGATTAGATTATGAGTTGTCGCTGTATCACATGTCAGTGACAGATCTGCTCGTGGCCCGACGTATTAGCGAAGATCAGTTTGTCGGTATCAATGCCGGACGTACAAGCCATAATGGTATAGAGAGTATGATTAACTATAAATTGATAGATGGCCGTGATAAGCTTTCGATATTTACAAACTATGCTTTCAGTGATTTCAAATTTGTAGATTTTATAGATAATGAAAATGATTTTTCTGGAAATGAACTGACAGGGACAGCAAGGCACCACCTTAATGCTGGGGTGGACGTGAGTTCGCATGTAGGACTGTATGGGAATATCAATTATAAATATCTGTCTTCTTTTCCGATGCGAGATGATAACAGTATTTTTTCTGATCCATACCAATTAGTAAATGTGAGGGCAGGATATAGGAAGTTATTTAAATCACTGCAATTAGATATATCGGCAGGTATTCAGAATCTTCTCAATGAAAAATATGCATCTATGATTCTCATTAATGCATCCAGTTTTGGTGGTCGTCAGCCAAGGTATTATTATCCCGGACTCCCGAGAAACTATGATGTCAGCATCAGCCTGAAGTATTATTTATAATAGAATTCATTTATAAGATCTTGGAGTTTAGTTCTTGAGTTTATTTAAGTGACTCTTAGCTTCAACTTTAAAATGAATCTACTGTTCTCTTTCATAATCATTATCCAGAAGGATAAGCATAATAAACGTAGCTACACGATATGAGATTAGTATTAAAAACAAAGGTAGAGGGATATTATACAGATGTGATGGAGAGATTTGACTTACAGTTATTTGAAGCGCTTAAGCCTAAAGGTGCAGATATGGAGATTGTGGAATTTACAGGATCTAAAAAGGGAGATGTTGTCCATATAAAATTCAATAAACCCATTAAGGCAAAATGGATAAGTCATATAACCGAGCATGGTCAAGATGATAAGGAAGCTTATTTCTTAGATATAGGACATGAGTTGCCTTTTCCACTTAAGAAATGGAGACATCGCCATGTGGTCCAGAAGATAGATGATACCCACTCTCTGATTATAGATGACATCAATTATTGGAGTTATAATGTTATCATAGATCTATTGATATGGCCGGGGATATTCTTAGGCTTTTATCCACGCAAGAAAGTCTACAAAACCTACTTCTCAAGGACAATATGATGAGTTGATCTGAATAATTCGTTTGGAGTTGCCCATATGAGCTAAGTCGTCTATCACTTGATTTACTTTTGCTCATTTATTTGTCTATTTTAGGCAACCTTATGCACAACCAATACAAATTATGAAAATCCTTCACGCATTTACATTAGGCTTATTCATCATAATACTTTTATCATGTGGGGCTACTCAACCTTACTATGCTGACAAGAATATAAGTAGAGATGCACTGCAGGCTGATATGATTCCTGTAGATATGATTGATTATGAGGTATACCTTGTAGGAGATATCGGAGCCAATAATACGAATGTCAATGAATCAAGTATCACTGATGTTATCAAATCTCAGCTTAGGCCAGATAGTAAATTTCAGTCTGTAATTTTCTTAGGTAATTCTATAGGCCAGGAGGGACTCCCAGAGCGGAAAACCCCTGACTATGCCATGGTAGATGCCGCTATGGAGCATTGTATCAAGCAACTAAAAGATAATACAGATAAGGTATATTTTATTCCTGGAAGTAATGAATGGTATGATGGCGAAGGCTATACAACAGAGGCCGTCGGTGAAGTAGAGAAATACTTTCAATCTAAAGTGAGTAAGAAAAATATTTTTGCGCCAAGCAAAGGATGTGGAGAACCTAAGGTTGTAGAATTGACTGATGATTTGATAATTATATTAGTTGATTCTCAATGGATATTGCAAGGAGATGCCACTGATGAGAGAACAAGATCAAGCTGTGATATAGATACGCAGGTAGAGTTAGTTACTGCACTGAGAGAAATATTATCGGACTATAAAAATAAAAATGTCATAGTAGCAACTCACCATCCGGTATTCACTAACGGTAAGACAGGGGGCAACTATGCTCCTATTAACCATTTGTTGCCATTACCTGTAGTGGGTTCGATCATTACAGGTATACGTAAGATAGGCGGTGGACCTCAACAATTTGGACATCCTAAGTATGAAGCCTACCGTACAGCGATGAATCTTGCCTTGGCTAATTTTGAAGGTGTTATCGTAGCTTCTGCTCATGATCATAATATGCAATATATACCTAAGAACAATAACCACTTCGTGGTAGCCGGTAGTGGTAGCGATGTTGATTTTGCTTTAAAAGGTGGCTATGCAGATTTTGCAGCTATGGAAGAGGGATATGCTAAGATTATTCATACTAAAGATCTGGAACTTTATATAGAATTCTATAAGGTCAATCCGACAATTGACGCTCAGCCCATATTGTTATACAGAAAGTTGCTATACAAGAAAGAAGTTATAGACTATCAAGATGAGAGTATATATAAAGATGCCGATGATTATCCAGATAGTAAAACTGTGGTTGCTTCACAGAATTATTCTGAAGGACGATTTGGAATGGGTAAGACTTACAGAACAGAATGGGGTACTGAGGTAGAAGCTCCTCTCTTAATCCTTGATGAAGTAGGCGGCGGGGTCGTACCTGTACAACAGGGAGGCGGTTTTCAGACAAAGTCACTTAGATTAGAAAATGCAGATGGACAGCAATGGGTCGTCAGAACAATAGATAAAGATGTGACTAAAGTTGTGCCTATAGAATTTCGATCTACAGTAGTACAAGATCTGGTTCAGGATGGTATATCCGCAGCTCATCCCTATGGTGCATTTGTCATCCCCAAGTTGGCAGAAGCTGCTAAGATCTATCATGCTAACCCTCGATATGTATGGTTGCCCAAGCAAAAAGCACTCGGTGATTATAACAAGGACTTTGCTGAGAGATTGTATCTATTTGAAGAAAGGCCTGGTGGCAATATGGAAAATCATCCTTCTTACGGTGGAGCCAAAAAATCAATCAATACAGTAGAGCTGGTAGAGAAACTAACAGATAATCATCAAGCAAAAGTAGATCAGGAATATGTACTGCGTGCTCGATTGTTGGATATTCTGATAGGAGACTGGGATAGACATGATGACCAGTGGCGATGGGGTGAGTACAGTGATCCAGATAACAAAGACCATAAAATCTATAGAGCTATACCGAGAGATCGTGATCAGGCTTTCTTTAAGAATGATGGCTTTATTAACTATATAGCAAGTAGGCCATATGTCAGTCCGGGATTAAGAAAGTTTGATTATGAAGTTGATTTTTTTCCTGGGCTAATCTTTAATGCGAGACATTTTGATCGACATTTTTTAGCTCAATTAAATGAGGAGACATATATAAGTATCGCTAAGGAATTACAGAATGACATAACTGATGAAGTTATTCAGGATGCACTAAGTGATTGGCCTTCTCAGATATATGATATCAGTGGTGAAGAGATCTCGCAAAAGCTGAAAAAAAGAAGATCAGACTTAGTGAAGTATGCGCAAGAGTTCTATCGTTATCTGACTAAAGAAGTCACTGTGATCGGGACGGATGGTGATAATACTTTTGATATTACGGCTATGCCAGGAGATAAATTAGATGTCAAGGCATATCATAAGCATGATGGCAAGAATAAATTAATATGGAAGCGTACGATCGATGGTAAGGATTGTAATGAGTTGAGATTGTTTGGCCTTCATGATGATGATACCTTTAATTTTTATGGTGATGAAAAGTCGTCTGTATCTATCAAGTTAGTAGGAGGTAGTGGAGATGATATAGTCAATAATGAGAGTCAGTCATTATCTATCACAACCTACGATAAGAAAGATGGTATGACCTTAGAGGGGCAAAAAGTCAAGGCAAAACTTAAAAATTATAGAGGTATCAATAAGTTCAATAGAAAAGATTGGAAAATAGATAAGTTAATACATTTTCCTACACCGACTTTCTATACAGATGAGGGAGTAGGCTTAAGCTATAATATCTGGTGGATAAAAAATGGTTTTAGAAAAAATCCTTATAAGTCAAGTCATCAGCTAAGTCTGGGATACTTCTGGGCTAATAATGCCATTGTAAGTAACTACGCCGGACATTGGCCAGAAGTCTTCGGTCCATCGTGGGATTTGCGAGTTAAGGGTATGGCATTAGGGCCTACTTTCACTCAGTGGTTTTATGGATTGACAAATGAATTTATTGATTACGAACAGGTGTTCCCTAATGAAGAGAATGCTAACAGTGCACGATTTCATGTCGTGAGAGGAACTCACATAGATATCAATCCTTTCTTCGATAAGAAATTCGCTAATAACAGAATGATATCAATTAATCCATCAATAGAGTATTACGACTTAGATGAAACAAATAGTACTGATGAAAATCGATTCATCTTTCAGCCTGAATCTAATCGTACATTAGAAGATTTTGGCAAGAAAATATATGCAGCTATTGGGATCAACTATACAAGTGATCGTGTCAATAATGCTATGTTACCCACTAAGGGATACAAATTTGTTTTTAATGCTGACTATAAACACAGCTTGAGTAATTCAGATTTTTCTAATCTTACTTTAGAATCTAATCTGGCGTCGTACATACCGTTTTCTCCTACTCACAAAGTTGTCTTTGCGACGAATATAGGAGGGGCATATACGTTTGGTGATGCAGAATTTTTTCATGCTAATTATCTGGCTAATAGATCAAGATTAAGAGGATATAGAATCAATAGATTTGCTGGTGAAGGTATCTTGTATCAAGCTTCAGATCTAAGAGTAAAACTCTTTAACGGTAGAGGTGGATTAAAAACGGGTTTTGGACTATTTACTTCACTTGATTACGGAAGAGCTTTTGTCAAAGATGAAAACAATAATGACTGGCACGTCAGTTATGGAGGAGGTATTTATTTGGCTCCATTAGATTTGGTTGGATTTAGAATCGGTTACTTCCAAGGTAGAAGTGATGTTCAGCTTTCCGTAGGTGGTGCAATTAGTTTTTAGTGAGTTTTTAAAGAAGCGTGCCTACTTAGATAATCTTGAATTTGTCTTGTTGATACTCTGTTATTCTCTGAGAGTATCAGCATAGCGTTTGATTTGCATACTCATTATTCTTTTGTTGACCTCAGAACTATTCTCTATATAATACTGTAATTCTTCTTTTGTCATCATACCTACAACAGAACCAATAATCGTATACCGAAACCTAATATCTTTAGTCACATAATTTTTAATGGACTCAGTAAGGAGATCATATTCAGATCTATTTACTTTTTGTAGAATCTGATTGAAATGCTTAGACTCTGTTAATATTAACATCGATGTGTCATGCTGCAGTTTTAGGATAGGCCTAAGTGTGACATTCTGAAAAGTCTCTATAGGAGTGGATGCCTTAGTGTCTATGCCCAACTGTGGTCTCAGCTTAATTAAATTTACATCTTTCATGTGACTGTAACACTCACTTACACAATAGAGTTGTGATTATTTTGGCTATAGATGATGAGGTATCAATATGTTTAATTGAAAATAATATTTATGGGGATATATAGAAGTTGATTGATTTGTAATAATTCTTATTTACAAACGAACTTGTTTAGTCTTTAAGGACAAGCAAAAAAAAAGCTCCACAAGTAGTGGAGCTTTTTTGATTGAGTTTATGATACTATAAACTTAGTACTCTTTTCAATTCCTCTTTTGACTTACCTAACTTCACTTGAAGTCTGCCAAGCAATTCGTCTTCTTGACCTTCTTGATAAGATAAGTCATCTTCTGTCAGCTCAGCAAATTCTTGCTGTAATTTTCCTTTTGCAATATTCCAATTGCCTTTTAGTTTGTCTGTAAATTCGCTCATGATATTTGTTTTATATGATTAATAATTTGATTATGCTCTACTCATTAAATTCTTCACAAGTCCTATGACGAGCAAGACTAAGAATATGTAAAATACAATCTGAGCAATACCAGATGCAGCACCTGCAACTCCAGAAAATCCAAGCACTCCAGCTACTAATGCAATGATTATAAGTCCTATTAAAATACGTAACATAATTTTATTTTTTTGATTTTATAAATGTATTAAACAGCGATTGCAATCATTTAATAGACTTATTTTTTAGAAAGTTTGTTCGATGATATTTGAAAAATTATGGAGATCATAAGAGACACTTATTGCCATTTATTATTGATTGTTTAGTGATCATTTACACATACCGAACTTAAGTAAGAATTCTATAGTAATGATTTAGATTCTCTGTAATTCTAAAATTCTATACCATTTCAAATAACAGAAATATTTACGAAGTAGATACTTATGCCTCTATACTTACTGATAATACATATTATCTTAAATGTAGATTGCTAAAGAGATCTTTAAAAAAATCAAACTACAGTAAGGGGATTTTTTACTCTGTATATCTATCACTTAAAGCAGCGTTCTCAAATGAAATCGAAAATGCTGCTATTGATATCCTTATTAATAATCAAAAAATTCCAGTTGTCTCAGATGGCGAAGGATATGTCGAGTGGTCCACTAATGACGTGTCATTGCTGAAGCATATGCAGAAAAGTGATGACATTTATATTTCTTATTCCGATAGCGTTCAGCAACTGCCACTGAGTAGGTACGCAGGTGAATTGAAAGAAGGTGTTATCTCAGATATAGATGATACAGTTCTAATGACAAATGTGAAATCACTCTTTAAGCTAAGAATGATTTTTAATTCAATATTTCTAAATCCCTTAAGACGTAGGCCAATCGATAAAGCTTCCGAATTGTATACTAAACTTAGGGGAGACATAGGCGTCGATATGCCATTCATTTATTTATCTAATAGTCCTTGGAATATGTTCTATTACATAAGATCATTTTTAGATCATTATAAGTTTCCGCAGGGTATTCTCTTGTTGAGGGATTTCGGATTACAGATGCTGCAAAAGAAAAAGCCATTAGAACAACAGAATAAGTATCTATTGGCAGAGAAGATGCTAAACATATTTCCTAATACGACTTTCACTTTGTTGGGAGATTCAGCAGAACACGATTTCGATATTTACACGAAATTGTTACATAGTTATCCTTCACGCATATCTCGTATCATCATCAGAAAAGCTTCTAACAGAAATAATGAGAAGTACATACAAGAACTATTGAGTTCTGATAATAATTCTATCGTACAATTAGTGAGTACATATAGTGAAGTAGTTCTTTAGTATGTAAAAAAAAATACCTACATCTTATTATTTCTAATATCGGCTACGCTGAGTTTCTTGAGGCATTGATATTGCCATACAGTGATCTAACGACAATCTTCTCATAGCTTTCGATATGTTCAGTTCCATCTGCGATTTTTTGTAAAGCATACTGCTGTATAACCAGTAATGGCAAGACGATCTTTTCTCTCATAGAAATCGAATGCTTAGATATAGGTTCTTCTTCCATCAGTGATTCGTATCCAGCTATCTCTAAGAGTAAGTTCTTAGTGAGTTCGTATTCGTTATAGAGTATTTGCCAAAATTCCGAAAACTCCTCATCGTCTTTGATATAAGATGTAAGTTCAAAGTAGCACTTAGTTAATGCCATCATGCTATTGAGAAGGAGAGCTTTGAAGAAAGGGACTTCTCTGAATAACTTTTTGATATCGCCCATATCACCTGCATCCTTATATGACTGTAGGGCTGTACCTATACCAAAGTATCCAGGTACATTCTGCTTCAGTTGACTCCATGATCCTACAAATGATATGGCCCTTAGATCTTTAAGTTCGAGTTTGGCTTTGTTACCTCGTTTGCCAGGTCGACTTCCTATTTTAGCTTTTTTGTAATAATGAAGTGTACTCTTTTTTTCGAGATAGTCTAAGAACTTATCATGTTCCTTGAGAGCCATGTATTTCTTATAGCTCTTAGTCGCTAAGTCTTGTATGAGCTCTCTGTTATCTTTAGATATATCCTGCACGGCCTCAGAGATACCGGCAGTGATTAATTGATCACAGTTATGAATGAACTGCTCAGTTGTGCCATATGTGCTTGTTATCGTCTGTCCTTGTATCGTTAGTTGTATTTCTTTGTTGGCTATGTTAGGCCCTTGAGATGCATAGAAGCGATGCGTCTTACCACCACCTCTGGCAGGAGGTCCACCACGACCGTCAAAAAATATAGCTTCGTAGCCATGATCATTGCACACTTTGGTAAGCCTTTCTTTAGTTTGAAATATCGACCAATTAGCTTTAAGGTAGCCACCGTCTTTAGTGCCATCTGAGAAGCCGAGCATCATCGTCTGTACTGAAGATCTGGCAGAGAGATGATTGCTGTATGATGTGAGACTAAATAATTGAGTCATGATGTCAGTAGATCTATCCATTCCAATCATCGTTTCAAAAAGTGGAACTATGTCAAAATTAATTTCTGAGGCAGTATAACCACACCATCTGAATAATGCGTAGACGAACAGCACAGCGTTAATGTCTTCAGAATTACTGATGATATATCTGTTGCATCCTGCTTCTCCATTATTTTTTTGTATCTCCCGGAGTTGAGTGATATTTGCAATTGTATCTTCTAACAATTCTGATGAGAATGACATATCCTTTACATCAATTTCTTCATGACAAAGAATATTGATTAATTGCTCTTGCCCTAATTCTGTAATTGATTTTTCTATTCTATTATCTGCTATTAATATCTCTTCTATCAGTTGTAGATGCACACTATGATCTTGTCTTATGTCGAGATTAGCGAAGTGTGAACCAAAGATGTCAAGCTTATCAATAAAGTTATCTACTTCGTCAATGAAGAGCTTATGGTAATGCTCTATAACGTTAGCCTTAACCTTATTCATGATGGACTTGATCTGATCTAATGGTATCATTTTTTTTGCATCAAACATGGGCCCATAAAGAAGGGATCTTACCTCTGCTAATTCTTCAGCTATGCCCTTAAAGGTGAGCTGCGTCTGCAGCGTTTTAATGTCATTGTAGTAGCACTTAGCTATCGTCATTCTTAATTCATCAGAGACTTGCTTTGTGATGTCGGCTGTCACGAATGGGTTACCATCTCTATCGCCTCCTGGCCAAAATCCTAATTTTACAATATTGGGATTATCAAACTCTTCTCCTGAAAACATTCTTTTGATGTTGCCGTATAATTTAGGTATAGCATCGTAGTATACTGTTCTGAGGTAGTATATAATATTCTTAGCTTCGTCAAGTGGTGTCGGTTTTTTGCTATTCAATAGGGAGGTTAATCCTAACTGTCGCAGTAGGGTATCCACTTGCTCTAAGTCATCATGACCTATAGATATTCTAAGTCGCTTTATTATCTCAAGAACACTCGGTGGATAGAATTGTGTAGGATGAGCTGTAAATACAATTCGTGCACTGAAGTTGTTTAACTTATCGATGGTCTTAGTAAAATCGTTCTCTTGTCGCTTAGTTTTTCTGAAAAAGTCTTTGACAGAAAGATAGTCTCCCAATTTATGAATCTCTCCAAAAGCGGCATCTTCTACACTATCAAACAATACTATCTGCCTTTCTACATACTGTATGACTCTAAACATGAAGTCTATCTGCTTAGACTCATCTGTGATATCCATGGACTGCTCAAAGAATTTCTTTAGTATCTGGTTGGGTTGCTGATGATTGCCCAGCTCTCTCTCACAAACCTTAGCTAATAATGGAATCATAGCGCCTATATCACTCACCTTACTATAGGGAAGATTCAGGAATAGGCTGTTGTAGAGATTGAATTTATTTTTGACTAATCTATCGTATTGATCTAATCGCTTAGAGTTTCCTTTTGTATTCATAGGGTAAAGGTATTACTCTCTGCAATTATAAACCGCTGTAGACGATTTTATTATGAGATCTCATTACTGTGACTCTTCAGAATTTTAATGAGAAGATTTGATAGTGGTTTATAAAGGCCAGGTTTTAGTTTGGACAAAATGAGTCAAAGATTTGTATTCTTTTTTCATTACTGATAAGGTCTATACTTGTCTCGATGTCTTCACAGCCATCTATTTTGTATCCACTGAGTATCTTAGCGAGACCTCTATTAAATATAGCATCGCTATCGTTACTGTTCTTGATTAGATACTTATCAAACTCTTTGATAGCATTTTCGTATTCTCCGTAAGTCAGATGGATGCCTCCTTTAATAAAGCTATTGTTAGAGTTGTCCTCAGATCTCGTGATAGCATTCAATCCTGAGATGGCTTCATCGTAATTGCCTAAGGTTTTTTGTAATACCGAATAATTGGTTCTGGCTTCTATGTAGTTTGGATTTCTGTCGATGGCTTTTTTGTAATTGTAAATGGCTTCAGAAGGATCTTCTAATCTCTCGCTTAACTTCGCTAAGGTGAAGTAGAATACAGAGATATTTTCATTGAGACTTATTGCCTTTGTAAGATCATTCTTTGCTTCTTCATAGTTTCCTTGCATTTTATATGCTATGGCTCTGTTATGATATGCCAGTGGAAAGTTGGGCATCTTATTTATTGATAATGTAAAGTAGTCTATCGCCTCGTCTAAGTTGTTCTTCTTTAATTCGATGATTCCTTTGATGTCGTTGATGATTCCGGATATATTTTCGGTTTCCTCTATATCAACGAGAAGTCTTTCTGCATTTTCTATGTCGCTTGTACTAAGAGAATATATTACTTGTTCTATGAGAGAATCTTGAGCATGTATGCCGAGTTGATCCTTAAGATAGAGATTGTAATAATTATTTTTAACGGGGGATTTTTTAAAGCTCTCAGAAGATTGATCGAAATTATAATCGTATTTTTTCTTGTCGTAGACAGCAGATCGCGACGTATTACTCAGATACATGTATGAGAATGGATTAAGATAATTAGCATACTGAAGATCTTTTTCTTTCAAAGCTTTTTGACCCAATATTTCGTAAGCTACGGCTCTTTTGACATAGGCCTGAGCATCTGCTGGATTAATGTCTATATGTTCTGTGAGTTCATCTATGGCCTTCTGAAAATTACCTTGTTTGATATACAAGTCAGCACTGTTAATAGCATTAGTCTGTGCTTGAGAATATTGGCTCATTGTAATTAGAGCTAAGAGGACTACTGTTATTTTTATAAGTTGCGTCATTTCGATTATTTAGGCGTTTCGTAATATACTCTATAATATCAGTTGAGTTCGCTCGGGTATCTGACTTTTTTTCTTAGAATCTTTCTTGCATGATGAATTCTGCTTTTGACAGTACCGATGGGTAGCTGTAACCGTTCAGCAATATCCTCATAAGAGATACCTCTGATGAATAAGTTAATGACTTCTTGATTCTTAGTACTTAGCTTAGAGATGGCTGTCTGGACCTCTTGAGAAAATGCTTCAAATTCTGCATCAGCAAAAGTTACGGGATGTTCTACAAAGACAATATCCTCACATAAGGGCACGTGATTTTCTCTTTTTTGTTTACGATATTTATTAATAAATATATTACGCATAATCACAGATATCCATGCTTTGAAGTTAGAACCTTGGCTGAAGTAATGGGCTTTTTCAATAGCCTTGCACATCGTATCTTGTACAAGGTCATGTACGTCATCTTGTGTCTTAGCATATTTCCAAGCAAGACTTCTTAAGTAATTTTCTTTTGAAGATAGCTCTGTAACAATATAATTTGAATATGTCATAACTTATATTTTTTGGATTATTAAATGATGCTTCAACGAGCAATTTTAGTTGCCATTTGCTCTATTAATTTTAAAAATATATCACTAAAATGATTTTTATGAAGAGCAGGACAGCTCACGATACTGCCCTGCTAAGTATTAAATCACTATGCTAATTCTCCTCTGTCATATAGAGCTATAAGCTCAATCTTACTTTTTTGATGTTTCATAGCCTATTGGCCTTGTCCCATAGAGTATCCTCTCTTACCATCGAATTCGTATAGATTTTCAGATTTTATGATATCAATGTTTTCATCTATCGCTTTTTTGAAGATACTTGGTATCGTTTCTTGTGGCACGATAGTGTCGTTTTTATCTTCGAATCTACACCTCCAATGATCAGTGCAGAATGTTTCTTTAAATCCATCAGGCCATACCTTGACACCTCTATTGGTGATCATGGTTAGTTCTATGCCATTGTTTAATTTCTGTAGTGATTGAGCAAGCTCATTGGCATTTTTACCATTCCAGTCTACGAATATGTCGACCCCTCTCAGGACCTTGGCTTTCGACTTTCTTCTTTCATACTTAGGAAGATTCATTTTAGCTTCTGGATCATATAACACTGGCTTTAGTGTCTTAGGGTATTGTCCCAATCTTTCGATTATAGCTTGTCCGAATTCTCTGGTACCTACAAGCTGTGCACTAACTCCTTCAGTGTATATGTCCTCAGTATGAATGCCTTCTTCTATAGTGCATGCCCATGCATTCTTTATTTTTTCTGCTACTTTTTGCTGCCCTATGTGATTAAGCATCATCACTGCTGCTTTGAGAAGTCCAGATGGGTTGGCTTTGTTTTGACCCGCTATCGGAGGAGCAGAACCATGTATCGCCTCGAACATGGCACACTCTTCACCTATGTTTGCGGATCCCGCTAACCCAACAGATCCAGATATCTGTGCTGCGATGTCAGAGATCACATCTCCATAGAGATTAGATGTTACAATTACATCAAACATCTCAGGTGTATCTGCTAATCTGGCTGCAGCTATATCTATTATCCAGTTATCTGATTCGATGTCAGGATATTGAGCTGCGATTTCTCTGAACACTTCGTGAAATAAACCATCCGTCTGTTTCATGATATTGTCTTTGACAAAACAACTTACCTTCTTTCTCTTGTAGGCTCTTGCATACTCAAATGCATATCTAATGATCTTCTCACAACCAGGTCTTGATATGAGCTTAAGACATTGTACGACCTCATCAGTCTGCTGATGCTCTATGCCTGCGTAGAGATCTTCTTCATTTTCTCTTATGATAACAACATCCATATTTGGGTGCTTTGTGGCTACATATGGTACATAACTTTTGCATGGTCGTATATTGGCATAGAGACCTAAAGTTTTTCTAAGTGTAACATTTAAACTTTTGTATCCTCCACCTTGTGGTGTTGTTATCGGAGCTTTTAAAAATACTTTATTGGATCTGATGGCATCCCAAGCTTCTTTGCTTATCCCGCTTGTGTTGCCTTGGAGATACATTTTTTCTCCTATCTCTACTTCTTCTAATTCTATCTGGGCATCAGCACTTTTCAATATATTTATAACGGCATCCATAATCTCAGGACCTATACCGTCTCCTTTTGCATATGCTATTTTCTTTTTCATAATAATGTTATTTTATTCGTGATTAGCAAAGTGATATCTTAGACTTCGTTACAGTTGTTATTAGTCTTCATAAGAGATTTCGATATGGCTCTTAATAGCTATCTTACGACCGTTGACTCTTGCGTTGGCGATAAATTCTTTGGCATCCATTTTTTCTTTTGTCAACTTTGCAATTCTTTCTCTTGATTCTTCGACATCGATTGAATCATCATGTATCAGTTGACCTAACCTTTGGATTTTGTGAAAATTAATTTTCTCATTTATAAGCGACGTAATTAGATCTGATGCTTCAGATGCGTTAAACTGTCCTTCTATGAGTTTTACTTTTTGTGCAACTTGTGTCATTAACATAATTTCAAAATTTTAAATGTGATTTAATTATTTATTTAGATTTTCTATTGTCCTCATGATGAGTATAAAAGAGAGTATTAAAAATGCTGGGATGCAATTTTTAATAAAGGCTCCTCCGTAGTTCACTAACAGTACCATCCAGCAAGTCATAAACGCAAACCAAAATAATGTCATAAGAACAACCTTGAGATCAAATGACTTTTTCCAATTTAGAATTTCATCTACTTTGTCTTTGGTTGGATTATTTTTTAAGGTTTGTGTTTTTCTTAAGTCACTCATGGTATATTGATTTAGTTGTCAATTAATTTCAATACAAATATGCTTTGAATATTTATAAGTTATAATTTATATTTATAATGATAACCATAAATAAAATTTATGAACTTTACTATTAACCAGTTAAAGATATTCTTACAAGTAGTTGAAAGTCAGAGTATTACTATGGCTGCCGAAGAGTTATTTTTGACACAACCAGCTGTGTCAATTCAGCTTAAAAACTTTCAAGAACAATTTGCTATTCCACTCACTGAGGTGGTTGGCAGAAGATTATTTATAACTGAATTTGGAAAAGAGATCGCTAAGGCGGCAGAGAAGATTTTATTAGAGATAGAATCTATTACTTATCAGAGCATGACTTATGAAAAGTTACTTGCTGGTAAATTGAAAATATCAGTGGCCTCTACAGGTAAGTATGTGATGCCGTATTTTTTATCTGATTTTATAAATGAGCATAGAGGTATAGATCTGATTATGGATGTCACTAATAAAACCTTAGTCGTAAAGAGTCTTGAAAATAATGAAGTCGATTTTGCTCTTGTATCTACTATACCCAAAGATCTGAAAGCGAATCAGCTGCCTCTACTTCAGAATAAGTTGTACCTCGTAGGAAGCACTATGTTTAAGTCAGAAAAAAAGAAAAGCATCAGAGAGATACTAAAAAAGTATCCTCTCTTATTCAGAGAGCCAGGATCAGCCACTCGTAATGCAATGGAAGAATTTATTAAGAAAAAGGATCTTCCTGTATTTAAGAAAATAGAATTGACTTCTAATGAGGCTGTCAAGCAATCAGTTATAGCTGGTCTCGGATATTCTATAATGCCATTAATAGGTATACGAGATGCTCTTAAAAATAAAGAATTAGAGATAATCCCTATACGGGGTCTGCCTATCATCTCTACGTGGAACTTAGTCTGGCTGAAGTCTAAGAAATTATCTCATGTAGCTAATGCTCTATTAGAATATTTAAAAGAGGAGAAAGAACGTATCACTAAAGAGACTTTTAGTTGGTACGAGGAGTATTGATTTATAATTTGTAGTATCGTTACCTATCAAATTATATTGGGCATAAAAAAAGGCCTGAACTAATGTCCAGGCCTAAACCAAAAAATGTTTTGATCTTAACTAATTAGTTAATTAATTAATGTCATTTTTCTTGTTGCGCTGTAATCGTTGATATCTAATCTGTAGTATAAGATACCACTTGCTGACTGTATATCTGCTTTGTTGATTATCACTTTTTGAGTTCCAGCATTATACTGAGCCTTTTGTGAGTACACAACCTTACCGGTTACATCAAATATTGTTATCGTTCCTATTCCTGCTTCCGCAGTGTTAAACTTAATCTGTGTTAAATCACTGAATGGATTAGGCATATTCTGATACAACTGATTATGTATAATCTGATCTCCTCCGTTAGAGAATAATTTGATATCCACTTTCTCAAGGTTGTTGTCAGTATATGCTTCAATAGGAGTAAATGCACTGTTGATCTGTAGCATGTCTGCTATGTTACCATCTCTCTGAGCAGTTACATTAATCGTAAATAATTGATCATTCTCAGCTGCTGTAAGACCGTCTACGTTAGCCCAACTTACAGTGTGAATTTCTTCACTCATATGACCCATGTTAGACTCAGTAAGGTCTATTGCATTAGCGCTTACAGAATTAAGTGTTACACCATTCAACTCTAATGAGAATTGGAATCCAAGAACCTCATTGAAGTTTGTACTTCTAAATGGTATCTCATAAGTCTGACCTCTCTCTACAGCTCTATCATCAATCATAAAGTCAAGACTCTTGTCAGTTCTCTTCTCTACTTGTTGGCCTGAACTGAATCCAGCAGTGACATCATTATTGACATCTCCATACTTGACAGCTACAAGATCTTTGTCAGAGAAATTTTGATCTAAATTCGGTAAGAAAATAAATTGATCTGAACTGAAAGGATCATTAGTGTTTAATGTCTGAGCTCCATCTACAAATCCCCAACTTAACGCCATAGGGAACTCATCAGTTATACCTAATATTAACTTTCTTATCTCTATAAGGTCGATAGCTGTGATACTTGAGTTTTGATTTACATCGGCAGCTAACAACTTATAAGGACTATCTAATCTTTCTTTACCTAATATGTGTCTCTGTATCATTACGATATCCAATGTAGATACACCATTGAGGTAATCATCATTTTTCTGACCTGATATCATATAGTCAAATCCTGCAGGTAATTCAGAGAATGCATATTCACCAGTCTCATCAGTACTTGTATATACTGGGAAGTTAGGTTGGTTACTCTCTATACCTACTTTGACGTTTTCTACAATAGTTCCCATCTCAGTAGCTACAGTACCTTCTACTACAACTCTGTTACCAGAAGCTCCACATACACCTAATACGTTGACTTCGTCAATATCCCATGCATCTACAGTAGCTCCATTACCTACTAAGCAGTATGGTAATAATTCGAATGTAAATGTAGTCGCTGAGGTCACTGTGAAGTCAGCACCAGTTAATTCTATAGTCTGTAATGTCCAGTCTCTGTTAGTAGGTATGTCGGCACTTCTTAGTACTTCAACACCATCCTTTAATACTCTCACACCATATAAAGTAGGGTAGTTATTAGGTCCTGATGGACCACTTATCCAATCATATTGTTCGGGTGCTTTCTCAAAGAAAGTCAATTGACTTAATGATGCTTCATCTCCTCCAGTAGGTGATAATGTTACATTAAATATGACTGACTTTTCGTTACCTGCAGTATATGTACAAGAATCAAATGAACCCACACACATAGCTACTGATCCACCTACTCCTGGAGTACAAGAATGAGGGTTAGTTGCTGCTGGTGCTCTACTTACATTAGATGCAACTACTGAAGCACATGATAATGCGTTAGGATATGCTGGTACAAACTCAGAGTAGTCTATATTAGTCTGTGTATTTGTAAATGAATTACATGCATCTAAATTATAATTAACAATAGATACTGGATCATCTCCACCTACAACAGGCTCTCTACAATCAGTAAGATGTATAGCTGATGCTCCAGCAAAATCTAAATTTGCAGCAGGTGCAAAATTGCCATCTGAAGTAGGAACATTAAATACTAAATATCTTCCTCCACCATTTAATCTCTCAGCTACAAATATTTGTTGAGTAGGGTGGTCGTAAGCGACATCTACAGGATTACCTAAGAATGTGGCACTACCAATAATTCTTGTCGACTCAGCTCCAGACACATTGCTGTCAGCTATAGCTGTAGACCAGTTATTAACTACGATGATAGCACCGTCATCATCTACAGCACCACTTCCTACGTCTGTTAATACCATCACGTCATTATCCACATCATATGTGATACCATGCGTTCTGACTATTTCTGGTACAGATACTAATCTGTCCTGAGTAATCATACCAGCTGGCTGAGCTAAGAAATCATTATAGATCGCTATGTTACTCGATACGTCAACTACTGCAAATAAGTCATCACCACCAAATGTGATACCCCATAGTGCAATATTTACTGGTTGTATTTTATCTAAAGTGATAGAAGTCGGACTGATAGTATATGTTACTAATTGATTTATCATTCCGTTAGAGTCAGCTGCATCTTGAGCAACAACGAGCTTGTTACCTGATACTGCAATCTCTCTTCCATTAGTAAAGTCAGATGTAGATGTTGCCGTTAATGTCGGTGTTCCTCCTGATGTAAGACTTGCTACAACATTACTGTATGCATTGATAACGTTATCAGATCTATTTAATTGGTACACAACATCAGTTGCTTCGTCATAGTATATACCATCTGCATCTTCTCCTACTACTGACCATGTAGCTGATCCTACATTACCTGCATTATCATATCCAAAGACGCCTGCAGTAGATGAGTTATTGCTTGATAAGAATAACTTGAAGTCATTAATAGCCTGTAGGTCATTAACCACCACGACTCTACAATCTGTAAGACTTACTGCCGATGCACCCATGAAAAAGTCATTAGCTATAGGAGCAATATCTCCTCCTGTCGCTGGCACATCGAATATCAAAAATCGTCCACCACCATTTAATCTCTCTGCTACATATATTCTCTGTGCAGTATGGTCGTATGCTACATCTACAGGATTACCTAAGAAGGTAGATGCGCCAGCTATCACGATCTGTTCTACTGCTGTTACAGAATTATCAGAAGAAGCTGTAGACCAACCGTTGACGATAACAAGAGTTCCATCGTTGTCTACTGCGCCACTACCTACATCAGTAAGTACCATTACATCATTAGCAACATCATACGCAATACCGTGTGTTCTGACGATACCGTCTACTGTCACTCTTCTTGCAGGTGATACAGACCCCGTAGCCGTAGCTAAGAAATCAGGAAAGATGCCTACATCAGAAGAATTATCAACGATAGCCATCAGAGTATTGTTATTGAATGTCATTCCCCACAGATTGATATCTGTTGTTACAACTCTATCTAACGTGATAGAAGTAGGTGATATGGTATAAATGATAAAGCTATTCTGTTGTCCGTTAGAGTCAGCAGCATCTTGTGCTACTACTAATTTATCTCCAGATACTGCAATCTCTCTACCATTAGTAAAGTCTGAAGTAGAAGTAGCGGTTAATGTCGGTGTGCCTCCACTCGTTAAGCTCGCCTGTACATTTGAGTATGCATTGATCACATTCTCTGATCTATTTAATTGGTATACAACATCAGCGTCTTCATCGTAAAAGATACCGTCAGCATCATTACCTTCTGCTGAAAATGTAGATGCACTCATATTACCAGCATCATCAAATCCGTAAGTGGCTACGACACCAGAATTATTACTTGATACAAAAACTTTAGTTGAAGGATCAGCGATAAGATCATCCTGAGGTAATATTATCTCTCCACTACATGCACCTGTTCCAGAATTAGGTTGTGCTAAGTAAGGAAATGATCCAGTAAAAGCTCTGTCATTAGACTCTACTCCTGTTGTATAAGTTAGTACGCCTAATAGATCGTCAGTCACAGGGCTCGGTGATGTTGCTGGATCAAAATCATCGTACCATAATCCTACTGCTGCAAGAACAACTCCTGCCACAGCTTGTAATTCAATTCTTGTAACATCATCCTCTAATCTTCTTCCATTAGGGAATCCATCCATATTCGGAATAAATTCTAAATCTGCGGTTGTATTAAATGGAGCTACTGTCAATCCAATAGCAGCTGCTTGTATTAATCCTAATGAGCTAAAATTAGCGTCATCTCTTGGTGTCGGTGGTACAGCCATATTTAATCTCAACATGTCTCCTCCATTAGGAAGAAAGTTATTGACAAAAGGCTTACCTGCAGCTAAAGGATTACCATCTTTACCTGTAGCTAATTGATACGGTATAACATTAGGTACTCCTGTATGGAATGCTGGCCATAAATCCACAGATCTTGGCTTGCCTGCTTCAGGTAATAATAGCGTACCGAATACAGCGTCATCTAATGCAGTACCATCTAATGCCGGATTACCCTTAAGACCAAATAGTCCGTCGGCACCATTACTGAAATCAAACATCCCCAAAGAATTCGTCTGGACTCTCAATGGCGCAAATGCAGGAACTGCAGCACCAAATTGGTCGTCATCCATGTATAATGCTAATTCTGGATTGTAAAAGTATTCGTAGTGTTCTGGATTCTCGTTGTATGGAGTTAATGCATTCCACTCATCTTTATCACCGATAGGAATAACCGCTTCATTTGTAAGTGGCATACCTAATCTTGATACTTGAATCCAATCTCCACTTACTGTAGGATCTCCCGTTGCACTTAATGTCGTTACGGCTGGTCTGCTTGCAGATGCCCACACGCCGATTACATAATCAGAATCTAATATACTTGTCGGTGTCGCTGGAGCTCCTTCTTTTAATAAAGTAGAAATAGGAACTTGTATAGCTAATGCACTTACATTATAACAAGCGACTCCGTCTACTGGAGTTCCGTCCTGTCTTGGTGCATCACCTAAGTCAAAAATGCCACCTAAGTCAACAAAGAATGGATCATCAGTAGGACCTGCAAATACTGTCTCACCAGTAGACGCTGTTGTAATAGCATCATTAAATATTGCATCATATGTTGTTCCTAATCCAACGCTACTTTCTATAGATCTTGGTCCTATGTTATTAGGTGGTACAACTCCGTTAGAAATTATAGTTGTAAATGATGCTCCTCCGTCCATACTTCTCTCAAGGTTATAAGTCGCTTTTTGATTTTGCTGACCTAACCTGATGTTGAAAAATGTTGTAGGATCTTCATTTGTAATCGTAAAAGTGAATCTATACACTATCTCATCTCCAACAACACTTGCGTCATTGTCTACATGTATTTCATATCTAATGTTTTCTCCAAAACTATAATAGTTAGGTCCTCCTTGAGGTAACTGTAATGGTACATAAGTAGCAATCATGGTAATCATATCAGGATTATCAGGACTTCTAAATGCATACACATCTACATTATCAGCTAATGGATCATTAGCGATTAAGGGAGCCTCTCTATGACTTGAGGCCATTAATTGTATACCACTTATTGCCACCATCATGACCGCAAGAAGTATATTTTTTATTGATGTTATATTTATTTTCATCTTAAAGATTTTCTTTTTTATTATCTGATTTAATTACTGTCTTACTTCTGTACCTCTCCATGGCTGAGCCACATAAGGGAAGGTAGCACTGAACGGTGCATCATTAGATTCTACACCTGTGGAGTAAGTCAATACACCTAATAGATCTTGTGTTACTGGACTTGGCGAAGTCGCTGGATCAAAATCATCATACCATAATCCTACTGCAGCTAATACAACACCAGCTACTGCTTGTAATTCTATTCTTGTAACATCGTCTTCTAATCTTCTACCGTTAGGGAAGCCATCCATGTTAGGGATGAATTCTAAATCAGCATTTGTATTGAATGGAGCTACTGTCAATCCAATAGCTGCAGCTTGTATAAGCCCTAATGAACTGAAGTTAGGATCATTTCTAGGAGTCACAGGCACTGCCATATTTAGTCTCAACATATCTCCACCATTAGGTAAGAAATTGTTGACGAATGGTTTTCCTGCAGCGAGTGGGTTACCGCCTTTACCTGTTGCTAACTGATAAGGTATCACATTGGGCACACCTGTATGGAATGCTGGCCATAGATCTACTGATCTTGGCTTTCCTGCTTCTGGTAATAGTAAAGTTCCAAAGACTGCATCGTCTAATGCTGTACCTGCAAGGGCAGGGTTTCCTTTAAGACCGAATAGTCCATCTGCACCATTACTGAAATCAAACATTCCCAATGAATTAGTCTGAACTCGCAGCGGAGTAAATGCTGGAACAGCACCACCAAACTGATCGTCATCCATATATAGAGCTAATTCAGGATTGTAGAAATATTCAAAGTGCTCTGGATTCTCATTGTATGGAGTTAGTCTATTCCATTCATCCTTATCACCGATAGGAATAACTGCCTCATTCGTTAATGGCATTCCTATTCTTGATACTTGGATCCATTCTCCTGAGTATTCTTCTTGGTCACCTCTTGTAAGTGTCTTGACAGCTGGTCTACTTGCAGATGCCCATACACCGATGACATAATCACTATCAAGTATACTTGTAGGAGTTGCTGGAGCACCTTCTTTTAGTAAAGTAGATATTGGAATCTGAAGTGCAATTGTATGACAGTTGTACTTAGCCAATGCATCTCTTGCAGCACCATCTTGACGTGGCGAATTACCTAAATCAAAAATACCACCTAAGTCGACATAGAAAGGATCATCTACAGGACCCGCAAATACTCTCTCTCCTGTACTTGCATTAGTTATTGCTGAATTAAATAATGCAGAATATGTAGAATTAAGTCCGGCACCGCTTTCTATAGATCTTGGACCTATATTATTAGGAGGCACGACACCATTTGTTACAATATCTTGGAAACTAGCTCCACCGTCAGTACTTCTTGATAGGGTGTAAGTTGTTTTAAGATTTTGCTGTCCTAATCTGATATTGAAGAATGTTGTAGGATCTTCATTCACTTGCGTGAATACCATTCTGTAGATAATCTCATCTCCCGGTACAGAAGCATCATTGTCTACGTGGATTTCATATCTTACATTTTCTCCAAATGTATAATAGTTAGGACCTCCAAAAGGGATCTCACCAGGTATATAATTTGCTATGATTGTTATCATATCAGGATTATCTGGACTTCTAAATGCATACAGATCAGTATTATCTGCTAATGGGTCATTAGAAATCAAAGGTGCTTCTCTATGGCTTGATGCATTAGAAAAGTTGATTTGCATAAAAAATGCAATAATCATCAAGAGAGGAAGCGTCATCGCTTTTCCATTTTTCTTTTGATGTTGAATAATTTTCATCATGTGCTTATTTTAATTTTTTAGAATACTTTGGACGATTTACTTTAAAGTTGGTTATGTGCTAGGTTTGTTCGGTTAGCCGTCGATTATATAATACGGGTATTGCCCGCTAAAAGGATTTAACATATTATTAAGGTTTCAATTATTTAATGAAGATTTTGATTTGATTCTGAAAACAGATTCAAGTATTATCGTTGAGAAACCAACATGAGTAGGGGATTGCGATCTAAATACGCTAGTAGGAAACACGAAATTAAGCCCAAAGTGGGCGGAAAGAAAGTTGGAAATCCGGTACACAGTTGATATTTAATTTCAAAAATTAAATATCATGTATCATATTATTCTTGACTTAATCCGAGTGGATTGTCATAAAAGTAGCAAATTAAATACAGAACAACAGACGATAATGATATATAATATCTATTATCTCGAGGTTTTATTATCTATTCAGATAATATAGATATATAAAAAGCCGAGGACTAAGAATTTATACATATGGGATAATAGATATGTTATCTTCAATAAATCAATTGAAAGGCCCCCCAAGAAAAATCAAGAGAGGCCAAGTCAAGAATATCATAAACATGACATTCGAGAACCTATACGAGGCCTAATCACTCATCAGTTTTTATTTATTAAATATTTTGACGATAAATCTTAATTGAAAGATTGTTGTGTTTTTTTAATGACAATTAGCCTTTCTTTCTTTAATTACGAACAATTAAATCTTAACAGGATTCAATTGACGTATTACTATTCATAAACACCAAATAAAAAAAATGAAGCTTTATATAATATTGACATTAAGTATTGCTCTATTCTTAATAGCTTGCGATGATCCGACTAACTCAGCAAATCAAAGCTCTCATAACAAAGCATCAGCAGTCATGGTGCCCAAGTTATTAGACAGATCTGAGAAAATCAGAATGGGTAAAGAATGGGATGAAGTCCAGAATTATTATACTGATCAGAGAGATGCCATCAAGAAAAATCCTGATGACCTTGAAGCGGCATTGAAGATATCTGAATTATTTATAAGAGAGGCGAGAGTCACTGGCGAGCATGGGCATTACTATCCAGCTGCATTATCACTAACCGACGATATCTTGCAGAGAGATAGCATCAATCAAGATTTAAAATTTAGAGCTCTGACGACAAAGGCCGGAGTACAGTTGTCTTTGCATGAGTTCTCTGATGCATTAGAGACGGCTCAAGAGGCTATAAAAATTAATAATAAAAATGCTCAGATATACGGTGTACTTGTAGATTGTAATGTTGAATTGGGTAATTACAAAAAGGCAATAGCCTTAGCCGATAAGATGGTCAATATCAAACCTGACATCAGATCATACTCGAGAATTGCCTACTTAAGAGAAATACACGGCGACGTCGAAGGTTCTAAAGAGGCATTAGGTCTTGCAATAAGAGCTGGGTATCCAGGGTATGAGGAGACGGCTTGGGCTATGCAGACATTAGGAGACATGTATCTTGAGTATGGAGAATACGATAATGCTGAAAAAATCTATAGTCAAATCTTAGATATGAGAGAGGATTATCCATTTGCAGTAGCAGGGATAGGGGATGTTGCATTTGCCAAAGGAGATATGAAATCAGCTGAAGAGAAGTATAACGAAGCTATCAATATCATTCCCGAGGTAGGATACTACACTTCTCTTGCTGAGTTGTACAAAAAGCAGAATAGAAAAGAAGAATTAGACTCGCTGATGGCAGAAGTTTTTGTTATGCTTAAGGACGATGTGGATTCAGGTCACAATATGAACTTAGAATACGCATATATATATCGAGATATACTTCAGAATTATGATAAGGCATTAGAATATGGAGAACTCGAATATAGAAAGCGTCCTAAAAACATAGACGTTAATCGAATGCTTGCACACATATATGCTCTTAAATCTGATAAAGATCTGGCACAACGTCATCTGGACGCAGCCATAGTCACTTCATCTCAGAATCCTGAGATCGCAGAAATAAAAGAGCTGTTTTAACCCTAAATGGGAGGAGACTATCAAGGTTTCTTCCCATTTTTTTTATTAAAGATTTCCCTCTAAAGCTTTCCATACGTTTTCAAGGACGACCTTCTGTCCAGCTACATTAGGATGTTTGCCATCAGGTAGATTTAATTCAGGATCTAAAGCCACATTTTCTAAAAAGAAAGGGATCAAGCTCGCATCATACTTACTTGCAAGTGAGGAGAATATCTTGTTGTATTCTTTTTCGTAATCCTGGCCCATATTAGGAGGAGCTAACATGCCAGCTATTACAATTTTGATATTTTCATTTTTAGCTCTTACTTTCTTAATGATCTCTTCTAAGTTACTCTTAGTATTCTCTACTGCGAGTCCTCTAAGCATATCGTTAGCACCAAGTTCTAATATGAAAATATCGACCGGTTGATTAAGGACCCACGAGATTCTCTGCACTCCCTCAGAAGTCGTTTCTCCACTCAGACCAGCATTGACAACTTTGTAATCTAAGTTCAGAGAGTCTATTCTGTCTTGCAGCAATGAAGTCCACCAAGTTCTCTCATCATCGAGTCCATATCCAGCCGTAAGGCTATTGCCAAAACAGAGGATAACTTTCTTCTCAGTTTTGTCAGCTAATTCTTGAGTTTTGCTCTCTATTTCAGTAGAGCTTTCAACTTCATTCTGCTTTGGGCTGTTATCTTTGCATCCTAACGTGATAAGAGTTATACCTAAGACTATAGACGCTAATTGAATATTTGATAAGAAACCTTTTATAATAGTTGTCATTTATAATATTGTTGTGAATAAATGGTCGAAAAATTAATGAAAATTGAGATTCTTATCACAAGTTAAGTATCTAATAATTAATGAAACGAAATTAATGTTCTTCTCATAAAGGACTTTAAATTCTACAGTCAATCATTCTTAGGTATTAAAAAGAAATTTAATTAGGATATTGTTCCTGTAATATAAATGACGCATTGCTTAAATCAATTGAATGAATACAATTCTTGAAGTCAATAATGTAAATAAAACTTATCGCAGTGGCGATAGAGATCTGAAAGTCCTCAAGGACATTAACCTCTCTGTAGCTAATGGAGAGAGAGTAGCCATAGTAGGCCCTTCAGGTAGTGGTAAGACAACACTACTTGGTTTATGTGCTGGTTTAGATGCACCTACTTCAGGGGCACTGAAACTATGCGGTGAGGATATGAATAATCTAAGTGAAAATGAGAAAGCTCGTCTGAGAAATCAAAACGTCGGATTTGTATTTCAGAATTTTCAATTGATACCTACTCTTACAGCATTAGAGAATGTCATGATACCTTTAGAATTACTTAGACAGACTGACGCATACTCTACGGCTAAGAATTTACTTGAGAGAGTAGGATTAGCTAAGAGAGTATCACACTATCCTTCTCAATTATCGGGTGGCGAACAACAGCGTGTATCTATAGCACGTGCATTTTGTAATTCGCCTAAAGTATTATTTGCTGATGAGCCCACAGGTAACCTTGATGACGAGACGGGCATATATATCGAGGAATTACTTTTTGATATGAATGAGGAGAAAGGAACTACTCTCGTAGTCGTTACTCACGATATGGAATTAGCTCATAAGACTGGAAGAATTATTAGACTTAAGGGGGGCTTGATTGTTTCAGATGGTCATTCTACATCTAACTCTGCAGTAGAAGTCTAATATGAAATTTTTATTAAAAACAGCATACGCAGATAGTCGTAAGAATTGGGGTAAACTGGCCATGTTCATGTCATCTATTGTATTAGGGATGACAGCATTGGTTGCTATTAATTCTTTTAATTATAATCTGGTCAGAGACATAGATAATCAATCTAAATCTCTCATAGGTGCAGATATAGAAGTGACAGGGAAGCAAGAATTACCATCAGAACTGGATATGATTCTGGATTCCTTAGGTGGTGAGAAAGCTATGCAGGTAGAGATATTCTCTATGGCTTATATCCCATCAAATGAGGGAACTCAATTTGTGAGAATAAGAGCAATAGAAGGCGCTTATCCTTTCTATGGTCAGCTCAATACGGAACCTGAGACTTCTCGCAAGTCTTATCAAGAGGATGACGGAGCCCTTGTAGACGAAGGTCTGATGTATGAGAATAATCTCAGTATAGGAGATTCTATTAAGTTAGGTGAGCATGTCACTCCAATCTCAGGTAAGCTAATGAGCACTTTTGGTTCGGTGAGTTTAGGCTCAAGTTTTGCACCGACAGTCTATATCAATAAAGCGACTCTCGATAAAACAAAATTGATACAGCCAGGGAGTATAGTGGAGTATGCTTACTACAGAAAAGTAGATCCCTCTATCGATCCTGAAGAGTGGGAAGAGGCAGATGGTCGTCAGAAGAAATTTAATGATCTTAGTTTTAGAATGACGACAGTAGAAGATAATAAGCGCAGGCTTAATAGAGCTTTTGATTCGCTTAATAATTTTCTTAATCTGATTGCATTGGTGTCGCTGATATTGGGATGTATAGGTGTGGCAAGTAGTGTCTTGATTTATATAAAATCAAAAATCCCATCGATTGCCGTATTTAGATGTCTTGGAATGAAAGGGTCTCAAGCATTTATGATATATTTCTTACAGATATTTATTCTTGGTTTTATTGCAGTATTGATTGGTGTAGGTTTGGGCTCACTGTTACAGATTCTTTTGCCAGCAATATTACAAGATGTCTTGCCATATAAAGTCGACCTTAAAATATCATGGAAAGCGATCGTGCAAGGAATTATAATCGGTACGGTGATTACAAGTTTATTTTCTATAATTCCATTATTAAGCATACGTAAGATAAGTCCTCTAAGAACATTAAATGCATCATTTGACGAAGGTCCGGTGAAGCGAGATCCGCTCAAATATTTCTTATATGTTCTGCTTCTTGCCAGTCTCTTATTATTTCTCTATAGCTTGACATCTGACTGGATGACCTCTTTGGCATTTACAATAGGATTGATTATATCATTTGCTTTGTTGTATGGACTGGCGGGTGTTGCCATGTGGTTAGCGCAGAAGTTTTTCCCACGCCGTTGGAGTTTTGTGTTAAGACAAGGTATCTCAAATCTATATAGGCCCAATAATCAAACGAAGACCCTCATTGTGTCTATCGGTCTGGGCACAGCTATTCTGACAATTCTTTATATTATTCAGGGTCTCATACTCAGCAATGTTGATAGTATGGATGCGGGTAATCAACCCAATACGATCCTATACGGTATAGAGTCAAGTCAGGTTTCTGATATCACTAAGATTACGGAATCTTACAATATGCCTGTGATACAAGAGGTGCCTATAGTGACGATGAGACTCGAAGGATGGCAAGGAAAAACGAAATCTGAATGGCTCAGAGACTCCACGAGAAAAGCAAGTCGGTGGGCAATCAATAGAGAGGCACGCGTGAGCTACAGAGATACATTAAATTTTGATGAGGAACTCATCAGAGGGGATTTTGTAGGTCAAGTATCGCCAGGGGATTCAGTAATGATCTCTCTCGATGAAGGCTATGCAGAGTCTCTTAATGTAGACATCGGAGATGAGATAGTATGGAATGTACAAGGTACTTTACTTAAGACTTACGTGAGCAGTATACGAAAGATAGAATTCCGTTCTATGCGGACACGATTCTTTATACTTTTTCCCCGAGGAGTCCTTGAGAGTGCTCCACAGTTTTCTGTACTCATCACTAAGAGTCCTGATAACAAAACACTGGGTAGTTATAGAAAAGATATTGTTAGATCTTATCCTAACGTATCTGTGGTAGACCTCGGCTCTATACTTGTTACCTTAAATGATATCATTTCTAAGATTTCTTATGTTATAAAATTCATGGCGGCCTTCAGTATCCTGACGGGTCTGATAGTATTATTGAGTTCTTTATTATTGTCTAAATATCAGCGTATCAAAGAGAGTGTACTCTTAAGGACTATAGGTGCCGTCAGATCTCAGATATATATGATTAATGCGACAGAGTATGCCATATTAGGTGCTTTGTCTGCAGCTATTGGAATTATCATTTCTATCATAGCAAGTTACTTTATAGCGACTAAGCAATTAGACTTAGACTTTAATCTTAATTGGTGGCCTATAGTTTTTATCTTCTTTTTTATTGTTATATTAACGGTAGGAATTGGCCTATGGAATAGTAGAGACGTTGTCAATAAATCACCTCTCGAAATCCTAAGAAATGAATCTTAGATAGATAAAATATTCAAATTATTGAGATGTTGATAACTGAGTAAAAGTAGAAGCACAATTAAGTATTACGTTTTGCGTTCTATAGGCTATAAACAACTTTCATTTATTCACTCAAAATAAAAATCAATACTTAATGAAAAAGCTACTTGTTCTCGTTGCGTCCGCAGCATTGGTATTAGTATACTCTTGTAACTCCGATATAAGTACAGCACAACTTACATACTTAAAAGCAACAGCTATCTATGGTGACCTTGATGTTCTTCGAGATATAAATCTTAATGAAGAGGTAAGGTCGATCAATGACCCAGGTAAAGTCTATGTCTCAGATAATCTACTGTTAATAGGTGAGGAGGGAGAAGGAATACATGTATATGATAATACGAATCCAGAAAATCCATCACCTCTTAGTTTCATCAATATACCCAGTAATAAAGAGTTTTTTGTAAAAGATAATTTTATCTATGCTGAGAGTCTTTATGACATGTTAAAGATTGACATCTCTGACAAAACAAATCCTATTTTGCGTAGCAGGGTAGAGAATGCATTCGTTCAGGACTTTACTAATGACAAAGGCGAAGTACTCATAGATTTTGAGTTCGAAGTTGTGACAGAAGAAATAGAAGAAGGTACTGATATGTGGAACCAGATTAATAATGAAGGTCAAGCCTATTTTGATTTTCAACGTAGACTTATACCAAGCTCAGCTGTGCCGACATCTTTTGCTGGAAGTAGTAATTCTTCTACGGGAACAGTCAACAGAATAGCACATGCTGACAACCATGTATATGTTATAAGCAATTCTTATCTTACTGTATTTTCTGATAATCAGAATCTTGAATTTATTCAGACAGAGTGGGCTGGTGTAGCTATGGAGACGATATATCCTCAAGACAAATTATTATTTATAGGGACGAGAAATTCTGTGGAGATTTTTGATATTGAAATACCTTCTACCCCAGTAAGGAAAGCAAGTTTTGATCACGTAGATTCTTGCGATCCTGTTCTACCAGATGGGGACATAGCTTATGTTACACTTAGGACAAATGATACAGGATGCCCAGGAGATATTAACGCATTGTTAGTCTTAGATATCAGTCCAGAATTTAATATAACGCAGTTGCAAGAAATCCCGATGGCTAGTCCATTTGGTATGACCAAGATAGGTGACTTATTATATGTAGGCGAAGGTGAGAATGGATTAAAGATTTTTGATGCTTCTAATAGATCGCGACTTTCTATATTGAGATCAGATCGTGACGTACAAGCTTATGACGTTATAGCACATCCGACCAGATCTGATGTTATTCTTATCGCTGGACCTAATGGATTTGCACAGTATAGCGTTAATGAAACAAATCAAGATCTATCACTATTAAGTATCATTCAGATATAACTATAAAGAAATAAAGAGGTTAAGAATGTAATTTTTTTAGCCTCTTTATTTTATTATTCCTGTAATTCTCATCATGATACGCTATCTATAAAATGAAAAGTTTCATTCTTACTATTATTATATTAAGTCACTGTACGTGGCTGCTTTCTCAAGATAAAACATCGAAAAGCATAGTCTATTCCAAGGCTGGGTCAGTGTATTCTGGTGAGATCATATCTGAGAATGTTTTCGATATTAAAATGGTAGTAGCTGATAATGATACTATCGTCTTAAGTAAAAGGAAGATTAAAAAAATCAATAATATTCAGGATGATATAGTCATTTATGAGAATGGTAAGTATCACAGAACGTCTGGATATTTTTATTCGATTTCTTTGAATTCTACATTAGGAGATAACGATGATTCTAATATTCTAAACTTTACATTTGGTAAACGGCTAAATGAAAAATGGTATGCAGGACTTGGAATCGGACAGGCATCTGGAGTTGCTAGATTGCCTGGATCTAATCGAGTAAGCCATAAATTTGTTAATTTATTCGGCTATGGTAGATATAATTTCAAAAGGAATAAACTATTGTATTTTGCTGATTCATCTGTTGGGATAGGTATAGCTAAGCGACAGGATATGTGGCGAGGGGAATATACAGATGGTATATATCTGCAGCCAGGTATCGGAATAGAGTTTGCCAGTAGAAATAAAATCAAATGGTCTGTCAAGTTAAGTCAGTATATCCAAAAAACTTCGGGCTCATTAAGACTTCAACTCGTAAATTCTGAAGGTTTATATGAATATAATCTACTCTATAATAGGACAACGATAGGAGTAGGCGTTACTTTTTAATTTATAATTTTATGTAGAGTAATTAAATAACTTCTCATAATGGTTATCTACGCTTATTTTTCTTTTTCATATTCTGAATTTTATCCCCTCGCTTTATTGGTTTTTTGTATCTCTCTTTAAGTTTTCTCTTGTAACTTTTTCGTTCTGCATTGACCTTGCTATTTTTTGCAGATTTTTCATGAAAAGCACCACCCCCTTCATATTTTATCATTTCTTCTTCAGGTTCATCAGTATGATCCGGATCTCTCTCTTCAGCAGTAAGTTGTGTTGATAGTTTGACTTCAGCTGGAAGAGGAACAAGAGGAATATTGTAGTTCATTAATTTTTCTATCTCCTCTTTTAATGATTTTTCTTCATCATTGTAGAGAAGGATAGAGCTCCCTTCTTTTTCTGCTCGACCTGTCCTCCCGATACGGTGCATATAGTTCTCTGGATAGATAGGCGTATCAAAACTGATTACTGTAGTGATATTATCAATATCAATACCACGAGATATTACATCTGTCGCTATTAGAATTCTGCTATCACCATTTTCAAAATCTTC
>CAZBXL010000020.1:12310-15340 GCA_964495785.1 uncultured Saprospiraceae bacterium | reverse complement strand
CCACTGAGGGATATTGTTTTTCTTACTGGATTGACTAAGAAGTCACTGATTAGTTCATCTACAAATGTTGTCATCGTTGCTGAGAAAAGCAGGTTTTGTCTTTTTGTAGGGAGGTGATCGAATATTCTTTTGATCTGAGATTTATAACCAAAATCGAGCATGATGTCTACTTCATCAATGACAATTTTTTTGACAGATTTGAGTCTGAGAGAATCACATAAGACGAGATCATATAATCTCCTCGGCGTACCTACGATGATATCTAAGCCTTCGGCGATGGCTTTCTTTTGAGTCTTGATGTTGGTCCCACCATATACACCGGTATATCTCACGTTAATATACTCTGTGAGTTTTTTAATCTCTTCTACGATCTGAATGACCAGCTCTCGAGTAGGGACGAGGATAAGTACGCGGGGAGGTATCTGATCTGAATATTTCAGATCTTGAAGAATAGGCAGTAAGAAAGCTATGGTTTTACCTGTACCAGTCTGTGCAATACCTACAAAGTCATTCCCCGCCAATATGGGAGAATAGGCTTCTTTTTGAATAGGAGTAGGCTTATCTAAACTTAAGTCTGTAAGAGCATTAAGAAGTTGTTTCTTAATCTTGAAGTTGTGAAACGTGTCCATTGTACAAAGTAGCAGAGAAATATTTTAATAAGTATGATATTCTCTATTATTTATCAATCATTGGGTAATTGATTGTCTGCTATTTTGTTGAGTTTAGATGTGATTTCTTCTTTCTGAATCTGAGAACAATATGATCTCCAAGATCAAGTTTATCTTCTAAGCTAAAATAATCAAGCTCTATAGATTGTATGATGTCTTGTTCTAACATCTGTAAAGGGCAATATCCTAAGGTATCTCTGAGGGGTGCCTCGTAGATGAATAACTCTCCATCGTCAGTCAATGATTCATGTAGAGAAGAGAGCATTTTTTCTTTATTAGAAAAGTGATGGTATGATGATCTGATAATTATTTTATTTACTTTATGTGGGAGTTTAGCATTTTTTTTATTTCCCATTATGCTTGTCATTTTGACGTTACGGTATCTCTTGGAGAGTTGTTCTATACTTTTGTCTATGTACCTAATGAAATTAAATTCTATCTCATTAATCAGAATAGGAATATTATGACCTGTAAGAAATAAAATCTTGCTGAAACTTCCGTCGCCAGCACCGATTTCTGCAATGGTGTCAGTCCTTCTTATATTATAGAATTCAAGCTCTTTGTATAATTTGGGGTTGCTGGATAGTTTATAAGGATAGTAATCGTTATATAAGCCTTTCATTATAAGGTCTAATAACGCATTATTGTCTTTTATTGTGAGATAATCAGTTTCAGTAAATTGCTTTATAAATTTTGAATTTGGATATTCTTGATCAGCTATTTTCTTAAACTTTTTGAATTTAAAATTCTGAGAGTTAATTGCGTAGTTTATATTGAGAAGAATCCTATCTAAGGTTTCTTTATCAGATTCTAATTCTGTTGCTGTCTTTATTAATTCCTCTACTCTTTTTAAAGAGGTTGTATCCTTTAACATGATTAGCTTCCTGTACTGAGAAGCATTATAGATCAGATTTTTCCTTGTCTCATCCCACGTTTGTGTGTGACCTAATACAGGCACTAACAATAGAACAAGAATTACAATCTTGATTATGTGGTGAGCATAGTGAAATATAAACATTTTAATCAACGATTTTTCTTATTTATTTGTACTACAACCCATAGTCCGACCTGCACTCTCTACACCTACTTCCTTATTTAAAAAAGTAATTGCATCTACAAGAGTCGTCTTATCTAAATCAATAGCATAGACAACGATATTTTTTGACTTATCAATCGTACATGTATATTGAAGCCCCAATGAAGGAAAGCTTGCTTCCATTCGCTGAGGTTTCATCTTATCGGCGAGGTCAAGCTGTAGCATATTGTTTTTATAGTTATAATCTGCATTGACATCTTTATTAGTCTTGCATGCAATCATACAAATGAGTATAGATGCGATAGCTATGCTAAGATGATATTTAAAAATGCTACTCATTTACAGTTTAATAATTTTAGTGCTTGATACCCATCTATCATCATCATATAATTGGAGGATATAAGTGCCGCTATCGTAGCCAGATATATCTAAGTTCATATTTGGTTTTCGGATCATGCCGCTTAACACATTATGCCCCATTACGTCAATTAAATTATAGCTCAGCGTCGGTTTGTAATCTGATGGTGGCATGACAATTCTTACTTGATCTTGGGATGGGTTAGGGGAGATGATAATATATGCTTCTTCGCTATCAGAAGTACTTGATAAGCCATCACCAAACAACTCATAAGTAAAGTCATCAAAGTAAAATCCATCCTCATTGACATAAGCATCAGAAGAGAATATAAATTTAAATGTGAGCTCCTGCGCATCTAAGTAATCATTGAGACAAATGACCTCTTGAGTCCAATCTCTGAATCCTTCATAGATCGGTCCATCATCTGATTCTACAGTTAATTCCCCACAGAGTGGCTCATAAGCTTCTCCATTTTGTGACATCTGTAACTGCACAAAATCAAATCCTACTTCAGTCTCATAAGTTGTATAGAACTTGAGGAACGCCTGTTCTATTCCCGTTGTAATAAGAGGATTTAGAATGATGATTTCACTATATTGATTATCAGCATAGTTGCCATCAGGTGAGTCTGTAATGGAGAACGGCGCTGAGAAAAACTTATCTTCCGATATGCCCCAGTCTCCATTGATAATAGAGTAGTTAGCGATATCTGTTATGTCATCTACGATAACATCTTGAGGATCTGATAAGCTTTCATTGTAGAGTTTTACAATTTCGAATTTTGAGATATAATTACCATTGTCCACACGTACTTCTATCTTAACTGAGTCTGTAACAATAAGAGGATCGATTGTATAATTAATCTGAAATTCTTGTTTTTCTGTACTTAATAAATTCAAATCATCATACTGGTTATTAGATAGTTCAAATCCTGGAGTAGATGATACAACTGAGAATGAAAGTGCTCC
>CAZBXL010000020.1:0-12210 GCA_964495785.1 uncultured Saprospiraceae bacterium | reverse complement strand
CCTGTACCTACCAGGTAGTCATTTTCTATGGTCATTATATTAGCTAATGACTTAAACAAGACGTCCTCATCGGTGGGTTCGTCGGAGTAACCCCACGGGTGTATGAGTAGATTACCGAAGGTGTGATAGTTTAATGCAATTTCAAATTTATTGGCGTTACATAAGGCTCTCACAGCTTGTGTCTCAGGTTCTGAGAATGCTGATGGTCCTCTATATGTTTCACGATTCTCATTATTAGAAGATCCTTGATTGTCAAATGCCCAAAAATATCCATAGTTTCTATTGAGATCTACTCCTACGATTTGTCCTTGGGGATTGACATATCTATTTTTACGCCATAATCCTCCTCCATTAGGTCTGATACTTTCGTTGTACACATAGCCATCAGGATTGACCATAGGTAAGAAGAACATTGTCGTGTTATCGACTAAGTATGTGACTTCATCATCCGTGCCATAGTTCTCTAGTAAGTACCACATGTAGAAGAGTAAGTTAGAGACGCTGTTGGGCTCACGAGCATGATGCAGTGCATCATAAAGGACTTGTGGCTTGAGCGTATCTATGGCATTTGGAGTATTAGATATTACCAAGTAGTATATCTCTCTTCCTTCATGTGTTTTAAATGTGTCTATGGCCATTCTTTCCGTTACGAGATCCGGATAGAGAGCACTCATTTTATCAAGATTATCAAGGACACCTTGATATGTGAGATAGCCTCCCATAGAGCCACTTTCATAATTGGCAGGTGTCGTATATTGAGAAGTGGATACAGCTTCAAGATTACAACCATTATTACGGGATTCTATCTTGACACTTTCATCATCCATAGTACCGTACTTGTCGTAGAATGCTTGGATATCTCTTACTTGGATTTCGTAAGAAATGCCAGCAGAGTCTAATAGTTCTAATTCTTCATTGCTGAATATATTGATAAGATATTTGTGTGGTGCATGGATGCCGTGATCTGACTCTAAGCCCAGTGCCGCAACTTCTTTGAGACTGTGTCCAGCCAGATCTATTTTAATCTTGGAGTAAGTCAAATTTTCTTGACCAATAAATAAAAATGTAGATAGACAAAATGACAAACATAGTATGAGACGCTGCATAGAGTATTTTTAAGATTAGCTATAAAGTTAGGTAACTATATATACCTATTGCACCCAAGAAGAGAATCTTATTTTATGAACAGATCTTTTCTTTTAACCCATCCAATTTCTCTTAAAACGGAAAAGAGAAAGTCCTCTTTTAAGGAAATTTAGAGGTTCAATAATGATGGGTGCATTAAATATATTATGGTCTAAAGTTAATTCAATTAAGGTTCTTAAGCGATATCAGCTTTTATATTTATTTCATTATTATGCAATAAACGATGATCAAGACATTTCTCGTCAGAGACTTCGTTCTTTTAATTGGCTGGTAGAATCTGTTCTTGGTAGAGGCTGACAATCCCAAGACCATTTTCTACATTAGTGAAGACTTGTACAATTGATGAAAAAGGGTTATCCCCAAAATCACCTTGTGCTCTTAATGTTTTACTGTATTTGAAGTAGTCTTCAGTTACATTTCTCCATCCTATATGGAATGGAATATTATCGACACTGTTTCGAAAAGTTTTTAGTTCTATTGTTTTTTCTTCTCCATTAAAAGATTCATCTGTTAGTAATACAAAATCATTTATGAAGCCTTTGCTCGCTGCAATATCTATAGAAGATGCAAAGTCATAACTAGAAGGTCTATCGGGATCATAATCTCTAATTATTCCGATTTCATAAAAGTTTTTTTCATCTACTGGATCGTCAAATGTGATTTTGAATGAGCTGGCCTCATCGCCATCTTCTCTTATGCCACCTTCATATTTGTATTCTATGTTTTTGATAGTGGACTTTGATGGAAATCGAACTTGTGCTGACGCAGTAGGGTAGTCGCCAGATAGGTCTCTTACTGTAAATAAGTATTCGTCGTCAGCATTTAAAAAATCAGTGTTGATATTAGAATTGAGATAGTTATATGGAATAGGGGATTGGGTGTTTTTATCTGCAGTAATCGTCACATTATCACTTACATTTTCTATGGTTATTTCTGCTTCAATATTCGTTAAGCTGGTACTTGTTTCACTTCCCAGTGGTTCATTAGTACGTATGAAAAAGCCTACAGAATCCTGTTCAAGATTGATAAAAGTATTGACAACTAACTTAGGTACGACCTCTGGTGGATCTATATCTATTTGTGTCTCAAAAAAATCTTCACATGACGATAGGCAGAATGCAAAAGCTAGTGCACAAACAGCAGTAAGAAAAAAATTGTTATTTGTATTCATATCTATCATTAATTTAGAATTCAAAGCTGTAATTGACAAATGGAATAATAGGGAAGAGGCTTTGTTGATTTAATACAAAATTCTCTTCGATAATATTGCCACTGCTATCATAAGTTGTTTCTGTATCAGAGGTGATATAGAATGGATTTTTGTTGTTGTAAATGTTGTAAGCACCTATAGACCACGTACGCTTATGCTTCTTTTTTTGTTTTACAAAGTTGATGCTTAAATCTCCTCTGTGATAAGATCTCATCCTATAATTATTTCTGGCAAGGACGTCTTGCGGAAAAGACGGCCTTAGAAAATTTCCTGTACTTGATGAAGGATGTAGAGTGACATATTGACTATTAGCTAAAGTGACGGCATTACCAGTACCATATACCCATGAAGCTGACAGATTTATACGCGGACCTATTTCATATATGGCCACTACTGATAAGTCATGTCTTCTATCATATTTATATGGAAAAGATTCCCCAAAATTAAGGTCGTCAAACTGTCTATCCGTAAATGATAAAGTATATCCAAGCCAACCTGAGAATCTACCTTTTTTCTTTTGTAAGAATATTTCTATTCCTTTCGAGGTACCGTTCCCTTGAGTAACTCTCTCCTGCCAGTCATTAAGTTCAAATAGTCCAGAGCCTTCTTTGTATGCAACAAGATTAGACATCTCTCGATAGTAAGCTTCTATAGTCAGATCATAGTGCTTAGATATTTTAAATGCATAGCCTAATGCAACTTGCCAACTGTCTTGAGGCTTTACCCTCTCTGTCGTAGGCACCCATAGGTCGGTAGGAAGCCCTATGCCTTCAAATGCCAGTAAGTGCACAAACTGTCTCATAGTCGCAAAGGATGCCTTAATGGAGCTCCCATCGGAAAGAAGATATCGGCCACTTAGTCGTGGTTGTAGCGAGAGATATGATTTTCCTTTGACTATAAATCCTGATCCATGAAGGCCTGCATTGATTTTTAATTTATCATTGATTTTGTAGTCGTCTTCTATATATACGTCTATCTCTTGTGTAATGATATTTTCCTGTCCCAGTGTCAGTTCAAAATTCTCATCTTCACTTAATTGAAAAAGATCAAATGTTCCCGGTTTAAATTTATGTTGTATACCACTGATGCCAAATTTGACAAAGTGGTTAGGATTAGGAACCCAATCAAAATCTATCTTAGCGGCATAATCATTTATTCCAGAAAGATAACCTACAGAAATTTCTTCCGTAAAACCTGTGATTGTATTTTCTGTGCCATATCCTACTTTCGTATCGAGATCATAATTACTGTATGTCAATGTAAAATTGGAAAAGAGCTTAGGTGTCCAGATATGATTCCATCGAATTGCCGAAGTAATATTACCCCAGCCGATATTAGACTCTGTAAAGTCTCTCACAGCAGTATCTATTTCTCTTGAATTAAAATAGAAGCGATCATCACCGGCATAGAAGCTTAAGAATATTCTGTCTTTATCACCTATAATATGATTGACCTTGGCATTGACATCATAAAAGTAGTATCCGAGGTTACCATCTTCTCCTTCATTTTCAAATTCTTTTTTCAGAAATGGACGTGCTAATAGATCGATATAGGTCCTCCTACCAGATATTATAAATGAGGTTTTATCTTTGACAATAGGTCCTTCTAAGGTCAGCTTTGAAGCGACAAGTCCTATGGATCCAGCGCCATGTATTTCTTTCATGTTGCCTTCCTTCATGTTGATGTCTAATACAGAAGAAAGTCGACCGCCATATCTTGCTGGGTAGCCACCTTTGATCAACTTTACATCTTTAATGACATCAGAATTAAATACTGAAAAGAATCCAAACAAGTGTGAGACATTATACACTGGGGTGCCATCTAATAGGATCAGATTCTGGTCTGGACTACCACCTCTCACATAGAGCCCGCTTTGTCCTTCGCCACCTGATTGCACACCAGGAAGTAATTGTAATGCTTTTAAGACGTCTGTCTCTCCTAAGAAAGCAGGGATTTTTTTGATTTGTTCTATGGGGACTTCCATAGTACTCATCTGACTTTCTTCAGCAATATTTTTTTCTGCAGCTGCGACGATTTCTATTTCTGCAAGAGAGACTGCAGGACTCAGCTCGATCGTAATACTTGTGTCTTTTTGTAGATCTATGTACATTATCTGAGGTTCGTAACCTATGAAGCTGATGTTGAGTTCATGATCACCTGATGGTAATGTGATACTATAGAATCCGTAGACATTGGTGACAGTACCCTCGTATGTTTTAGCGTTGTATATATTTGCGGATATAAGTTTTTCTCCGCTGGTGATGTCTTGTATGTAACCATTAATCGTATAGCTTCTTTGAGAAAAGCTATCAGAATAGCAGCACAAGATTAATGTAAATGCAATGGCATACAATCTTATCATATAGGAAAGTTGTTCATCTAAGATATGTATCCTAAGCTTAATTATTTCTTATAGAGATGTTAACTGTCCTCTTCTGGCATAATACCAAAAAAAAAGCCACCTCAAATTGAGATGGCTTTTGATATATTTTTTTTCGACTTAATTAGTCGATGCACTTTCAGATTTATTGATCACGAGATGTTCTTTCTTTTCGAATCCTCTTACGGCATCAAGATTAGCTACATACTCATCATCAAATGTTTTAAGATGATCAGCCGCAGTTTTTTTAACTTCTTTGTCAGCTTCAGATCTCATGAAGTCTGGAAGTTTTCTATTAGCTACTTGCATTGCATTCAGATAAAGTTGAACTGCATCTTTCTTGTTCTTTTTGTGACTCATCGTGTAAGACTTTACTCGAGTGACAACTCTCTTTTTTTCGTTCATCACGACTTTTTCATCACCATCTTCGAGGCTTTTAGTAAAGTCTTCGATTAGTTTAGTCACATCTTCTGTATAGTCTTCATCCAGTTTTACCAAATCCTCATCGAGATTGGCAGTCTCTTTCTCTAATGTCTCTTCGTATTCTGCTTTAAGCTTCTCATTCTCTTCTGTTAACTCTATGTTGACTGTCTCTACATTCATAATATCACCTATAAGACCTTGTCCCTGAGCCGTAAATCCTAAGAGAAATGCACTTAGCGTCAAAACAATAATTTTCATATCTTATTCTTTTTTGTATTACTATTAACTGATTTGGCTCTAAATTAGTCAAAAAATTGATTTCTTTAAGCCTCATCATATTCAATAAAACCACAATTAAATTTAATTATTTCATTTAGTCAATAAGACATCACTTATTGCCCTTAAATTAACTGATAATTATAAAAAGTTAACGTTTTTTAAGAATTATCATTGCCTTTTAATATGCTCGATTTTAAATTTAATCCATTCCCTAAGTTGCAAACTTCACGCCTAATTTTAAGACGGATGGAGCTTGGAGATGCTTCTAATATGTATCTTATGAGATCGGATACTGAGGTTATGCAATACTTAGATAGACCCATGGCGTCCTCAGTAGCTGAGATGGAAGCTAAGATCAAACAAATCAACTTAGATATGGAGAATGGAGACTGCATCCAATGGACAATATGCCATAAAAATGATCCTCAGTTGATAGGTACGATTTGCATATGGAATATTGATAAAAAAAATTATCGTGGAGAGATCGGTTATATGCTTATGAAGGAGAATCATAGGCAAGGTCTGATAATGGAAGCTATCAAGCTTGTAATCGATTTTGGATTTAATAAAATGAAACTACATAGCATTGAGGGTCAAGTAACCCCTAAGAATATACCATCTATTAAGGTTCTGGAGAGAAATGGATTTGTAAGGGAAGCCTATTATCGTGAGAATTACTTTTGGCAAGGGACATTTATTGATACGGCCGTCTATTCATTGATAAATAAGAATTGATGTCTTGCTTAAGAGTGAGTCTTTAGTCTCATGATCAAAGTTATTGCAGGTCTATTATTTGTGCTACGGATTTATGATTACGTTTAACTTTGGATAGCTACATAAATACTCTAATATATTGAGATACTTCTTTCAGATATCATACATAGGGACTCACTATCATGGATGGCAGAGACAGACTTCTGTAACGAGTATACAGCAAGTTATCGAAGATTACTTAACTAAAGTACTTGGTTGTAATACAGTTATTATTGGTTGTGGGCGGACAGACTCAGGTGTACATGCGAGCCAATATTATTTTCATACCGATATCAAAGAATATCCAAATTATGATCTCAAATGGCGACTTAATAAAATACTTCCTTCAGATATTAGTATCGAATCAATTATTCCTGTCCCAGAGAAATATCATGCACGGTATGATGCTGTGAGTAGAAGTTATGCTTATTATTTTCATAATAATAAGGACCCCTTCATATCTACGATGAGTACTTTATATCAGGATGCAGAATTAGATTTAAATAAGATGCAAGAAGCCTTGGATATTTTGTCTCAAGAGTCTGAATTTAAAAACTTTTGTAGGACGCCAGATAAACATAATACGACCATATGTAGTATTATGAATGCTCAAGTATGTAGGGTCAGTAATTATCGGTTCAGATTTGATATCACTGCTAACAGATTTCTTAAATCAATGATACGGATAGTCGCTGACAGAGTCATAAAGGTAGGAACAACAAAAATGGATATCGAGGATTTTAAATCATATTTTACTTCAGAAAGTATAGATGAGCAAGTAGTCTTGGCACCTCCTCAGGGACTACAACTGACGCAGGTCGTATACCCCTATGCATTAGGCTAATCTACCTTAGTTTGTAGGGCTTGAGCTGAAATTAGTGACTCCTACAATTCTATCAAATTCTGCACCCAGTGGTCGATAATATACGATGATCAGATAGTCATTTTCTGTCTCATAGTAACTTCCCTCTATATCCTCAATATTTAAGAAACCATCATTTTCTTGTAACGCAAACATGTAGTCATAATAGCCTTGTTTGAATAAGGCATCTCCGAGGTATAGCTCGCGGCTACTATCATATTCTAAGCGGTATTCTTCCTTGGCTTGCCAGTCAGAGAATGCACCGACGATATAAAGTTCTTGGTCAAATTGCTTGTGAGATTCTAAGTTGAATATGACGTTACAGTATTCACTACTGACGACACCATTACGGACATCAAGATTATCTAATACGAAGAAGCCATTAGCATCTTCTTCGTAAAGAAAATTTCTATCATACCTTTTTTTATTTAGATCTAAAAGGACATTGGTTTCATAATCATTTCGCTCTATCGCATTGACAAATTCTGTAGTATAATCCAGTGTCCTGATATCAAAACTTCTGAACTCCTTAAGCGCAGGAAAAGTAATCTGATCATACTGATTAAACTTCAGATCATCACCCACAACAAAGTTGCCTTGCAGATTACTAAGAGCAGAATTCCAATTACCATTTTGTACTACAGATATATATAATTCGTCCCGAGGTCGAGTTATATTGAATCCTTCAAAATTGATAGAGATGTTCAGCTCATGATGCGTATTCATCTTTTGGACATTACGTGGTCTTAGAAGTTCATAACCTATAATCATCTCATTCTCCGCTACCATGAACCGTCTCGTAAGCACTGGCACGCCATAGTCATCATCTGTGATGGTAAGAAGATAGTTGCCAGATATAGTCCACTTCAGATCAAAGTTAGGTAGGTCTAACACGTAATGGGTGTATTCCGAATACGGGTTACTTGAGAACTCAAAAGCATCTACTTCTTCTCCATTGAAGCCCTCCATATATTCTATCTCATCAAGCCCAGATGGATACCAATCCTTATCACAATGGACGATAGAATAAGTATAATTTTTAAATCCCCCTTCGATATCATCAAACTCAAGCCTTAGTGCACCTTCATATCCTGAGTTAAGATCGATAATCGGGAGAGACGTAGACAAACTTCTATGAGCAAATACAACAGACTTTATATAAGGCACATATATCATATCATCATAGATGATGTCTTGTTGGCCATCTAACTGGACATATGTGCCCACTGAAAGTATAAATGTCATAAATAATATAGATCTCCTCATAACTGCCAAAATAACGATATGTCAATAATAAATGATTCAGAGTAGCTTGTATTTAACCTAATATTTGAATTTGGAGTATCTTATTAAGATGAATTCAAATTTAATCAAGAGGGAGAGCAGAGCTTCCGAGGAATTACTCATTTTGAGTTATGACAATTTTCATTAAATATTAGGGACCTTTTTATAATTTTTGATGCTATTTGTCCAGTATTATACGCTTGATATGCTGTATTTAGAGGTGTTTTGTAACAATTTGGTCGTTTACGCCTCATACAAAGTCAACTCTTCATTGTAAATTTAATTTTTGTATTGAGGCAACCTATTTATAACTTCTTACATAGTACTGTATAAATAGGCTTGTTATTTAACATGATCGCATTGGTTAAAGAAGATTTATTATTAAAACGATGCCGCAAGGGAGAAGTCTCTGCGCAACGGCAGGTATATGATAAATATAAATCTATATGGTTTACCATTGCTTTGAGATATTTAAGAAATAGGGATGATGCCTCAGATGCTCTTCAAAATGCTTTGGTCAATATTTATACTAAATTAGATACCTTTAATCAAGATCAAGGCTCCTTTAAGTCTTGGTCATGTAGAATAGTAGTCAATGAAAGTATCATGTATCAGAGAAAGTACTGGAAGCATAATACATTCGCGGAGATAGAAGATGATATGATATGGTTAGATAGTTCTAACAATCCAGAGAGTAACTTATCAGCTGAAGAATTACTCAAGTTGATACAAAAACTCCCAGACGGATATAGAGTTGTCTTTAATATGTACGCTATAGAAGGTTATAGTCATAAGGAGATAGCGGACTATTTAAATGTTAGTGAAGGGACGTCAAAATCCCAGTTATCAAAAGCAAAAAAATTGCTTCGAGCCCAAATCGAGGAAATGTTTAAGATTAGAAATTATGCGTAACTATTCATACGATAAACTTTTTGATTTTATAAAGTCAAAACTGAATGCTCAAGAGCAAACAGATTGGAATACGCCACCTGATTTTATTTTCGAAAATGCGATAAAGACTGTCAATGCTAATAAGCGACGTCGAAAAGTAGCTGTATATAAAAAAGTAGGAGCTTTCGCCGCCTTGGCATTAATCTTAGTGTCGTTTCTATATATGAATAGTAAGATTGATAATATAGATTCTAAAGTCGATAAATTAACCAGCATCCAAGACTTGTCAATTAACAATAATTCAGAACAAATATCATCATCACAAAAATCAGACGAGCTTCATAAAAAGACAGAAGATATCAATGCCTCTATGCTATCTACCACATCACAAATTGATGATGGTAAAATAGAAAAATCAGAAGCTAATCAAATTAAGAAAGTATCCAATGTCATTATTGATAATATCGATAATGATCTTAATGGTAGAGCTACTACGGTAGTAGATTTAAAATCAGATCAAAGTCTTACAACTACTCCATCTGGTCTAAATTCAGCTTTAAAAAACCCTGCATACACCCAGAATACAATTAAGGATGAGCTTAATGCGACAGATATTGCACCATTGACCTCTATACAATCTATGCGTCCGTTCATATCGATTGAAAATGATGTATTATCTCTACAAAACGTAGATATGGCTGTTGTCGAAAGAAAAGTTTCTAACTTTCCTTTGATCATAAGCTTCAATGCTTTGAGTAATTATTCATTTATAAATATGACGAATGTAACGTCCACTCAAGATTTATCATTGACAGGTTACGATAAACATTGTGCAGGTCATGGTTTTTCTTTAGCATTATCAAAAGGGCTCACTGAAAATCTTTACATAAAAGGAACTGGTCAAGTACAGAAAGTGCATAACAATAGTTTCCTCAGGGAGGTCAGTCCTATCGATGCGAATAATTATGTAGTAGATAGTAACGGAGAGAGTTCTTATATCACAGATATGACGATTACTACACCATTAGGAGAATATAAAAGCAGCATTAACTTCTCAATGGATGAATCGACTCTCAATGAGAGCACAAATATGATCAACAAAACTGCTATATCACAATCAGTGGTTTATACTTCTTTTGATTTAGGCGTAGCTTATGTATTTAATCCTGACAATAGATTAAGTTATTACATCGGTGCTGGTGCAGGTATTAATAATGCAATTACGCTTAACAATAATATGGAATCTGAGATCTATATGGATGATAAACTGATGGATATGATTGATTCTAATCCCACACAATTAGATGATTTCAAATCTGTATTCTGGTCTTACTATGGAGAAGCTGGAGCTCAATTATCTGTAAATGATAGATCGTCTTTCTCATTGTTTTTGAATCACAGAGCATCTATAAATTCTATAAAAGATTCAGGTCTTACCGGCTCATCATCTTATCTTAAACAAGTTAATTTAGGTTTAGGTTACAACTTCAGTTTCTAAGCATTATACAATTTCAAGTTGTATTGATATCATTTGATAAGTCTAATCTCATGGCTTATAATTCCTATACTCTTCCTATATAATCCATAACGGTGTGGGTTTTTTAAAAGCCCATCACTGCCCGATCAACTTTCCGTTCATGCAAGCTATTTATATTGATTGTATTTAATTCCAATAGAAGATATGTAGTGCACTTCTATGTTTTCATAATCATGTTTTTAGGTGTGTCCTTCCTACATTAACTGTAACAGAATACTGGTGTAACTCACCAATTAATTTGTCGTAAAAAATTCATTTAATTTTTTTTAACACTTCAGGCAACCATAAGCCTAAAGTCTGCATAGTGCTTTATGTACTCATTTTTTTAACACAACTAAATTTCTATTTATGTCAAAATGCTACTTCTATCTCTTCTTTGGAGTCGCTCTTTTGTTTTCAAATTTTGTGAAAGCAGAAGATGCTGGTGATCCAGCTACAGTATTATTTTCTTTAGATGAATGTACTTCGTTTTTCGGAGATGGTTCTAATATGGATTATTCAGAATTTACAGGGACGATAACTAATGGATCTGATGTTAGCTTATCAGTAGTGGGTAGTCATCTGTACAGATCTAATCCTGATACTAATAGGCATTCTTGTACACCAGGTGTGTCTGGGACAGAGGGTATGTGTGTGTCATACGATGACGGATGCCAATATAATCCTGGTAGCGATAGATCAGTAAAATTTGATATAGAATTGTCGCCAGTTTCTAGCTTACCAGTGACATTAGAGACTCTTGATTTCTTTGAGAAGTCACCTGAGATGTTTGATTGGATAAGTGGTGCAAGTGGTGTCAATAATTATCCAACATTATATGGGATAAGAGTACTTAAGGATGGTAATGTCATTTTTGAAGAGTCTTCTATAGCCACTACAACAGAGTGGACACTTCAGTCATTCAACTTCTCATCAAATCCTGAATTTACAGTTGACGAAACTACTGTCTTTAATTTTGAATTGTTAGCATATTGCCCATCTGGGGTATTTGCTATGCAGAGTGTTTGGGATGTAGATGAGATATTATTGACAGCAGTATGTGCAAGTGGAGCTAACGCGTGCCAAGATAATGGCGTAAGTTTTTTACCAGATGGAGGTACTGTAAGTCTTACAAGTGGACAAACAACATATGACGGATGTGCAGGCAATATCACTGTAGATGTAATGAATACAAGCAGCTCTACAAATGGTGGATACTATTATATAATTACTGATAATAATGATAACATCTTAGCATTCATTGATGCTCAAAATCCAACGACTACTTTAGATCTTAGTGGGGCACCAGCTGGAACTTGCCATATCTACGGATGGAATCAAGCGGGTCTTCCAGATCCTGCGCCAGGAACAAATATTTCAGCTCTCAATGATGATGTCTGTGAGAGTTTATCAAGAAATTTTATAACAGTAAATAGATTAGACGTAAGTGGAGGAACTCTAACAGG
>CAZBXL010000019.1:45180-53644 GCA_964495785.1 uncultured Saprospiraceae bacterium | reverse complement strand
AACACCAACTACAAATTCAATAACTCTTCAGGATGTATTACTTCAATCGAAGAATCCTTGAATCCTTTTTTATCTCGAGTGACGATGTATTTAATTGACGAGATTTTATTGGCGCATTCTATTTGAGAAGCATCTTCTAAATCTTGAGTTTTAGAATTTATTGCAAAAATCAAATCCTTTTTTGTAAGATCTTGAATTTCGAGCCTATTTAATATTTTCTCTATTGCTGAGTTAGCCTGTCTTGCACTCAACTGCTTTTCTAAAATATAAAAAGTTGTTAGTATCGAATTAGAAGAAGTATATAACTTTAATTTATTGAGTTTAGCCTCTTTGAATATAGTGTATGCCGCATTAGAATACGGTTGTCTATCTGCAAGAAGATCTATTATGATATTCGTATCAAGAAACACTTTCAATTTAGCCATGCTTATTCATTCTTAATTTACGTGTTTCACTTTTGAGATCAAAATCTTTTGGTAATTTGATGATACCTCTTATTGAGTCAAGTTCTGGATCTCCCAATTCAGGATTCTGGGAAGTTATCCGTTCCAAATAGGATTCTATAATCTGAGATAAACTTTGATTATTACCTTTAGCATATAGTTTGGCTTTCTCTATAACAGATTTTTTAAGTGATAAAGTGAGCTTAGTAGTCATACGTGAATATTTTTACAAAGATACGTATAATCTTAGATGTGTGCAATGACTAATATATTTTAGGATAGAGATAATGTCCAATGTTGCTTTTCTATTCATTCATCTAATCATAATTCTCTCATATGCTTAGAGTACATTAGATCGAGTTTGATAAATCTCTACCATCGGGATGATAACAAAAACTATAAGCAATATCCCATCTCTTAAAAATTACTAAATATCAAAACAAGAATTACAATAGGAACTATAACAACTAATACAGGTAGTAAGATATTCAATAATGCTTTAGCTATTCCAAAGCGTTGCACTTCCATTATCCCAATAACAAAAAATATAAATGTACATAGACCTAGCAAAGCTTGGACTATAAATGAAGAATAACCAATAACTTCTAACAAATACCCATTACTTGAGAGATCTCCATCGCTTTTAAAAATCTCATTACCATAAAAGGCTATCTGAGGAAGAAATAAAATTAAAGCAAGGATAGATGGAATATGTGCATAAGCAATAACTCGCATTAAGGAATCTGTATTTCCCTTACCTCTTAACCATCTACCTGTCCAACTTACTAATAACGCATACAAATAGTACGTTATCCATCCCAACAACCCACCTCCTACAATACAAGATCCTACTATAGACAAAAGTGGTAGTGTGTCTCCTAAGTCTTTTTCAATTGCTCTATTAAACGCTCGAGTTATACCTGCGAAAATGAGTAATATGATAACGAATTTATCATACTTATTGAGATGGATATAACGTAATATCTGTCTTGGCTTTATCCAAATTTGTGTAAATATTTCGATGTCGGTAAAAGTTTGTGGCTCTTGTCTCTCGTCTAATATATCGTTCATATAGGAATTGTTAAATTCAAGAATATAAGCAACGACGCTTTAATGCAGGCTACAAAAGAGTACTTAGTGTGTCTCCTTAACGCATACATAAACGACATCCATCATTCTAAACTATCAAACATCAACTTTTCTCTGTATTGTGTAATTCTATATACTCTTTCAGAATGCACAATGATTAAACAATCATCAATTCATATAAAATTAATCTATCATCATAACAGCACGACCTGGTGTATACGGTGCTCCCATATCTTCCAGCTTCTGTTCTAATTTCACGATATCTACAGTTGCAATTTGTTTTACTTTTTCTACTATTGGTTCAAATTCTTCTTTGGCTATATCCAGACTCATCCTATGTGTTTGTGTAGGAGCAGATGTTGTATTTTTTTGTTCGTACTCTATCCAACCTACTCTTGTAGAAGGCGTCGGGATCTGATCAATATCTAATTTCGTTTTGATATTATCACCATACAAGGCTCTGCTTATTTCTTTCATGCTTTTACTCAGTCTGTTATATTCTGCAATGAGGTCACCTCCATCTGACTCTACAGCTTTGATGGCTTCCTTGATGTAACTCATTTTATTATTGATTTCACTTATCGCTTTGCCAGTACCCTGAAGTCGTCTTGATAGCTCAGCAACTTCTAACTGAAAGTCTACTTTCTCATCCCTATTAGCCGCTGGCATGACGGTATTGTCTAAGGCTTTGACATTAAAACTAACAGGACCTGCTATTACCTCTACACCATCTGGATTGACCATAGACATAGATACTGTATAGGTTCCAGGTGCTACAAGTGTGCCCGACGTGGATCCTGCAAATGGATTGTAGAATGATGACTTACGGAGGCTAATAGGCGCCTTAGAAGCGAATCGCATATCCCACTTCAATCTTTGGATACCTTTAGACGGTTTCTTATACATTTTCCTTACAACATTTCCTTCCGAGTCAGAAAATGTAAACATGAGTTGTGGAGATATTTCATCCGCTTCTTCCATCAGCTCCTCATATGTGGGATACGGATTATCTTTTGTATCCTTATCCAGTTTGCCTTGAGCTTTTAATCTTTCATCTTTCTTAGACTTATATGATTCTGGATAGTAGTAATCAATTAATGCAACAGGACCAAGATTTTCGGCAGAGTAGAACCCATCTCCTTGAAATGCTTTTCCATCAAGACCGAGAGGCTTATTCTCTTCATATATCAAGGCATCTCTTACAGGGTATATTGATGCTACCTCCTCCATCTTACCATCACCTACATCACGCAATAAAGAATAGTCATCTAAGACATAAAACCCACGACCAAATGTACCCAAGACCAAATCATTTTCTCTTTGCTGTATTGCGATGTCTCTTACAGCTATCGTAGGCACCCCATTCTTTAACTGCTTCCACCTCTGACCTCCGTCAGAACTAAAGAACACACCGAATTCTGTACCACAGAACAAGAGATCACTTTCTATATGATCTTCAGCTACACTATAGACGCTACCTCTTTCTGGTAGATTATTACTGATACTTTTCCAAGTGAGGCCTTTATCAGAACTCTTATAGATGTAGGGCTTGAAGTCACCATATTTATGATGATTAAATGCAGCGTATATTACCGAAGGGTCATGTTGTGAGCAGTATAGAGCATTGACATAGGTATTCTTAGGGACGCCACTTATATTATTTATTTTTCTCCATGAGTTGCCACCATCAGTTGTGATATGAATCAGTCCATCATCACTGCCCACTACCAGAAGACCTGAATCTATAGAAGACTCTGAAAAAGCAACCAAAGTTCCATAAGGTGAAGTTGATCTATTCTTAGCTACTGCATCTATGCTCCATACACGATCCATTATTTTGAGTTCGTTTCTATTTAATTGCTGGGTGAGATCATCACTTATGACATCCCAACTGTTTCCGTAATTATCAGAACGAAAAACTTTATTAGCAGCAAAATATAATCTTCCCTCCTTATGAGTACTTACCTGTAGTGGTGCATCCCAATTCCATCTGTATCCTTCCTCATCTTTTCTTTCTTTCGGTTGTATTCCTACTTCTTCTCCACTTTTTCTATCATATCTTACAAGAACTCCATACTGAGATTGTGCATAGACAATATCAGGATTATTAGGATCTACCTGCGACTCGAATCCGTCTCCACCATGGGTGATATACCAGTCAGAATTGACAATACCATGAGCAGTATTTGTCCTTGACGGACCACCCATACTGAAGTTATCTTGGGTACCACCATAGATATTATAGAATGGCTCATCATTATCAACTGCGACTTTATAGAACTGTGTCACTGGTAGGTTAGCTTTAAATATCCAAGTCTTACCAGAGTCATAAGTATCATATATACCACCGTCGCATCCTACCATCCAGTGATCTGTATTATGAGGATTGATCCACATACAATGATTATCTACATGCTTCGTATTTTCTCCTACTCTCCTAAATGATTTTCCTCCATCATGACTTGAGCTCAGCCATGTATCCATAGAATATATCGTTTTCGGATCTACAGGATCTGTAACGATCTCTTGGTAGTAATTACCGCTGGTGACATGGCCTCCTTGCTTAGTCCATGTAGCTCCAGCATTTGTCGTTTTATAAAAACCACTTTTATCTCCAGAAGATGCTTCTACGATAGCATAGATAATATCTGGATCAGCCGATACAGCGAGCCCTATCCTACCTAAGTCACCACTGGGTAATCCTTTGGCCGCTTTATCCCATGTCTCACCTCCATCCGTTGACTTATATATACTCGATCCCGGACCACCACCAAGATAAGTGAACACATGTCTTGCTCGCTGAAATGAGGCAGCATATAATACATCTGGGTCACGTGGGTCGATTATTAAATCTGTCACTCCAGTGTATTGATCTATCTCAAGTGTATTATTCCATGTCTCACCTCCATCCGTTGTCTTATACAAACCTCTGTCGCCTCCACTTGACCATAGAGGACCAATAGCCGCTACCCATACGATATCTGAATTTTCTGGATGCACTATGATCTTCCCTATATGCTCAGAGTTTTTAAGTCCCATATGCTTCCAACTGGCACCTCCGTCGAGAGACTTATAGATACCATCGCCATAAGCTACAGATCTTTGATTATTATTTTCTCCTGTTCCGACCCAGATTGTACTCTGATTATTAGGATCCATAGTCACACATCCTATAGAGTAAGAACCCTGACTATCAAAAATAGGCTTATAAGTCGTTCCATTATTGATCGTCTTCCATACACCTCCAGAAGAAGTTGCTACATAATATTCATATGGATTATCAGGATTGACAGCAAAGTCAGAAATTCTTCCTGAGGTATTAGCTGGCCCTACACATCTAAACTTTAAAGCTGAAATGCTAAGCTCATCTAAAGGATCTTTAGCAGTTGTTTCTTGTTTGTCTTTGTTCTTTTTGTTTTTCTTATTCTTTTTTTGAGCAAGAATCTCTTGGCTAAAGCCAAATAATAAAAAGATGATAATACTAAGTGAAAATAGTTTTTTCATGGATTGAGTAATTTTTGTTCTCAAAATAGTGGAAAGAGAGGGTTTTGCCAAATGAAAGTGTATGATCATAAAATAAGTAAGATTTTATATTTATAAATTAGCTAAGGCGACAATCTAAAAGAGCGTCAGGATCTAACTTTCAAATAAAATTTCGGGAATACTTATTTAGTGATTTTTACAATAGAATTATTGTTATATGACTATCGGTTATTAGGTACTAATATATCTATTAGAAAAAAACAACTGCAGGTATTCAGTATTCCTCCCTCTTTAATCTCCCTCCAGAGGGAGAAATTTTCTTTAGTTATTAATAGAACTTTTTTAAAAAAAATTGAAGCTTTTTCTATTCCAGAATAATTAGTAAGATTTAGTGTAATGAAAACTATCCCAAGAATTACAGTTTCCTCCACCGGCGGAGGTTAGGAGGTGGAATCTTAACAATGCTTTTATACAACTATTCATTACTTTATACCAATAGACTTACTAGATAATGAAATATCTTGAGGTACTTAAAGGCCGATAGTCACATATTGTTATTCTATCAATACAGCAAAATTCAATAATTAAGGCATCTAAACTTTTATTACTCTATCAGCTCTCTTGGAGTTTATAAGAATTAAACGTTTCTACTTATAGTCAAGGTAATTTATCGCTTCCAAATAATCTCCTTATATCCCTTGAACTCATCGATAATACCTGCCAATTCAAGATGGTAGATGACACTATTAATCATACGATCACTGACCCAGCCATGTATAGCCCACTCTGTAGAGTTAAACCATCTCTTAACATCAGGAAGCTTTTGTTCATATCTCTTACTTACAAGATGGACCGACTGATCATCTTGCATGAACATATCAGAACTATCATGAATAGTTCTAAGCATTCTTATGAGATCATTAGGACGTTCTTTGATAATCTGATCTGTAGCTGCAACGACGAAGCATGGCCATGGGGTGACATACTCCCCTATTCTACGCAGTTGCCCACTATCCACATAGGGCTTAGTTGTAAATTTTTCCCAATAGAAAACATCGGTTTCTAATTTGACTAAGCTGTCTAAAGCACCATCCAGGTTTTTTATAATTGAAAACTGCTCTTCCTTTAATTTATGCCCCTCGCTATCTGCATTGACAATAGCCATCAGATGTGAACCAGAGCCAAATCGACTAATGGCATATTGTTTAGAAAAAATATCTGAATAAGCTAATAGCGGATTATCAGCACCTGTATGAATTCCCCACTTAAGAGCCGTATTCACATATATGCTAATGATCTTACTGGGATTACCCTTAATGATGTCAGCAGTAATACCTTCAGTTAATAATATGCAGGCATCTACTTCATTATCCCTTAAGGCCTTAGTCATCTGACCCGTACCTCCTTTGAACGTTGTCCACTCTATATCAATGCCTCTTTCTGCAAATTCTCCCCGTTCAATAGCAAGATGGATGGGTAAGTTAAAATGCTCTGGGACTCCTCCTAATCTCAATTTATTTGATGACATCTTTCTTAATTTTCTTGTGTATGACAAATTCAGCTAAAAGAATAATACATTTACACCTAATTAGGTAAGAAGTGAAGACTTCTTGTAATACTATATAGATTCAAAATTGCCGTATATAAATGGAAATTCCAAAACGTCAATTTTTCAATATCCAATAGTACAATAGGGAATCCGGTGAAAATCCGAAACAGTCCCCGCTGCTGTAAGCTCATATAATATGGCTACTACAATTAAAATAACCACTGACTCAAGTATATGTTGAGTTGGGAAGGATGTAGTAGCTGAGTAAGTCAGAAGACCTGCCTGATTATTTACTAAGCTTAACCATATTATGGTTGAGGATTTCATAAATGACTTTCGGAGGAAAGGTCCTATTATGCACTAAGACAGCTAAGCTTAGCTGTGTCATAATACATGCCTACCTCTTATTGTCACAAATCGTGATTATCTACTTACGTTCTTACATATACATTAGCATTCAGTTATTCATAGCCAGCGTATGTTATGGACAGGTAGATACCAGTCTCTATCTCACAGAAATAGATATTATAGATACAATCGATCAATCCACTCAACTATCCTTATCTCCCAATACACATACAGCACATGGCTCACTGAATATCTCAAAGGCACTCAGTCAACAGGCTAATATCTATGTCAAAAATTATGGGCCAGCCAGTTCCTCCACCATATCAATAAGAGGCGGCAGCGCTAATCAAGCTTTAGTCACATGGGATGGGATTCCTATCAATAATCCTATGCTCGGTGTCTCTGATCTATCGTTGATTCCATCACAATTATTTGGCAGTGTGGATGTCATCAAAGGTGGAAATAGTACCACTTCTGGCAATGGTGCTATCACAGGAGTTATCGATCTATCTGACTCCAATCACCAACTTAATGATAAAGCAAAATTGAATCTTAATATAGGAATAGGGAGTCATGGTCTTAGGCAAGTAGGAGCAGGAGGTGTGATAAGTACCAACCGTTTTCAATTTATAACTAAGCTATATTATGCCGACGCAAAAAATGACTTTAATTACAAATTGGATTCTGGACAAGAAAGGCAAAATATTCATGCTCAGTTCAATACAAAAGCTTGGTTACAGACGGTAAGTTATTCTATAAATGCCAATGAAAAAATATCACTTCATGCATGGCTACAAGATACCTATAGAGAGATAGCACCGACCACGACACAGAACTCGAGTGAAGCAGTTCAGAATGATAAGCTCAATAGATACAGATTAAGTTATGAATTAAATCGAAGCAATATTTCATTCAAGACTCAGTTGGCATATTTTGATGAGGACAATATCTATGATGATCCTCAAATAAGAATTTTTAATAACAACAAATTTAAAAGACTTATACATAAGTCTGATTATGTACGAGATCTATCTGGAGGACTTATAGTAAGTGGCGCTACTGAGTACATTTACACTCAAGGAGAGTCAGAATCCTATACAGAAAATGAAACTCTGAGCAGCTATGCTCTCACTGCAAGAGTCAAGAAAAGCTATCTTAAAAACAACATAGATTTAAGCGCAAGATATGAGAGAAATTCATTAGATAATAGCTTCTTAAGTCCTGCCTTACAGTACCAACATCATCTATCCCATAAGCTGAGTGTACTTGCAAAAGTGTCACGAGAATATCGATTCCCTACCCTTAATGAATTATTCTGGACACCAGGTGGCAACATCAATCTGCTGAGCGAACATGGCTGGAACCAAGAGCTGAATATATCTTACGATCCCACTAAAGATAGTAATCTCAGTCTCAATCTCTATCATAGACTGATTAATGACTGGATACTCTGGAGCCTTATAGATGGAACTAATTTTTTTGCACCTTACAATATCTCTAAGGTAAGAAGTTACGGGGCAGAAATCTATTATGACAAAAGAATAAATTTTAA
>CAZBXL010000019.1:22731-45080 GCA_964495785.1 uncultured Saprospiraceae bacterium | reverse complement strand
CTAACAGCAATTATAGAATTATAGAAAGACGTCCCATGATGGGTCGTAATTTTAATTTAAATATCAATTACAAATTTTAATAATGAAAAAACTTTTACTATCACTTGTCTTATGTTTCGGTACAGTTGTGTGGGGAACTGCACAAGTTGAGATTACAGATTTTGAATCCTTCAATTTAGAAAGAGATACATTTCTTAATGGCAGTGACTTTTCTGGTGGCTTTGATGGCAATGGCATTTTTCTGCCTAACAGCTATGAAGATACTTATGGGTCATGGTCAGGATGGTCAATATCAACAGTAACGGATACTGTAACTCCTGGTTTCTTTAATCAATATGCAAGCATTGCTGGAGAAGGGGCAGATGGGAGTACTCATTATGCGACCTCATTTGTTGCAGGTGAGAGTATTATCACAATTACCAATGAGCGTAGCCCTGACAATATAAGCGTTAATAATTCTACTTATGCTTTTCTAAGTATGCTCAATGGAGATAGCTTCGCTAAGAAGTTTGGTGGAGAATCTGGCAATGATCCTGATTTCTTTTTATTGACTATAAAAGGGTCCAGAAGCGGACAACCACTGCCTGACAGTATCGACTTTTACTTAGCAGATTATAGATTTGATGACAATAGTCTCGATTACATAATTAATGAGTGGACTTCTATAGATCTAACGTCATTGGCAACTGCTGATAACTTGACGTTCTCTCTAAGTTCGAGTGACAATGGTGCTTTTGGGATGAATACGCCTGCCTATTTTTGTATTGACAATATAGTACTATCTGAAATTATACTTAGTCAGAACGACATACATCAAGCAAGTACATCTATATACCCTAATCCTACGGCAGATAGAATTCATATCAAATCATCAACTTTAGTCGGTGGATCTGTATCTATCTATAATAATCTGGGACAACTTATGAGTTATCAAAATGATTACCATATGGATAGTGCTATAGATATATCATATCTGCATACTGGCCAATATATTATTGAATTTATAGACCAAGATGATAATCGATGGGTCGATACGTTTATAAAAAAATAGAGCTTAAGTCCCTTAAAACACTTGATATCAAAAATATTTGTCTTTAAGACCCAACCAAGACACTCCAATAGCTCGTCTACCTAAATAGACAGCTATGAAAAAACATCTACAACTACTTCATGAGGAAAATCTTTGATTTTCCTCATTTTATTTTGTAGCCGTTTGTTTTCTTAATGAAGGAAATATAATATTTCGAAAAGATCATTTGCTAAGATGAAATTGCGAAAGAGTCGCCAATAACCTATTAAAGTATAGATAGTTGTATTAACTTCATATTATAGTTAAATCAACTTATTTGATCTTGGATAACAAATATCTCATAGAAGGATGTATGCGAAATGACAGAAAATGTCAAGAAGCACTCTACAAGTGCCACTTCGCTACTATGATGAATATGTGTATGAGATATGTGAGAGATCAGGACAAGTCAGTAGCGATAGTTAACGACGGATTTCTCAAAGTCTTTAAAAAAATCGATCAATATAAATACAAAGGCAGTTTTGAAGGCTGGATAAGAAAGATTGTGTTCCATAGTATGTCAGATGCAATCAGGAAAGAAGCGAACTATGTTAAGTTCATGGTTTTTGAAGATTACGAGACAGATATAACATCTAATAGAGGCATAGAAAATCTCTACGAAGAAGATATCTTGAAGATGATAGATGAACTACCAGCAGCAAGTGCAGAGGTATTTATTTTATTTGCAATCAAAGGATATTCTCATAAAGAGATATCTGATTTAAAAAATATAAGTATTGGAACTTCTAAGTGGCACGTGTCAGATTCGAGAAAGCGCTTACAAGAAATAATACTCAATAATCATAATTATCGATCCCATGCAGGATAATTATTCTGAAAATGAATTTGACCAAAGTTTCATAAATGATTCTTGGTCAAAACTTAGTGACAAACTTGACAATGAAATGCCGGTCATCGTGCCGCGTAGTCGTAAGCTTGCATACTTACTAGGTGCAACACAGATTATCTCGCTAGCAGTAATTGCATTCTTGCTATATCAATCACAGCAGGAAGTCCCCTTCTCCACACTTACTAAAACTCAGACAGTTACAAAAGAAATACGTGTAGATAAGCCTAATGACAATGTTACTATTCCTACTACCATTACAGAATATGTGCAAGGACCAGTACAGTACATTTATGTGAACAATAGTGAGCCACAGACTTCGATGCCCACAAGAAATAATGGTTCTATCCAGAATAACAGCCTTAGCTCATTAGATAAATTAGAGACTTTTCAGCTAAGACATAATTATGTATTCTCTAAGCATAGTCTACATTCACATCCTAAACTAAGGTTAGAATTAAACCGAGATCAATTTAACGTAGATCCTGAGAATCAAATATCTGATGATGGAGGAAGGTTTAAAAATTTCTTCAGAAATGATGTAGACTTTAGAGTAGGCGTTCTTGCATCAGTATCAAGCGACATGGACTTTACAGGATATGGTTTTGTCGCAAGCTTCCAAGTAGCCATAAGTGATAAGTTTGGAATCGGTACGGGATTGGGATTTAATCATCTATCTAGAGAATTTCATTTTGTACCTATGCTACCAAAATCGAGAAGCTCATATGACATTGTAATGAGAAACGTAGACTTAGAGAACAAAACGACTTATTACAAAAGCATACATGATCTCAAACAGATATTTATACCTATAAGTCTCAACTACAATTTGTCTGAAAAAATATCTGTAGGTACAGGTATTAAGTTTAGGTACACTTTTAATTCTGAGGTAGATAATACTTTAAAATCAGAATTATCTCAGACGCTAAGCTCCATAGAAGATCCAGAGACACTATTCTTTAATGATACAAATTTCGGATTATCATTGGGAGTTAATTATTCTGTATCTGAGCGTGTCACTCTACAGTTAGATTCAGAGATGGGCATCAACTCACTGATAAATGAAAATCAGTTCAAGTCATCTCCTCAGTCAAGATATGATCTACGCTTAATTAACTTTACGACTAATTATAGCTTCTAATAAGCTCAGATTAAAGTTTTTATAAATATATCTGCTGTCCATCAATATATCTTAATTTTGCAGCAGCATGAGCAGTATTTATACCAAGAAAACCTACATATATATAGCCTTATTGTCAATACTGATGACTAATTATGAGGTAACTGCTCAGAACACACCAAGTAATATTTCTTCAGGAACATTTAATCCTACAACTGCAACGCCACTACAAAGTTACGTCCCAGATACCACGATCATAGATTATTTTACTTTATCTGATGTAGATGATAGACGTCCATTTACTGATACTTTATTTAATGATTTTGAGAAGTATATTGTAGCTCGCCGCTTCAGAGAGGGTGCCCTGACATTAGGGAATCAAGCTTCCTCAGCACAGCAGATTATTTATACAGGTCGTCAGGATATATACACGGATATAGGTTATCACCAGTATGACATATACCGTAAGGGGATTTTTGATTTTCCTATATATGAAGCAAATAGAACTTTCAACGATTTGTATTTCTCTCCTTCAGATGGTTCAGAGAATTTTATCGTTGGTGCTAAGTTTGCCAGATCATTTTCTGATAATGTAGAATTGAGTTTGGATTATAACAGAATCAATGAAAATGGCATTTACTTAAATCAAAATACTAAAGCGACTCAGTTAGGTATAGCCATATCGAGAACAGGGCCCGCTAAGAAACATAAGTTGATCTTTAGTTTTGCCGCTAACAACTTCAACGAAACAAATAACGGCGGAATCACTTTTCAATCAGATGGCATCACTCCTATAGATTTATTTAGTGATGTATGGAATACTGGATTTATAAGGAGTCAAAGGCTGAATGTTCCTGTCACGACAGGCAGCACACCTGGTCAGACGCGGCATCAGAACTTCACATATGGATTAGATAATTTTATAAAATTAGATAGTAATAGATACCAAGCTCATCATCACATAGATATAGAAAGGGGCTACTATCTCTATGGTGACGAAGATCTTACAAGTTCTAACGATACGCTACTGTACGGAGATTACCTTACAGATAGCAGAGGTCTGAGGCAGTTTAATAAATTTACGAGAATAAGTAACAAATTTGATGTAGGCATCCAGACATCTGCATTTCACTTAGATGTAGGAATGGAGTATCGTTTTTTAGCTTATAACAACAGTCTATTCTCAGAACAGTATCATGATGCTGCTGTTTTTTCTAAGATAGGATTGGATATAAAAAAACTCACCTCGTTAAATGCAGAAGTATCATTTGGTATAGGTGAGAATGTCGGTAATTTTAAAATAAAACCTACATTAGAAATCTATGGCATAAAAGGACTGACCATAGAAGCCCACATGAAGCTCATGAGATATGATCCTTCTATCATACAAGAGCAGCTCGTATTGACTGACATGCTTATCTATGACAATGAATTCAGTAAAATAAATGAAGTCGTCATCGGTGGGCAAATACACTGGCATAAACTTAATCTCGATGTAGAAATGAATAGTGGTGTGATTGATAATCCAGTATACTTCGGGGTGGATGCATTACCGGTACAGTCCTCTGATACTAAATTCTTACAGATTATCGGTACTCAAAAATTCAGATGGAAATTTATTGGGATGGAGAATTCTGTAGCTTATCAGAGTTTTACAGATAACGTTTATCACCTGCCCAGAGTGTACAGCATACATAAGTTATACTTACAGTCATTCCTTTTTAAGAAGAGATTATTATCGCAATTAGGTGTGATTTATTACAACTACAATTTTGATGGATATCTGAAATTCATGCCAGCTAATGGACAATTCTATCAGACAGAAGAGACACTAGAACCCTTCTATTATTCTGAGTTATTTGCCAATTTTAAAGTCGATAAGTTTAGAGTATTTGTCAAGTTAGACAACTTCACAGACTTACTTATAAGAGAACCACATTTTCAAATTGTGGACTATCCCCAATATGATGCTATGATCAGATTTGGGGTTAGATGGCAACTATATGATTGACCAATTATAGCTGATAATTAGGCTTAAGTTCGTGGTTAGATGTTTTGTAGAAGTCATTGATAATCTTAACGACATCATCAACACTATCTACTATAGGAATCAATTCTAAATCTTCAGGAGATATATTACCAAACTGGTCTAACATCGTATTCTTAACCCAATCAATGAGGCCTGTCCAGAAATCAGATCCCACTAACACAACAGGGACTTTACTGATCTTGTCTGTCTGTATCAAGGTCAATGTCTCAAAGAGTTCATCTAATGTCCCAAAGCCACCAGGCATGACAACAATGGCCTGAGAATACTTAATGAACATCACCTTTCTGATAAAGAAATATCTATGATCTAAGTTCTTATCTACATCGATATATTGATTACCTGATTGCTCAAATGGCAACTCAATATTTAATCCTATAGATAGACCTTTTTCTAAATATGCACCTTTGTTACCTGCTTCCATAATACCAGGGCCTCCTCCAGTAATGATACCAAAGCCTTCTCTCACAAGAGCTCGAGCGATCTCTACAGACATCTCATAATACTTAGCTCCGGGCTTAGTCCTAGCTGATCCAAAAATGGATATGCAAGGACCTTGCTTATTCATTTTATCAAAACCTTCAACAAACTCGGCAATTACTTTGAACATCGTCCAAGAGTTCTCACCCTTAACTTCTTTCCACTGCTTCATCTTTGGCTTAGATGTATCTGACATATCTGATTTTCTTTTTTACGATAAAAATTTGCTAATAATTTAATCCTAATATACAACGGACTTATACTTCTCGTATTCTTTCTCTAAGTGATCCCTCATCTCTGCAAATGAGTTAAATTTATCAAATAGATCATCCATATTATTTCTTGTATTACTCACCTTAGTGGCATAGTCCAAGACATCCTTCTTAGTCACTTTTTCTTTACTAAGAATGATAAGACGTTCTACGACATTTCTTAACTCTCTGATATTACCCGTCCAGTTAATTTTCTTTAATTCTTCTATCGCTTTAGGCTCTATTTCTTTGGTCGCAATACCATATTCCTTGCACACTTTGACATTAAAGTGCTCTACGAGCTGTGGTATATCCTCTCTTCTCTTATTGAGAGAAGGCACTCTCATTATAATAACAGCTAATCTGTGGAATAGATCTTCTCTAAAGTTACCCTTAGCGATCTCCTTTCTGAGGTCTTTATTAGTGGCTGCGACGACTCTTACATCTACGTTAAGTTCCTTCTCCCCACCTACTCTCATGATTCTGCTTTCTTGCAATACTCTCAGAACTTTAGCTTGTGCACTGAGACTCATATCTCCTATCTCATCTAAGAATAGAGTCCCTTTATTGGCTAGCTCAAACTTGCCTATTCTTTGCTTATGAGCTGAAGTAAAAGACCCTTTCTCATGACCAAATAGTTCTGATTCAATAAGCTCTGATGGAATGGCAGCACAATTAACTTCCACCATAGGACCAGTCTTACGAGCACTATATTCATGTAGCCATCTGGCTACAAGTTCTTTTCCTGTTCCATTAGGACCTTGTATGAGGACTCTGGCATCTGTAGGTGCCACTTTCTCTATAGTCTCTTTGATAATACTGATCTCTGGTGACGTCCCTACGATCTCTTGCACCTTAGACTTCTTAACCTTACGTTGTAGAGTTTTCTTCTGTACTATTAATGTAGACTTATCTAATCCATTACGTACAGTAATCAGAAGTCTATTAAGATCTGGTGGCTTAGATAGGAAGTCAAATGCTCCTTTCTTAACAGCCTCTACGGCAGTATCGATATCCCCATGTCCACTGATCATAATAACAGGAATGTCTGGGCAGATTTCTTGTAATCTGTCTATGGCATCCATGCCATCCATCTTAGGCATCTTGATATCTAAAATGATAATGTCATATTTATCTTGCTTAACCTTAACTAAACAAGTAAGGCCATCTTCAGCTTCATGGACTTCATACTTTTCAAATTCTAATATATCCTTTAGTGTTCTTCTTATGCTTCTGTCGTCGTCGACTATGAGAATCTTTGCCATTGCTTAAATTGAAGTGTAAATAAAGCACTAAGATATATTATTTATTTTTATAATACATAAGCAACTGTAAAATAGTTAAATACAAATTACATTTTATTGTAATGTATTAAATACAGAACATAAGTTACTGATAATGAGAGATATACGATATCCATTATAAGATTATCAAAATATATTCCTTTGATATCCAATTAGTTATATACTATATTCTTGCAGACAAATGTTATAGAATGTATATGACACCTCTTTGGTATTTTATAATATAATAAGATGATATAGATAACATTAGATCTTATGTGTTATTGATAGATTCTAATTAAGACTCTCATAATCATAAATGACAAAAGATATATTAGTTCTCATCTCAGTCCTCATTGTATTCTCTGTAAGCTGCAAGAATTCCAGCAGCTACTCCCCAGAAGACTTTTCAGAAATTAATAATGAAATTATATTAGGAGAACACAGTATCGAGAATGATCTCATCAAAACAAGAATACAAACTCCGTCAGGTTATGAGCGTAGCTTAGAAAATGATAACTCATTTCAAGAATATCTAAGGAATCTAAAACTAAAGCCAGAAGGGTCACTTGTAAAATACTTCGATGGCAACACTAAGTCAAACAATGATATATATCAAGCAGTCATAGACTTAGATATCGGCGATAAAAATCTACATCAATGTGCAGATGCTGTCATGAGATTACGAGCCGAGTACTTATGGTATGAAAAAAAATATAACCAAATCCACTTCAATTTCACCAATGGACATAAAGTCGAATACAAAAAATGGATGAATGGTCATAGAATGAATGTGAAGGGCAACAAAACTTGGTGGAGCCAAGAGAGATCTGCCTCCAATACTTATGATGACTTCTGGGAATATATGGAATTGATCTTTATGTATGCAGGTACAGCATCGTTAGAGAAAGAACTTATAGCCAAAAATGTATCTGATGCACAAATAGGTGATGTTCTTATACAGGGTGGACATCCTGGACATGCAGTCATTATAGTAGACAAAGCAATAGAAACTGAAACCGGGCAAACCATCTATCTTTTAGCCCAGAGTTATATGCCAGCACAAGAGATTCAGATCTTGAAGAATCCGACTAATGTCCAGTTGAGTCCATGGTACAGTTTTAATGATTCTCATATTGTGACACCTGAGTGGACATTCACTTCTAATGATCTGATGTATTTTAATGATTGAATATTTTAAAGAAATAACTGAATACTATTGCTAATCATTTAAAATAATTGATAGAAAATTAGATACGAACATAAAAACATAAGATCTGATTTTAATTAGACTACGCGACAACTCACATTAAATCTCATCCAATAATAGTAACTCATACCCGCTATCCGTCAATATGTCAACTAAATTAATGCCTTAGTCATACGGAGTACCACATATGACGTATATTCGTTTCTTAATCAAGCATTTATAGCAACTTTAATCAAGTATGAGAAAATTTTTAGTAAGTCTTCTCGGTATAATTATTATTGCAATCGGCTTCTGGGGCATGAAGGCCATGGAGAACAGAGAGCGTAAGTTACCACCGAAAGAAGACAGGGCTGTCCCGATCGTCTACACTGAGATAGTGAAAAACGCCTCTACGCCGATCACCATAACAGCAAGTGGAAATCTGGCTGCACGTGATCGTATAGAATTGTATTCTGAGGTACAAGGTATTTTTGAGAATAGCGCCCGTACATTTAAGCCAGGCATATATTACGAACAAGGAGATATACTACTACAAATCAATAGTGACGAAGATCGAGCAAGTCTTAAATCTCAGAAAAGTACACTCTTCAATCAGATTGTAGCTATACTCCCCGATCTAAAATTTGATTATCCAGAAGCGTATCCTAAATGGCAAGAATATGTCAATAAATTCGATATCAACAAAGCTATACCTAATCTGCCTAAGGCATCTTCTGACAAGGAAAAGCTATATGTAGCAGGTAAAAATATTAGTACTGCTTGGTACAGTGTCAAGAACATAGAAGAGCGGCTTAGAAAATATACAATTTATGCTCCCTTCAATGGAATACTTACTGAAGCTACGGTAGATAAAGGTGCACTCATCAGGTCAGGTCAGAAACTTGGCGAATTCATTAATCCAAATATATATGAGTTAGAAGTCGCCGTTAATTCTTCCTTTGCAGATTTATTAAAAATAGGTAATACTGTCAAATTACGAAATGTAGAAAATACAAAATCATGGACAGGAAAAGTCAATCGGGTCAATAGTCTTATAGATCCTAATACTCAGACTGTCCAGGCCTATATTAGAGTTAATGGCAAGGGTCTCCGTGAGGGTATGTACCTCGAAGCAGAGCTCAATGCTAAGCAGGAAGATAACACTTACAAGATATCAAGAAAACTAATTGTAGAAAATGATAAAGTTTTCGTATTCGAAGAGAATAAACTTAAAACTCATGAAATAAATGCTGTTCACTACACAGATACTGAAGCCATCGTTAGGGGTTTGCCAGACGGTATAGAAATATTAAGTAAAAATCTCCCAGGTGCTTATGAGGGCATGGAAGTCAAACATATAAATGAAATTGAAAAATCTAACTAAAAGAATTTTTATCGTCTCTTCTATTTTGGACCTAAGTAAAACAGAACATCATTTAGATAGAATACTTTCTCAAATGAATCCATGAAAAAATTTATTTCATTTTTTATAAAATATCCAGTCGCCGTAAATGTGGTGGTGATCGCAGTGACGATATTTGGAATCATAGGTATGCTAGCTACTAAGTCTTCATACTTTCCGCTTGATGATTCTAAACTGATTTTTATAAATATAGCCTACACAGGAGCCTCACCAGCTGAGATAGAAGAAGGCGTGGTACTGAAAATAGAAGACAACTTAAGAGGACTTGTAGATATAGATAGAGTGACTTCAGTATCTCAAGAAAACAGTGCTACGATCACAGTAGAGATAGAAGAAGATGCAGATATAGATATCGTCCTGGCTAATGTCAAAAACGCAGTAGATAGAGTTCCGTCTTTTCCTGTGGATATGGAACCCCCTATAATATCGAAACAAGAAAACATTAACACGGCAATAGTATTTACAGTCAGTGGAGAAGGTGTGCCTCTGAAGACACTCAAGGAAGTAGCCAGAAAAGTAGAAGATGATGTCAGAGCCATGCCTGGAATCTCGCAGATAGAATTAAGTGGTTTTCCAGATGAGGAAATTGAAATCGCAGTAAGAGAAGATGACCTATTAGCTTATGATCTTACATTCGAAGAAGTTGCTGCAGCAGTCAGAAATTCTAACATCATCACCACGGGAGGTAATATAAAAACCAATACTGAAGAGTACCTCATAAGAGCTAACAATAGATTCTATTACGGAGACGAGCTCAATTACATTGTCGTCAAGGCCAGCCCAAGTGGACAAGTGATAAAGTTGAGAGATATCGCAATTATAAGAGACAAATGGTCTGAAGTACCTGACAGACTTCACTTCAATGGCAATCCTGCTATACAGCTAACTGTAAGCACCACAAATAATGAGGATTTGCTGTATGCTACTGATGAGATCAAATCTTACATTTCTAAATACAATGACAACAGCCCAATAATAAAATTAAATGTCAGTTCAGATTCATCTATAGCATTAAATGACAGGCAAGATCTACTTGTAGAAAACGGTATATTAGGGATACTCTTAGTACTCTTATTCTTATCTATATTTCTCAAACCCAGTATTGCATTATGGGTTGCTGTAGGACTTCCATTTTCGTTTATGGGATTGTTCATTTTTGCGCCAAGCTTTATGACAATTAATGTGATCTCCTTATTTGGTATGATCATAGTTATCGGGATACTTGTAGATGACGGTATAGTTATAGCCGAAAATATATACGATCAATATGAAAATGGAAAGCCTAAGTTACAAGCTGCCATCGATGGGACATTACAGGTGATGCCGCCCATCATTGCAGCTATCATGACGACGATGATTGCCTTTTCGACATTTTTATTTCTTCCTGAAAGATTGGGATCATTTTTTGGACAGATAGCCTTAGTTGTTATCATCATATTATTGATATCTCTAGTCGAAGCCTTTTTAATACTTCCAGCTCACCTCGCTCATTCTAGAGCACTTGACAAAGAGACTAAACCCTTTCTGATTAATGTCTGGGCCGACAAAGGTGTCATGTGGATAAGAGATACATTATATGTGCCTGTACTCAAATTTGTATTGAACTTTAATATTTTCGGATTTGCAATACCAATTGCTTTTCTACTTCTGACTGTAGGTGCCATGAAAGGAGGTATTATCAGATTTACATTCTTTCCTAATGTCGCATCTGATAGAGTTTCTATAGATCTCAAAATGCCAGAAGGTACTAGCGAGACAATAACTGATTCGTTGATTACCCTAATAGAAGAAGCTGCATGGGACATCAATGAAGAACTCACTGAAGAGCAATCTAATAACTTACCCGTCATAGAAAATACAGTGGTCAGATTAGGACCTGGAACTGCGACTGCTAATTTAGTTCTTAATCTACTTCCTGGAGAAAAACGAGAAATAAGATCCTCTGATGTATCCAAAAGGATAAGAGAAAAAGTAGGTGCTATATATGAAGCTGAAAGTGTGGTATATGGTGCAGGTAATGCTTTTGGCGGAAGCCCAGTTTCCGTATCTCTTATAGGCAATAATATAACTGAACTTAAGCAAGCGAAATTAGAACTTAAGCAGGCCTTCAGAAATAACTCAAGATTAGCAGATGTCATAGATAACGACCCAGAAGGCATAAAAGAAATTAAGCTTGAACTTAAAGACAATGCTTACCTACTTGGCTTAACGCTAAATAGTGTTATATCTCAAGTGAGGTCCGGATTTTTTGGAGCCGCTGTACAACGATTCCAACGAGGGCGAGACGAGATCAGAGTTTGGGTCAGATATGACAGAAGTAATAGAAGTAGCATTTTGGATCTTGACAAAATGCGTATCGTAACACCTACAGGCAACAGGGTACCATTAACAGAAATTGCAAACTACAAAATCGAAAGAGGTGATGTATTAATCAATCACTTAGATGGTAGAAGAGAAATAAGAGTAGAAGCAGATCTCTCTAATGCCAAAGACTCAGCACCCGAAATTATATCTGACATCAAGGCATCAGTCATTCCCAATATCATTTCTAAGTACCCTACCGTTACACCATTATACGAAGGGCAGAATAGAGGCTTTGCTAAAATTGGTGCTGCACTAAACAAAATCCTGCCCATCATTCTTATGTTGATGTATGTTGTAATTGCATTCGTATTTAGGTCATATGGTCAGCCATTACTCCTATTTATATTAATTCCATTCTCTTTCGTAGGTGTCGCATGGGGCCACTGGATACATGGACAGAGCATTAACATTCTATCAGGTCTTGGGATTGTTGCACTGGTAGGTATACTTGTAAACGATGGACTTGTCTTAATAGAAAAATTTAATCTTCTTCTTAAAGAAGGCATACCCTACCACAAGGCCATGGTCGAGGCTGGCCGTTCGAGATTTAGAGCTATATTTCTGACATCACTGACAACCGTAGCTGGCTTAGCACCTCTGATATTTGAAAAAAGTTTCTCAGCTCAATTTCTCATTCCAATGGCTATATCAGTAGCATATGGAATCGCTTACGCTACTTTTATGACTTTATTTTTATTACCTCTTCTTCTATCACTTAAGAATACCGCCAAAGTATATCTGAACTGGTTATGGACTGGAAATAAGCCAACTAAAGAATCTGTAGAAAGAGCTATCATCGAAGAAGAAAGTTTATAGAATATTACATCCACAGAATCAAAAATTCACCAATGAAAATTATAATATATATCATAGCGTTTATATTTTCTTCTCAGTTAATTGGACAGGATGTTCTTACACTGGAAGACGCTAAGATTATTACTTTAGATAATAACTTTGGGATAAAAATATCAAGGAACAACGTAGATATCGCATCGAACAATACGCAAAAAAAAGCAAACAACTATCTACCTAACGTATCAGTTACAGGTGGCCCTAATGCTACCTACGGAAGATCATCACAACAATTCAACAACGGGCTCGATGCAAGCACTGATAATGCTATAGCATGGGGGATTAATGCATCAGTACAAGCAGACTATAACATCGTAGATAGAAATAGAAAATTGACTCTTGATCAACTCAAAGAAGTTTTAATTCTATCAGATCTGCAGCTTAAGCAGACGATAGAGCAGAACCTCCTCCAAGTATATAACATCTACTTTTCTGTTGCACAGTTTTCTGCTAATATCGCTGCACTACAAGAAGCTATTCTCATATCCAATGAGAGACTAAGGCGAGCCCAATACTTATCTGACTTGGGACAAGGAAGTGGACTTGATGTGCTTAACGCAAAAGTAGATATACAAAGAGATAGTGTCAATATCCTGAATGCTACCATGAACTTAGAAAATGAAAAAAGAAATCTAAACATCGCAATGGGTAGAAGTGCAGATATAGATTTTAAGATCGATCCAGAATCTGAACTTTCTGTAGTTTTGGACTTGAATACAATAATGGACGTAGCAAAAGAAGAAAATATTTCTGTATTGGTCAATAAACAAAACCTTGCCGTCAATGCATTAGATATAGAACTTATCGAAGCTGAAAAAAAACCAATTGTCTTTGCTGGAGCCTCATATGATTATAGTTACGCCAATAATCAGCCCGGATCATTTGTAACCACATCTAACTCTCGTGGACTTTCTGCTAATGTAGGCTTAAGCTGGAACGTTTTTGATGGTACAAGAGATATCCGAAAACAAAATTCTATCATCAATCTTACTAATCAAGAATTAGTTATACAACAGCTACAACAAGAGATCGAAAGAGATATCCTCAACGCATGGGCTAATTATGAGAATGCCCTCTTTGTACTATCAGTAGAAGAAAATGCCCTACGAACCAACGAAGAAAACTTTAGAAGAACTGAAGATCAAGTCAACATGGGCCAACTAAGCTCTATAGAATTTAGACAAGCTCAACTCAACTTACTTAACTCCCAGACGAGTCTCAATAATGCAAAATTTAATGCACGTCTAAGGGAGATACAGCTTATACAATTAGCGGGTGATTTGATAGATTAGTTATTATCTTCAGGTAGAAATCATAAAGCAGCTATACTATTTTCTACAAGTTGGCAATCTGGTTTTTAATAATTTCAGGAATTGCCCTATTCATACTTCAAATGAAAGATTATTTTACACAACATCGATAAGATCGGTCTTTCTTGATTTTAAATAATATTTGCCTAAAACTAAATTCTGACACCCTTTACAACGATATATTTTCTGAGACAAAATTCTCTTTCCCAAACTTATTCTGAATTAATTTCAACTTTGGAATGATGTAGGTATGACAAAAAGGAGCATCTGGATTCTTATCAAAATAATTAATGTATTCTTCAGTATTAATCTTGAATTCAGAGAATCGTAGTATTTGTGTGATGTATGATTTCTGAGTTTCAATTTTCAATCTTGTCATTATCCTATTTAGTTTTGACTTATCATTTTCGTTGATAAAATAGATAGCCGACTGATATTTATTTCTCATTGAATGATTAGAAGTACTTGAGTGAGATGCAAGATGAACTCTGGTAAGAAATTCTAATGAGACCAATTCTGTTTCATAATGGACGACGACTGCCTCAGAAAAAATGTCATTCGGAGCATAAGATCTGATCCAACCCTGCTCTACATTATTGACACCACTTATATGATTAAATACTGCTTCAGTACACCAATGACAACCACCCCCGAATCCGATTTTGTTTATCATTTACTATTAAGATTTATAAGTAACATGAGGAAGAGATAATCACAAGCTATTTGCAATAGAGTTATAAGTAGTAAATAAAGTACTACCCTTTCATAATTATTATCTATAACCAACATCAATCATTGTCTCACATACCCTCCTGCACAGCCAAATAACTCATAAGTCCCACTCCGACTTTTAGTGCTTTCTCGTCAATATCAAAGGTCGGCGTATGTACTGATGAAGTTATACCTTGTTTTTCATTTCTGACACCCAATCTATAAAAACATGCAGGCATCATCTGAGAGTAATAAGAAAAATCCTCAGCAGTCATACGCTTATCTAACATCACGACATTCTTCTTACCGAGATAATTTTCTGCATGAGCCATAGATCTTAATGTAAGTTCTGGATTGTTGTATAGCGTAGGATACCCCACTTTGATATTTACCTTTGATTTAGCGCCATAAGCCTTGGATATGTTTTTCACAATGTCTTTAATGATCTTTTGGATATGTGATCTATTATTCTCATCCATGGTTCTGAAGGTGCCTTGTATGGTCACTTTATCTGGTATCACATTAGTAGCTCCACCGTTAGAATTTATTTTACCAAAACTCAATACCGATGGTACCTTGGGATCTGAATATCTTGATATGATGGTATGCAAAGCATTTAACACGTGACCGCTGACCATTATAGGATCTATAAAATTTAAGGGCAATGCGGCATGGCCCCCGCGTCCTATGATCTCTATATAGATCTCGTCTGCTGATGCCATATACTCCCCAGGGTAGAACCCCACTTTTCCTACCTCTAATGGTGGGTGCACATGCTGCCCGAATATGACAGATTTCTTAGCATTCTTAATAGCACCATCCTTTATCATAATAGATGCACCTCCGGGTAGCTGCTCTTCTCCTGGCTGAAAAACAATTCTATAAGTACCAGCTATTTGAGATTTTAATCTATTAAGTACAATTGCAGTACCTAATACGCATGTCGTATGGACATCATGCCCACATGCATGCATGACACCGGGATTCTTAGAGGCATAGGGTACATTATTTTCTTCCTTAATAGGGAGTGCATCCATATCTCCTCTGAGATACACAGACTTGCCCTTCTTTGATCCAGTGATCTCAGCCACAATCCCATGCTTACAATATCCATCACTATATTTTATGTCATTAGCTGTGAGCTGCTCCTTGACATATGCACTCGTATTGACCTCTTTAAAGGATAGCTCAGGATGCATATGCAGATGTCTCCGGTGCCGGACTAATTTCGACTTGAGAGTAGCAGTCTCTTTCTTTATAGCTTTAATTAATGACATAGTCCAAAGTTAATTGATATTAAACATGAATGTAAATTTTTATAATCTTTTAATCAGATTAGAACTTTTAACTTATTTCGATGTTTAAACATTGTAAATTATAATATTGGAAATAGAAAAAGAAATATATCAGTCGCAACCTTTTAAAAGTCATTATCAGAAATTGATGGTTAATCTGATGTTCTCCTATAATTGGATAAGCGATAGACAAAAGCAATTTTTCAAAAATTATAATCTGACACCTAAGCAATATAATATACTAAGGATATTAAGAGGGGCTGGTACGCCTATATCGACTCTAACAATAAGAGAACGTATGCTTGATAAGATGTCAGATGCCTCAAGAATAGTGGACAGGTTAGAAAAGAAAGGCTTAGTTAAAAAATCTATATCTAAAAAAGACAATAGAAAACTAGATGTCACTCTAACCAGATCCTCAAAAAACTTACTTACAAAAATTGATATTAACATAGATGAGCTCGAAAAAGAATTCAATAGCTTGACAACAAATGAAGCTCAGCAATTGTCACAGCTCTTAGATAAGATGAGAGCTTAATCTACCTCTACAAAAGAAATTAAATTACTAACAATAAATAATAATTATGCATTCACTTATTTCACTATTTATCGGATTAAGTTTTTTGGTAGTTGATCCTGAGTTGATCACAACAAAATCTGTAGATGTCAACAAATCAAATATCACTTGGGAAGGCCGTAAGGTAACTGGATCTCATGAGGGTACTATTAAAATCCAATCAGGAAATCTTGACTACGAAGGAGATGTCTTAACGGGCGGAGAGTTCGTTATAGATATGACAACAATAACATGCACCGACCTGAATGAGGGAGGCGCTAAGAAACTTGTAGGCCATCTTAGTTCTGATGATTTTTTTGGAGTAGCTACTTATCCTACTGCAAAATTTGTTATCACTAAGGTCGTATCAAGAGGCATGCCAGGTGACTACAAAGTTACTGGTGATCTAACCATAAAAGACATTACTAAGTCTACTTCATTCAACACAAAAATTAATGACAATGTCGCTCAAGCCGAAATTCAAATTGATAGAAGTGATTATAATATCAAATATGGTTCGGGCAGTTTCTTTGATAATCTTGGTGACAAAACCATATACGACGAGTTTGACCTGAACATCAATCTTGTAACAGAGTAAAATAGAAATTATTTTATTCTCAATAAATAAAGCAGATCAAGTCATTGATCTGCTTTTTTATTTGCAACAAGCGGAAATTTAGAAAAAGATTATTACCACATACTTTTACACATGTAGAATAATTATCAAATTAACAGAGATACATTACAGATAATGATATTCCTATCTATGATGATCTATTAAACAAGAGCTGACTCATCTTCTCAATCTCTAACCATACACTATAATTTCTTGCGTAATAAAGATTAGTCGCATACACTTTTTGCATCAGATTTGGCTTTAGTTCTAATACGCCATCCTTTATTGTCGGTAAGTCAGTCAGTCGGTCATCTGACTTAGCGTAGCCTATCCATGTTTTCTTAGATAAGAGTACGAGAATCCAATTAGCATATATTGACCCTCGCTTATGAGAAAAAATCAGAAAGAGAGGAAATAATATTATAAATAATAAACACATCGATAAATCAAAAAGACGCTTGATTCTGACGTGGAATGGTTGGTTAATTTTATAGGCTATATCTAATGCATACCATTCTCCAGCTTTATCCTTAGAGTCACTTCCTAAGATACTTTTGTTATCATCATTGGCGATTTTATAAGACACCTTATTTCCCATCTTAGCCATAGACTGAAATATATAGTCCGAGCTGAGATCTCTACTACAGAAGATAAGTTCATTGATATTACGAGATGTGACGATATCTTCTAACTCATCTAATAGACCTAAGTTATCCTTGACATCCTCGTTAGTAATATGACCTATAATCTGCTGGGTCGTGGAATAATTATCAGCAATCATATCCACGGCCTTACATGATTCTTTTGAGCCAACAACACCTATACGCTTGTTATCATACAAATTAAATACACTTCTCTTTTGAGACATAAGATTATAAATACGTCTTGTTATATAGAGAATAAATGGACTCTTAACAGCAAGGACCACCATGACAAGTCTCGAAAATCGCAACTCAATTGGCAATAGACTATATATAGAAAACATAGCTAAAGTTCCTATCAAAAAACCATAACCTAAATGTTTTATATTATGCCTCTTATCATACTGTCCAAATAGGTAATAGACAAAAACGAGTACGCCTATCAATCCGATAAGACTTATATTAATCTCTATATCATGATAGTACTGAGGATCATTAAAATATATCACCCCCCATAACCTTTGCAATATCTTCCCTACCCCAAACAGAACAAGTATATCTGACGCAGGCCTCATGACCTTACCCAATAACTGCTTCAGTATAAAAGCAATAGCAGATATTATGATACCTAATTGCAGTATCAGTTTCCAGATAGATCCTGTATTGGAATTTCTTTTTCTGGCGTATATACCCATAGCGCCATAGAAACTTTTGAGATACTTCAGAGAAGCCTTCTTAGTGCTTTCACCTTTGAAGTGTATAATTGATGTAGTAGGCAGGTATACAATTTTATAGCCTTGTCTCCCTATTTGATAACTTAGCTCTATATCCTCACCGTACATAAAATAATCTTCATCAAATCCACCGACCCTATCTAAAACATCTTTTTGAACAAACATAAATGCCCCTGTCAAAACATCAATCTCACTTATTTGATTCTCATCTATATTGCCAAGATAATATCCATTAAAAAATGCTGACTTAGGAAATAATGATGAAACCTTAAGCATTTTCCAGAGTGCACTTAATGGTGTAGGAAATCCTCTTTTTGACTCAGGTAAGAACTGCCCTTTGCCATCTAACATTCTCACACCTATAGCTCCTACCCCTTTATGCTTTTGCATGTAATCATAACATACTTGAAGGGTATCTTCTTGTAGAATAGTATCTGGATTAAGTATGAGCACATACTCTGATTCCGTTATAGCAAAACCTTGATTATTGGCTCTCGAAAAACCAACATTATCTTTGTTAGCAATGACCTTAACTTGAGGAAAGTAATCTCTTAGTAGTTCTACACTTCCATCGTCTGATGCATTATCGACCACGATAATATCATAATCAATAGTACATTCGCTATTGAGAATAGATTGTATACACTGCCTTAAGAAGTACTTGACTTTATAGTTGACTATGACAATGCTTAGATTGGTCATCAGGGATATAGATCTTATAAAGAGATTTCCTGATTATACACTGTTCTGCTATGTATGGATCTGCCGAGTGTCAGCTCATCTGCATATTCTAATTCACCACCAAATGAAACACCTCTTGCGATCGTAGATACTTTTACTTTTCCTTCGAGTAATTTAGAAATGTAGTATATCGTTGTATCTCCTTCTATAGTAGGACTAATGGCCATGATTAACTCATCGATATCTTCTTCACTATTAATACGAAGAACAAGAGAGTCAATATTAAGATCTTCTGGCCCTACACCTTCAAGAGGTGATATGACACCTCCAAGTACATGATACACACCACTAAACTGTTGAGTGTTTTCTATAGCCATCACATCCTTGACTGATTCTACTACACATATTGTCTTATGATTACGCAACGTGTCAGAACAAATATCACATACATCTGTATCTGAAAAATTATGGCATTCTTTACATGACTTTAGATCATCACGAAGTGCTGCTATAGCGGCTATAATTTTATCTTTTTTTTCCGTATCGTTATCAGCTAAGTGTAATGCCAATCTCAATGCAGATTTTCTACCTATACTTGGCAGTAAGCTTAGAGCATCCACCGCTTTTTCTAATGTCTTGGAAGAGAATTTCATTATCTCAAAAATAGCTATTTACACATTAATAAAATACAACAAGCGTTATTCTAATGATGAATTAAGGTATATTATAGATATGCTTCTATATCATAGAGTCTCACATTCGGTTTTTTCGAGTTTTCACCAAAATTATCTAACAATATTCCCCTGAAAGGGTTCTTGTATAGTAATATTGTACTTTTATTTCAAATCATGATTAAATTAGTGTTTAGTTTACAATAAAAACAAACAAAATGGCAGAAGTAATAAAGATGCCTCGACTTAGTGATACAATGGAGGAAGGCAACATTGTAGGTTGGCAGAAAAAAGTAGGTGACGAAGTAGAACCAGGTGATATACTTGCAGAAGTAGAAACGGACAAAGCGACGATGGAGCTGGAAAGTTTTAACTCTGGGGTATTATTACATATAGGAGTAGCTGAAGGGCCTGTGCCTGTTGAGGGCGTCATAGCTATCATAGGCAGCAAAGGGGAAAATATAGATGATCTATTAGCTGAAATACAATCCGGAGGAGGCTCTAGTAGCGAATCTAAAGCATCAGATAATGGTGCTCAGAATTCTGGAACTCAGAAGGAGGAACCTAAGAAAGAAGATATAAAAGAAACTAAGAGTGAAAAGAAAAGTACAGCATCTACTTCTCCAGCGCCATCTAAGTCATCACAAGCTACGCATAATCAGTCTCATAATGACGGTAGAATATTTGCTTCTCCATTGGCTAAAAAAATGGCCAGTGATAGTGGTTTAGACCTGAGTATGATTTCAGGTTCTGGAGAGAATGGAAGAATCGTAAAAACAGACATTGAAAACGCTATAGAAAACGGTACAGCTAAGGCAAGTAGCTCTCAAGCAGCTATGCCTCAGATGATCAGCAATATCAATCCTGACATCTATGGTGATAAGCCTATCTCACAAATGAGAAAAGTGATTGCTAAGAGACTTGGAGAAAGCAAGTTCTCGGCACCTCACTTTTACCTTACTGTTGAGATCAACATGGACAATTCTATAGCTGCAAGAAAAGCTATCAATGAGGATGCAGAGGTTAGAATATCATTTAATGATATGGTTGTCAAAGCCAGTGCTGCTGCTCTCAGAAAACATCCATTAATTAATGGTTCTTGGTTAGGAGATAAAATAACTTATCATCAAAACATCAATATAGGTGTAGCCGTAGCTGTAGAAGAAGGTCTACTTGTTCCAGTCATCAGAGATGCTGACCTCAAGTCTCTGACTATGATTAAGTCTGAGATCAAAACATTAGCTGGCAAGGCCAAAGAAAGAAAGCTATCTCCTGAAGAAATGAGCGGTAATACGTTCACAATAAGTAACTTAGGGATGTTTGATATTGAAGAATTTACTGCCATCATTAATCCACCAGATGCATGCATCCTTGCTGTAGGTACGATCGTCGAAAAACCTATAGTAAAAGATGGTCAGATCGTAGTAGGTAATATGATGAAAGTGACATTATCATGTGATCATAGAATTGTAGACGGTGCTAAAGGAGCAGCCTTCTTACAGACTCTTAAAGCTTTCTTAGAAAATCCTGTAAAGATATTGGCTTAGAAATAAGAGTTAAGATATTAGAAATAAAAAAGGGATAGTTGCATTTAATGCATCTATCCCTTTTAGTTTGAGAACTTTACTTTCTATAGATTGATTAATTCAAATCTATATTTTTGATATCGCTATGATGATCTTTTCGCTTTTCTTTGAGCTTAATGACTTGCCTCTTAACTGCATCAAAAGTATGATTAAATGCTACAATAGCTTGAGAATCATAACTCTCGGCAAAAATGTCAGTGCCTTTAATATACAATCTGATCTCTGAGTGTATATCACCTACGTTTGTCCCATCTTTTTCTTTAAAAAAGATATCTGCTGCAGTGGCCCCGATATTGAATTTACTCAAACTGTCTAATTTCTGTTCTATTATACTCTTGTCCTTTTCAGAAAAATTAAAAGGTGCTTCTATGTTATATTTCATGTCTTTATGTTTTTCAGGTTCTACTAATTTTTTTCTACTTCGCTTTCGAGCTTTAGTACATGACTACCATCATCAGTTTCTATGTACAAAGCTTTATTATTTGTTTCTCCGTTTCGAGTAATCTTACTACCTTCTATGGTCTTACTTACACTTTCATTGTAAGTTTCTATTACTTTCCCTTCACCGTAGCCGTTTCCCCATTTCCATTTTACTTCTGAGCCTTCTCTTATCATAACTTTTT
>CAZBXL010000019.1:0-22631 GCA_964495785.1 uncultured Saprospiraceae bacterium | reverse complement strand
GTATAACTTAAAAAAGCCCTGAGAAATTAATCCCAGAGCTTTTTTAATATTCCTAAATCATATGTCTTATTAATATCCAGATGACTTATTCCCTTTGTAATAATCCGGCTGCGAACTGCTTCCAGATGATAATGTACTTGTACCTTCAGGTGGTGCCATATCAAAATCTACAGCGTCACAAGTTCTGAACTCTACCCTTCTATTCATGAAGTGGTGAGCCTCAGATGTCGGAGAGTTAACCATAGGATTCTCTTCTCCTCCGTACATTAATTTTATTCTACTTCTATCAATTGCATAATTATCAACAAGATAATCTACAGCTGATTTTGCTCTTCTATAAGATAACACTCTATTGTAATCGTTTGAATTTCTGCTATCAGTAAAACCTTGAGCTGTTACACATACTGTCGGGCACTTTTTCATTACCTGAGCAACATTATGTAAGTGACTGAAGTATTCTGGCTTGATGCTATACTTGTTAAGGTCATAATGTATCATCGGTAAGAACCAATCTCCACATCCAGAACTTACGTAAGTGCCACTGTTATTTCTTGATGGCTCTCTTACGATAGTCGTCGTACCGTCAGCATTAGTAACCGTTCTTGCTGGCTCTCTGATAATTGTAGTCGTGCCGTCAGGATTGGTAACTGTTCTTGATACAGTTCCGCCTCCGCCATAGTTAGAGCTATTAGACAGTGCTGCTGCTTTAAATTCTTCAGCTCTTGCATCTATTAGTTTATTTATGTCATCTTCTGATGCACAACATTCTTCTTCGCAATTTGCCACTCCATATTCATCGATCGGACAACCAGGTCTACTGTAAGGCTCTTTGTCCTCACAATCAACTATGCCGTCACCATCACTATCAAGAAGTACACCTCTTGTATCTACAGGACATCCTTCTGGTGTGTTTAGCTCTTGATCGAGCATATCGATAACACCATCCTGATCCTCATCCGTAAGGTCTAATTGAGGTTGATTTTTTAAATCATTCAATTCTGTAAATGCAATGTCCATAGGATTTAACCAATATAATGGCTCAGTTACTTTATCAAAGTTTCCGATATTTAATCCTAATCTCATATGTGTATAGTGTCCTATATCTGCATTATTGGTTTGATCGACTGCAGTACGGAATTTAATGCCATCTAAATAGTCATTATCAGATAAGAATATTTGATGTTCAATTCCGATATTGATTCTCTTTGTTATTTTTCTTGAGATACCCATAGATGGTATAAAGACCACGTGTACATTGAAGTCATCACCAAATCTGAAAATACCTGCTTTTTTGAAACCTTCAGTCTCATACACACCATCATATATAGCTTCGATACTTGCTTCTATCTCATCTCTTCCTGCTTTTGTATTGAATCTTTCTTGAGTCCATCCTATGGCTTGTCTTATACCGCCATCTATACCTGTACCGTAAGGGTCACCAGATGCATTTAATAAATCAAGATTAGCTGTATGATGATCTAATCCCACTCCTATAGCAGCATACCAGTTCCACTTATTTCTTTCTTGGTGGAACAATAAATTACCGATATTTAGTACAACTGCCATATCAGCAGATACATACTGCGTTCTAAAAGAAGGAATCCATTCTCCAGGACCTCCTGTCGTAGGATCATAAGGATCAAAAGTAGGCTCTACAAGACCACCTCCTATCTGATTAATACCCCCACCACTGGTGTTGAATTTATGTCTCCAGAATTGATTCTCTATTCCTTTGGCCATACCGTAGAATAATGAACCTCTTATTGAGAATGAGTAATTAATTGCTTTTCTTAAGTGTAGTCCTACACCCCATCCTCCTGGTATTTCTCTATCTACATCGCCATCTATGAAAAAATGACCCGCATGGAGTCCGACCTCCCAAGAGTTTTTAGGCTTAGAAGAAAACTTGTAGTCTCCCATTCTCCATGACTTATTCTGTTCATCATCGATCGTCATCTCGTCAGTGATGTTAGGAGTCTTCCAAGTATCCTTATAATCATCTTCCTCTAATTCTTCTTCAGAAGTAGATATGATCGTGGGATCGGGATCTTGCGCCATTAGGGCTAATGGTGCAAAAAATAGAAAGAGCATTGCTACTTTCCAGTTAGATAAAAAGTTCATGTTGTAGTTTTCCATGTTTCTAAATCTCAATTATCAAGTGTTATTAAGCCTATACTTATAGCTCTGTGCACACTATTATTACTATAAATTAGGCAGTCTCAAATGTCCATTATCATTAATAACGGAGTAAAATTAATTATATATTACAAATAAATGTAATATTTAAATCATTTATTTTCAGCATTTACTAATTTTGTATCACAACATATCAGCTCATGAGCAAATACAGCAATACCAATAACGAGATAGACAGTTCATCTGAACCGCGTCTCAGTTGTCATTTATTCGAGAAATTTTTGGTGAGATATCCAGGCTCCCAAAAAGAATCGATAAATCTTATTCTCGGTGAAAAGGTAGTAAAAGATAGCTTTTATTCAAAGTTATGCGATAAGCTTAACATATATGAGAAGTTTAATCTAAGTGTACATTCTCTCACAAGCGTATCAGAATCAGTAAGTTGTATAGAATCAGGGGTTAGTTTTATAATCGCGTCTTGCAAGGAACTTGACAATTTTAAAAATATAGATAATGACCCGATTTACATATCTAAAAAGTCCATTACTACAAGACATAACATAGGGTATCAGAGACATTTAGGTGCTGTACCTGTTAAGCCTTCCGTCAGCCTTGGAGAATATAAGCAGTCCAGTGAGCTTGCAGATGCTCTTATCAGGAAGTCAGATACAGTATTTTTTAATATTGATGCAGTGAGAAAACAAGATTCATTTAGTAACACTTCGGATATTACTGGATTTGATATATACGAAGCATGTACAATTTCAAGATCTGCAGGCCTATCTTCTGGCCTACAACTATTCTGCATGAATATGGGAGAGGAGGCACTGGAGGGTGATAGAGAAGAATTTATTAGTTTGATGTTTTGGTATTTCCTTGAAGGATGCCTTCACAAAAATATCGATACTAAGCCTGAGAATAACACGACTTACCTCGTGCAAAGTGAACTCTCAGAAGACCCTATTCAATTTACAAAAAGCAAAATCACTAAAAGATGGTCTTTCGTGCATCCCATCGATAATAAGACGTATCCATGCACGGAGGAAGATTATAATGATCTTATACAAGGTCAGATTCCAGATATCATTTTAGCTATCAGTTGATGACCTCGATACTCAATTTTCTTTAAGAATTGTATTACAAATAATAGATCAGTCTATGACTCGATTATCGACTCTAATTGCATTGATCGAGAACCCTTGAGTAGTACTATACAGTTATTCCAATCTGATAATAATTTTGACATGTCCTCTTTAAGGTCATTGGCATTGTTATAACTTACGTAACCAAAGTCCTCATTGGCTGCAGTAAACAATGGACCTACCAAAATAACTTTAGTCCATTGATAATCAGATAAATAGGTCAGTATTTCTTTGTGTAGATTAATACCCTCATCTCCTAATTCTTTCATGTCTCCTAAAACCAGACATTTGTGAGGCGTAGCATAATTCATCATACTCTTAATGCTTAACTTCATACTGTTAGGATTAGCGTTGTATGCATCCTTAATAAATGTAACCCCAGAATATTTTGTTATCTGAGATCTGTTCATAGAAGGAATATAGCTTCTGATAGCATCGAAGATCTCTTCATCTAATACTCTGAAATACCTGCCTAAGGTGATGGCAGCTTCTATATTTGTCTCGTTATACATCCCAAATAACTTGGTCTCATAAGTCTCATTCATTTCTGTATCCTCAAAAGCCAGGGTCGGTTGTTGATACTTAAATTCTATGTCATCGACCATGTAAGGTATACACTCCGTATGCTTAGGGAGATTTTTATGTAATACCTTGTCTTCATCATTGTAGAAGATATAACCACCGTTAGAATCTATATAGCGATATAACTCTGTCTTACCGATAATGATATTTTCATAAGATCCAAACCCTTCGATATGAGCTAAGCCAATATTTGTAATCAGACCATAATTAGGCGATGCGATATGACATAACTCATCTATATCTTTGAGTCGATTGGCTCCCATCTCAATGATCAGGATATCATTATCTAATTCTGCAGACAGAAGCGTAAGAGGAACACCTATATGATTATTGAAATTACCACTGGTAGTATGTACTTTATACTTTCTACTAAGTACTGCGTGTATCAATTCTTTAGTTGTAGTCTTTCCATTAGATCCAGTGATTCCTATTACAGGGGTATTAAATTGCATCCGATGATAATGGGCTAAATCTTGAAGACTTCTAAGCGTATCAGTCACTAATAATGTCTTATCACCTCTGAGATATTTTTCGTCATGGACCACAGCTAAAGAAGCACCTTTTTCTATGACTTCATCTACAAATTGATGACCATCAAATCTATCGCCTTTTATTGCAAAATAAATTTGCCCTTTTTGTATCGTTCGAGAATCAATAGATACTCCGTTGGAATCAACAAAAACCTTATACAATTGCTCCATATGACTTATTGAATTTAATGCCTGATTATAGTGCTAATAAGTAGATATTATAAAAATATCAAATATATAAAATAGAAACCAAGAAGAATTAACGCTTTGCTTACATGCGAGATATTTAAATCTAACTTTAGTGGTAGTTTTATTGTACGCCGGTAGCGCCAAGCTAATTAATGCTGGATGATAATTTTTCTAATTTTAAAATTTTTACCCTCAGAAAGTTTTAGAAAATATACGCCATTATTTATCCATGATGTATTAATTGATATCTCTTCAGCTAATTTAGGAACAGAATAATCTACCATAACTTTTCCACTGAGATCAAGCAATTTAAGGTCGGTTACTGATGGACTAATGCTTCTTAGGTGAAGCATATTGTTAGCCGGAACTGGATAGACATCTGTGTTTATATTATAATAATCAACGGCTACTGAAGTAGTCCCATCATCTCTCGAGAAAGGTCCTACATCATCAGGTGTCAATGGCATATATCTTATAGATTCGAGACTATAATGATCGGCACCTGGATTGCTCGTCGTAGGCCTGATTTGACCATCAATATCTTCCCCTACCAACAGGTCGTTAATAGAGTGATTATAAGTTGGTGATGGCGCAGTTGTCTTCCATACTTCTGTAATATTATCAAACTCTAAAAATGGATCTTCACTTATAACCTCCCCAGCATCAAAAGATGTCAAAGTTGCACCAGAAATCAGAATCGCATTTCCTTCAGGGTACATTAGATTATTCTGCCAGATAATATTATCGCCTTGATCATTATCAGGATCAACAATATCAACCATACTATTATCAGATCCAGTAATGAGATTATGGGCAATTGTTATGTCTTTTAAGTCATTTTTATAAGCATTGTTATTATCAAATCCGATTTCAATATTATGCTCATTATTGACCAGAGTATTATAGGCGATAATTACCCTTTCTGCTCTAAAGTGCTTTGACAAATTTGAACTTTGACCATCGATAGCATCACCCAAGGTTAATGTGATCGGTGCATCCCATCGGGTACCGCTCAATCCTTCCATATAATTATTAATGATAAGGTGATCTGTCCCATAAATACGAATCCCACCTGTGTATAAGTTTGATCCAGACAGAGACGATCCTATGGGTTTATCATTACCAAAAAAATAATTTCCTTCGACTATATTTCTGTTACCATGTCTTAGCGACAGCGTACCGTATGAGCCTCTAAAAGTATTGTGTCTAATTATATTGTCACATGACTTAACAGATACGATTTCTGGATCACCATCACAGTCCTCAAACAGATTATGCTCTACAATCGTGAAACCACTACTCTGAGACATTTCACTCCACCCTATCCTAATAGATTCTTGTTCATTAATTGCCCTCGGACTATTATTCTTAAAATAATTATGATCTATTGTATCATATTGAGATTGATAATAAACTTCTTCAGCACCAGTATCATCAAAAGAGCCATCTACAGTGATATAGTGCCCAGGAGTATCTTTATTCTGGAATATATTATGATCTATGCGATTATGATGACTTGGATATTGGAATGGAAAAATATTATCATTGAAGACCCCTCCTATAAATACCCACTTAATTGATTCCGATGTTTCTAATTCAAATACATTTCTGGTGATACGTATATTATTGCAGCCTTCTAATTTGACCAAAGTCTCTTCTCCCTGACCATCAAACACAAATCCCTCTAAGCTGACGTGTGAAGACTTCCTAATAACAAAATGAGATTCACCTTTTAAGATCACAGCTCCTATTGTCTCAGCTTTAATAACTACTGGATGTTCAGCAGTCGCTAAAATCTCAAATGTGGCCTCAAAATCATTATATGTTCCATTCTTAACGGTAAAAACACCTCCAAGAGTAGATGAGTTAACAGCTTCTGCTAATTCTTCAGGATCATCAAACAGTTGTGCATTTAGATTCACAACTGATAACATAATCAAATATGATAGCAATAAAATTAAATTTAGAAATTTCATAGGCTGTTAGTATTCCACAAGGTAAAAGATAATTAATTCTATCGGTTCTACTATTGCCTCACTTAAAGAGTTTGCTAATGAAGTACAGGAAATTATGACTAACTATGTAAATGGATATTAACAATATTTAACTCCAAGTATAGTATCAAAAGCCTTATTTAATTCGAAAAAAGTAAAAATAATAATCAAAATGTTTGGCGATTCAATTACTTCCATCTAATTTGGTTGACCAATTTAGTCTTTGCAATTTCCTTAGTGAATTGGGACTAAGTTTCTTAATCAACATATTTTTTAATTAAATGAAAAAACTTAAAATAACAAACATGAAAAATGTAATAACTAAAGGAAGCAAAAATATCTTCCTTATGATGTCATTATTTCTATCAATTGCAATGGTAATTAGCTCTTGTGGAGACGACGATGATGATGGTATGGGGTCTGGTCCTGACCCAATGGTAGATCCATCAACTGTTGTGGCTAGTTTTATGGCGCAAGTTGATGCTGATAACTCATTAACTTATAGCTTCACTAACAACTCTGTTGTTAATGGAATAGATGACAGAACTTTCACTTCATCATGGGACTTCGGAGGAGACGGAACATCTACTGATGAGAGTCCAACTTATACTTTTTCTGCTGAGGGTACATATGACGTTGTACTTACTGTGACTGCAACAGATGGTGTTGTAGCATCAGCAACAGAGACAATTGTAGTTACTGCTCCTAAGAACAGATATGCTGTCATCACTGACACTAAAGATGATGATACTGGTGAGTTAAGATTACTAGTAGATTCTATTCAGACTGGAAGAATTACTTTTATGTACAGAGTAGCTGAAGGTCCAGGTATGGATATTCAAGATGGATTTATCAATGTTGCAGGAAGTTCTACAACTGGTGATTTCTCTATCGTTGAAGTAAGATTAAAAGACAATGCACCTCATGAATTTAGAGAAGGAGCGTCAGATGATGCTATCGCAGCAGCTAATTTCCCAGAAGGTATGCCTAATGTATGGGTACCTATCGAAGTGAGCTGGGCAGCAGATGGTGTTGGTACACCATCATATACTGTAGTTATAGGTGGACAAACTGTAATTGCAGATGCTGTAAGTACAACTAACGGTGGAGATGGAGATGTAGATGGTCATTTAGCAGCTACAATTGATGGAGCAGCTAATTTCCAATGGAAATATGCTAGTAACTCTACTGTAAGTGATGGTGTATATCACGTTGATGATATCGTTATCTACTCTTCTGATTCAGGATCTGAAGCAGTTGTATTCGAAGATGACTTCCAAGGAAGAGTAGCTGGCCAAGGACTTAATCCTGAGGACAATGCTGATTCTCCTTATCATCCTAATAGCTCAGATACTTCTGTAGGAGAAGATGATTAATATTCTCATGAAGTAATTTTATAAATACGAAATATAAAATTCTGTATTTGTATAAGAGGAATGTCTACACAGGCATTCCTCTTTTTATTTCACACAATCTATTACGTCGGAGTCATCAATATCTATATTGTAATAAGAGGCCTTAAAAACCAAGTATTTTAAAATCCCATAATTCGATCTACACTATTAGTAATAATATCAAATCCTAAGTAGACATTTTCATCATAACTTTTGATATGCTATCAGTATATTTATTTTATGAATGCTAAAATTTTATTCATTCTTTTTATTAGTGTGATCGTAGCGAAATTGGCTTATGGTCAAAATGCATCAGAATTAGTGTATCTGAATCAGGGTGAATTGACATACATCCCATTTCCTATGGAAGGTCAATCAGATAGCATCAACATTATTCCAGATTATTCTCATGCAGGCTATATGGGAGGAGGAGTTTCTCTTCCTACTGACATATCAGTAAAAGTGATAATTACTCCAGAAGAAGGGGATGATACTGGTCGACTACAGGCTGCTATAGATATGGTAGAAGCCTTGCCACCAGATGAAAATGGATTTAGAGGAACTGTATTAATTAAATCAGGGCATTATAGTTTGAATAATGTCATAACCATCAGAGAATCTGGAGTGATTCTAAGAGGGGAAGGTCAAGGCCTAAATGGGACGGTCCTCCACTCCAATCCTCGTACCAATCATAGTGTCATCAGCATATTGGGATCAGGTGGCATCGATATAGACGAAGAATCAGAACAAAGCATTACGACTGAATATGTTGCTGTCGGTTCTTATTCATTTAAAGTACAAGACGTATCTAATTTTCTCGTGGGAGATCATATCGTAGTAACGAGAACACCTAATCAATTTTGGATAGAAGAATTAGGTATGGATCAAGAAACATTATGCAATGGCTCTAGCGGATGCAATGGTTGGACACCAGGAGATTATACCATTAATCATGAGCGAGTAATTACTAATATCTCTGACGACACCATCTTTATTAATATTCCAATTGTCGATGTCATAGAAGCCCGTTATGGTGGTGGCTTTATTTCTAAAATCCGATCATCAAGACGAATCAGTCAGTGTGGCATCGAAAACATAAGAATACAATCATTCTACGATAGTAATGCTGATGAGTCTCACGCTTGGACAGCTGTTAGGCTCAAAGACTCAGAGAACTGTTGGGTAAAACAAGTCACTGGACAATACCTCGCCTACAGTACAGTCAATATTGAAAATGCCAACTTTACAACTGTACAAGATTGTGCTTACATTGACCCTAAGTCAATAGTGACAGGTGGTAGAAGATATTCATTTGCTATTCAGAAAGGATTAGGGAATCTATTCCAACGGTGCTATGCAAAGAATGGAAGACATGATTTTGTAACTGGCTCACGAGTTACTGGTCCTAATGTTTTTCTTGATGGCTTAGCAGAAAGTGCCCAATCTGATGTAGGTCCTCATCACAGGTGGGCGACAGGGACGCTCTTTGATAATCTACGAGCTGGATCTACAAGAGTATGGAATAGAGGTGACTCAGGTACAGGTCATGGATGGGCAGGGGCTCAGACTATGTTCTGGAATATCTCATCATACGGTGGTGAATTTAGAGTAGATAGTCCTCTGGGGTCTATTAATTGGGCTATAGGATGTTCTGGTACTAATCAGACTGGAGCAGGATACTGGGAGAGCTGGGGTAATAAGGTACAACCAAGAAGTCTATACGTACAACAATTAAGAGACAGATTAGGAGACGATGCCATCAATAATATATTGATCCCTGAGCAGATTTCTAATGATATATATGAATCACTTTCTGCATGGCAAGGTTATGGAAATTTTTATGACGGCGGTCCTATCGGAGCTAAACCAGAAATTAATTTTGTAGATCCTACCAGTCCTATAGATGTGTCTGTATGGAATGGAGGTGACATACAAATAGATGCAACAGATCCAGATGGTACTGTTATAAATGTGAAGCTACTCATCAATGGAGAACCAGTAGCTATCTCCTCTGAATCTCCCTTTATATTCACAGATCTAAAAACTACAATTCAAAACTTGACACATGAGGTACATTACCTCCAAGCTATCGTAACAGATAATGATGGTAATACAAATCATACAAGACTTGCCATTATAGGAGGAATTCCACCTGTAGAAGAAGAGGAAGAACCTATGGAATTAGAACCTTCAGAGATACGGGTCTATCCCAACCCAACTCAAAATAGGACTCTAAAAATTGAGATGAAAGAAGCTGGGATATACTCAATTAACATATTTGATTTACAAGGACGTCTTATAGATCATTTGAGCTTTGATGGTATCGAATATACTTTCTTCAATGCTAACCTCATCGATGGGATTTATATTCTTGAAATTCAAAATGAAGAAGAAGTGCTCTTTGTAACCAAGCTTATGATTCAATAAAAATTGCCATTGATTTTCTACTAAAAATTATAGCAGAAAACTCAACGAATCCCCATACTTAATAAGCATTTATTTTGGTATCTGAGACTGTCGCAATCTTTTTATAGGATATTTGACTAAAGACCACTAAAATATAGAGTAATACAAAAAATAATGAAAAATTGTTTGGTTAACCGTATGTATAACTTTAAATTGGTTGACCAATTAAATGATAATACTGTATATAGTTCAGTTAATTTGATATTAATTGGTACGAAGTCTTTATAAGGGCTTTTAGCAATTAGAAAGCAATTAAAATTTTCTTTTTTAAAATATCATAAATGAACTATCTATTTAAAAAAATCAAGAACACCAACAGCGTATTAGGTCTCATTTTTCTTTTTCTCTGCATGGCTTGTATGAGTGCATCAGCTCAACAGAATGTGAGAGGTAATATCTCTGACACTAACGGTGAGTCACTGATCGGAGTTACAGTAATTATACAAGGGACCACCATAGGTACTACCACAGATATCGATGGGAATTTTAATCTATCTGCTCCTCCCGATGCAGTATTAGAAGTTTCTTCTATGGGTTTCGTCTCTCAGACGTTACCTGTTAACGGTCAGACGAACTTTAATATCACATTAGCTGAAGATGCTAAAATACTAGACGAAGTCGTAGTCATCGGTTATGGTAGTGTCAAAAAGAGTGATGTCACTGGTAGTGTGTCCTCCGTAAAAGCTGAAGAAATACAAGCTTTTCCAGTATTGAATGCTGGGCAAGCCCTACAAGGTCGTGCAGCCGGAGTAGCCGTACAGACTCAAAATGGGGGCGAACCTGGTGCTGACATTTCTATTAGGGTCAGAGGAAATTCATCTCTCAATGCAAGCAGTGATCCCCTCATCGTAGTGGATGGTTTCGTGGGAGCTTCATTTCCTCAACAGAACGATATCGAATCAATAGAGATCTTGAAAGATGCTTCTGCCACGGCGATCTATGGTTCTAGAGGATCAGGAGGAGTTATATTAGTTACAACAAGAAAAGGTGTGAGCGGAAGATCTATTGTAGAGTTGAATACGACATATTCGACTCAGCAAACGACCAATAGATTAGACTTATTAGATGCCAATGGATTTGCACAATACCAGAACATGATTCGTTCCAATGCTGGTGCTGCTCCTTATTCTCAAGGCTTAGTGGATACTGACTGGCAAGACGAGATATATAGAGATGGTAACACACAGAACTATCAGTTAGCTATCTCAGGAGGTAGTGAGAATATAAACTATTATTTATCAGGTACTTATTTTGATCAGAAAGGAATCTTAATAAATTCTGATTTTGAAAGGATTCAATTTTTAGCAAACATAGATGCACAAGTCAATGATAGATTTAGGGTGGGAATGAATAGTGTTTTCAGCAGAAGTGATCAGAATGGAGTTTCTACTCAGTCTACTGGAAGCGATGCTATCGGTTCTGTTAATGGTGGAGGAGACGATGTAGTCTCTTTGGCATTCAGATTTGCGCCAGATGTTGGAAGGTTCAACGAAGCTGGAAATTTCTCTCAGAATACAGTAGGAGATGACATAGAGAATCCGTGGGCAGTAGCTACACAGATAAGAAATGAAACCCAAACTGATAATGCCAGGACTAACATGTATGCTGATTACAGGTTATTTGACGGACTTAATTTCAAATCTACATTAGGATATAGAACTCAAAATAGTTTAGAGGGTTATTTCAAACCACAAACTTTTGTTCTTTCTGCAGGTGGTGCATTTTTAGAATCTGTAAAAAGAACAAATTTACTTTTTGAAAATTACTTGACCTTAACTAGGCCTGTCGGATTAGGAACTCTTACAGCAACTGCTGGTCATTCTTATCAAAAAAGAACGACAGAAGGCCTTGAAGCGGGAGCAAGAGAATTATTAACTGACGCATTTAGCTGGTATAACTTAGAAGCTGGACAAATCGATCAACGTACTGTAGATTCAAGATTTTCGGAATCTGAAATTGAGTCCATTTTTGGACGTGTAAATTTTGAATGGGCTAACAAGTACTTAGTTACAGCAACAGTACGTAGAGATGGTGCATCGAATTTTGCAGCTAATAACAAATATGCAATTTTCCCATCTGTTGCCTTTGGATGGAAAATGTCTAACGAAAGCTTCTTGATAGATAACCCTACTATCTCACTTCTTAAATTAAGAGCAAGCTATGGTCTTACAGGTAACCAAGCCATAGGACCTTATGAGTCACTCTCTATATTCAATGTTCAACCTCCTTCAGTTGTTGATGGTGCATTTGGGGTAGAACTTGCGAGAGAAGCAAATCCAGATCTGAAGTGGGAAACATCTACTCAGACTAACATTGGTGTAGATTTAGGATTATTTCAAGATAGGATAACACTTAGCGCAGATTACTATAACATTGATACAGACGATCTATTAGCAGTAGATAGAGCTTCTAATTTCTACTTAGGAACAACAGATTTAGACGTTCTTAGAAATGTTGGTTCTATCAATAACAACGGTATAGAATTGTCTATTACTTCTAATAATATCAATAAAAATGGATTCAGATGGACTACTAATCTTAACTATGCAAGGAATAGAAATGAAGTGGTATCACTATCTGGAGGATCAGAAATTATAGGAAGTGGAGCACCAGGGTATTTTTCTGGAGCAACGACTTATATATTAAGAGAAGGTCAGCCGTTAGGAGTTTTCTGGGGCTGGGACTACCAAGGTGTATATCAAGGTGGAGCCATTCCAGATGGAACTGCTCTAGCAGCTACATCATTTGATGAAGATGGTAATGCCATAGCTGGAGAACCTTTGTTCGCGGAAGTTGCTGATGAAGAAGGTAACTTTGATGGAATGATTGATGATAATGATAGACAAATCATAGGAGATCCTAATCCAGATTTCACTTTTGGTATAAATAATACCTTTACATACAAGAGTTTTGATCTAAATATCTTTTTTCAAGGGGCTGTAGGAGGAGATATTTACAACCTTACTGCTATTCAATTGTTTAACGGAGACAGTAACGCTCTCACAGACATATTAGATTCTTGGACACCTACTAATACGGATACTGATATTCCAAGAGCAGCAATTAGAGGAAGAGAACGTTCAACAAGATTCGTAGAAGATGGATCATTTGTAAGACTTAAGAATGTAGCAGTCGGCTACACACTTCCTGAGAGCATCTTAGGTAACGTAGGATTCAGTGCAGCAAGAATTACTTTAAGTGCTCAGAACTTACTGACATTTACTAACTATTCAGGACTAGATCCTGAGGTAAGTTATTTTGGTAGTGGAGGAGAGAGTACGGGAGATGACAACATCATTCAAGGTCACGATTTCGGTAATTACCCTAATTTAAGGTCGATTACGTTTGGTTTAAATTTGAAATTTTAAATACTATATAAAACTATTATAATGAAAATGTACAAATACTTTTTTGCGACAGTATTTGCTTTAGCACTGATAGGATGTTCAGATTTAGAGGAAGATGCAAGAAGTCAGTTAGAGCCAAATGAAAGATCTGTCAATTTAGAATCAGTTGAGACTACTATCGCAGGTGCATACGGACACCTCGACGCAAGAGCTATGCACTCCAGAGGATTAGGATTAACGTTGATGTTACGTTCAGATATGGTTGACATAGGAAACCCTGGTACGAATGCGGAAAGAATCGAACACGATCAGTTCACTCTTTCTGCGACGAATCCACTTATATTAAATCAATCAAATCCAGAAAGAAGTTTCTGGCCTCGACTTTATCAAATAGTTAGAGGTGCAAATGAAACATTAAGAGAACTAGCGGTATTAGAAGATCAAGATGCTGGAGTAAAAGAGGAATTAGAAGCTAGAGCTCGATTTATAAGAGCTTTTGCTTACTACCACGCCGTAAGGCTATTTGGAGATATTCCATATTTAGATGAGAATACCTTAACTATTGACGCAACAGAGGCTACGAGATTAGATGTTGAAAGTGTCTATGCAAACATCATCGAGGATTTAGAATTTGCTAAAATTTGGTTACCAGATTCAAGGTCTAATAGAGCCCTACCTGGTAAAGCAGCAGCAAGTGCATATCTTGCCAGCGTACACCTTACAAGAGAGAATTATCAAGCTGCTTATGATGAAGCTACAGACATCATTAATAACGCAGGAACTTATGACTTGGCACTTGAGCCAGACTATAGAGATATTTTCCATGCAGTCAATACGAATAATTCTAAAGAGCCAATCTTTGTTATCGATTTCGTTGCTACTAATATCAATGATGAGTCCAGAGATTATTTAGCGGCGTTTACTGGTTTCTTCGGTCAGCAAACTTACTATGCATCAGGAGGATGGTCAGTGATGGTTCCAGCTCAAGCAGTTTTCGATACATGGGACGATGGAGACTACAGAAAAGAGGTAAACTTCGATGATGAAGCTGTAATCGATAATATGGGAACTGTAATACCATTTACGGAATTCTCTAACGTTGATGGAAGAAATGCAGCTCGTCCACATATCTCAAAGTATACAGCTATGGCTGGTGATTTACCACAAGCGAATACGAGTGGAAGAGATTCAGAATCTAATTATCAATTGATGAGATATGCTGAAGTACTACTCATTGCAGCTGAAGCCGCAGTAGAGATAGGACGTACTGGAGAAGCAGATGGTTATATTAATATGATTAGAGCAAGAGCAAGAAATGGAAATGGTAGTGCTGTTCCAGCAGATATTTCAGGAGCAACAGTTGCCGATGTATTAGAGGAAAGAAGGTTGGAATTAGCATTCGAACAAAAGAGATGGTATGATATCGTGAGAAGAAGAATGGGAGATGAAGTTTTTGGTCCTAATGGATTTGAAACTGAATTCTTAGGTACATCAAACTTTGATCCATCAAGAGACTACTTACTACCAATACCTCCTATTGAAATAGCTAACAATCCTAATTTAACTCAGAACCCTGGTTATTAATTAGAATAAAATTATAAATTATTACAAGTCCTCGATCATAAGATTGAGGACTTTTTTTATGCTTATAATCATGTTATCAAAAAGAACTTGAACCTACTTTCTCTATCCCATATTACATAAGCTCATAGTAATATTGATAGCTGTTTAAAATCCCCGATTATGAATACCTACGGCTTTAAATATACATATAGCATTATACCAAAATCAGCATTTCAGACAATTATTATCGGTTATCCATAAGCTGAAAATCTAATTCTCAAAAACAGGAGGCTTAAGACATATTAGAGCATACTCATTATAAGAGGTGACTTCTCAAGAACATTAATTAATTACAGATCGTTTTCCTATAGAATGTCATATAAAACATCTGATTTTTTGGTTTTACTCTGACATGAACCTTATTAAATTTATATCTTAGCAGAGATTGGTTAACCAATTTTAAAAAACCAAATCCAAAGCTTTGACATGCGTTTAGATGTTCAATTTTTTAAGAATTATTTGATATTAGATATGATGTTCTTATGGTTCTAAGTTTTGGTAATTTTATTGAATTCTACTACAAAAATTCCAATTATGAAAGTTGCAATTAGTAATTTCTTACTCGGCTTAAAACAGATAAAGTATTCATCTATGATATTTCATTGTCGTTGGATATTTATCTTATTAGTATTGAATATATGTGATAATCCTGCTACTGCACAGACATTAGATCCGAATGTAACACCAGGAGAAAACTTTGACTTATCATATTGGAAAATTACCCGTCCTAATCAACAAGAAAGAGATCAGGATCAATTGACAAATGGCTACGAGATAGAAGGAGAATTCTATACAGACCCAGTTACGGGTGCTATGGTATTCTGGTGTCCTAACGATGGCGCAACAGGAGGCAGCACGTATCCGAGAAATGAACTGAGAGAGATGATACGTCGTGACAACTTTAGTATACCTACGCGAGGGATCAATAAAAACAATTGGGTATTCTCATCCTCTACTATGGATAATCAAGAGGCTGCTGGAGGCGTTGATGGAGTCATGACAGCCACCGTTGCTGTAGACCATGTATCTTTAACTTCTGATGAATTCCGAAAAGTGGGACGTACGATTGTAGGTCAGATCCATGCATCAGACGACGAGCCATGTAGAATATACTATCGTAAGTTACCTAATAATACAAAAGGTTCTATCTACTTCGCTCATGAGCCAACAACTGGACCTGAGCAGTGGTATGATATGATAGGTAGTCGAAGTGATAATATACCAGATCCAGAAGATGGTGTCGCATTAGGTGAGAAATTCAGCTACGAAATTAAGGCTATCGGAAACACACTGACTGTGACAATAATGAGAGAAGGAAAGCCTGATGTCGTACAAGAAGTAGATATGACAAATAGTGGCTTTGCTGATGATTGGATGTATTTCAAAGCAGGAAATTATAATCAAAATAATGCGGGAGATCCAGACGAATATGCTGAAGTGTCATTCTTTGCTTTGGATGTCGTACACTTTGAGCCTACACAACCGACTGAATATCTTGCGCCCTCTGATATACCAAGATTTAAACCTTTTCTACAAGAATGTAAACTTCAAGCGCCTACGAGTTCTACCCTTGCAAGCATTGATAGACTAAATAGTAGCTACACTCATCCTGAATATTTTTACGTAGTAGACGGCGATAAAGTCTTATTTCATCAATCAGGTGACAGCCAACGAACTGAACTTCGTAACGAAACAAACTGGGACCTTACACAAGCTGACAGATCGCTCCACGGAAGAATTGACATCGTAGAACAGACATGTGATCAAGTCACTGTGATGCAAATACATGATGATGCGAATGCCGGCCCAGGACCAAATAAACCATTACTCAGAATATATAAGCATACAGCTAAAGCTCCATTCAATCATATATGGGCAGCAGTCAAGACAGACGATGGAGGAGTAGCCACCACACATATTGAATTAGGAGAAGATCCAGGTGGATATTTTAATTGTGACATTAGATTAGTAGATGGTCGAATGATTATTGACTTTCAAGGAGAAGAAAAAGTAAATATGGATGTATCATTCTGGACTTACCCAAGCTATTGGAAAGCAGGAGTATATCTGCAAGATGATGGTGAAGCTACAGCTCATTTTGATGAGCTATTTGAAGAAGATGGTACTCAACAAAATAGATTTCCATCAGTCAGTATTACTTCTCCTTCTAACAACACTAATTTTGAACCAGGAGAAGATATTACTATCGACGTAGAAGCAGAAGATTCTGATGGAACAATAACAAAAGTAGAGTTTTTTGAAGGTAGCAATAAGTTAGGTGAAGATGACTCTGCGCCATATTCTTACACATGGACAGGAGCCGCTGAGGGAGAATATACCCTGACGGCCAAAGCTACCGATAACGAAGGTGGATCAAGAACTACCCTAAGCAAAAGGATTACAGTTAGTGTTCAAGTAGATGTCACAGGAGTCGAACTGGTTGATATTGATGATATTGCTGTAGGAGGTACTGCACGACTAGCAGCTGTCGTATTACCTGCAAATGCGACAAATCAAAACTTCACTTTTGAGTCTGATGATCCAAGTATAGCTACCGTCGATGAGAATGGTATGTTAACATCTATCTCAGAAGGTACAGTAATCATAGCAGTAACTACTGAAGATGGTGGATTCACAGATTCAGCTGTGGTCAATATACTATCTCCATCTACTGAATTTAACTGGGCATTGTTTCAGCCGATTGTAGGTACTGGAGTTGCTGATGGAGGAAATGTTGTTTCTAATCTTGTGGATGATAATACCAATACACGATGGTCAGTTAATGGCTTTCCAGAATCTGCCACTGTCGATTTACATGGTAATATTACAATCACAAGGACAGAAGTAACTTGCTACGAGAACAGAGCCTATCAATTCATTATAGAGGGTGCTCTTGAGGAAAATGGACCTTATACAACAATTGTAGATAGATCAAATAATTCTTCTCCAGGTACTCCCATCACTCCTATAATTAATGTCGTAGATAGTGTTGTTGCAAGGTTCGTAAGGATTACGGTATCAGGTGCTGACGTCTATACAGGACCATGGACGAGTCTTACTGAATTAAGAGTATTCGGTGATGGTGAGAGGGATCCTTTATTGGATGTATCTGATGAGTTACAAGATCTTATCAAACTAAGTCCTAATCCCGCTAACTCCATTGTTACAATACAAGGTGCTGAAGACTACAACTCACTATCCGTATATGATCAATCAGGAAGGAAAGTTATCCAAAGAAATAATTTCAATCTAAGAACATTAGACATTAGTGAACTTAGATCAGGGATCTACTTTGTAAGATTCGAAGGTAATAATAAACCATACGTAACTAAGCTGATTAAGATCTGAATATCGCCTTAGTATTTCTTAAGGAAGACTGTAATTAGAAGTTAGATTAGATTTAAGAATAATGAATTATGAATAGGTATATTGTAGAATTATACCTATTTATAATTCATACTATCATTCTTTCTTCTTTTTAACTTTCTTTTTATGAGAACTCTTTTTCTACTCCAGTTTGTACTCATCTCCATCAGCTTAAATGCTCAGTCACGTTTTGACGTAGCATCTCAATCAGATTTTAATTCTGCCCAGCAGCAAGCCACTTTTGGAGACACCATTGTATGGGCTTCAGGAATATATTCTGATACCCGCATGGATATCAATACAGATGGAATAATAATAACTGCAGAACCTTACGGTACGGTTTTATTCAAGGGGGCCTCAAGGGCAGTCATCAATTCTAATAATGTAACTTTTGCTGGCTTCCAATATGTCGGAGGCGCTATCGGCAATCTGGATGTTATCAGAATCTATGGTAGCGATATATTGGTTACTCATATCAATATCCAAAATTACACATGCTTTAAATATCTAAGAGCATACGAGGAATCAAGAAGAACAACGATCAGCTATTGCAATTTTGAAAATCGTCTCAACTTAGATGATCAGAACATACTTTCAATACTCGTAGATGACGAGCCAGGTTATCATAAAATTCAATATTGCTCTTTCAAAAATTTTGATGGCATAGGCAATGACCAAGGCATAGAGCCGATAAGAATCGGAGTCAGTTCTCAGGGAGATTTAGACAGTCGTACTCTTGTGGAATATTGTTACTTTACTCAGTGTAATGGGGATGGCGAGATTATCTCTCATAAGTCAAGACAAAACGTATATCGGTATAATACTTTTGAAGATAATCCTGTCGCAGAGCTTGTGCTAAGACATGGTGATGAAGGCATTGTCTATGGTAACTTTTTTCTTGATAATATGGGAGGGATAAGAGTAAGAGAAGGCTCTGATCATTACATTTTTAATAATTACTTTGATGGGCTCAATAGAAGATCTATTTTCTTACAAAACGATCCTTCTGATCCACTTTCTCAGATTCATATCTATCATAACACAGTAGTTAATTCAGAAGAAATAATATTAGGTGGAAGTGGTAATAACCCACCCTCAGAAGTATTTGTGTACAACAATATTTTTACCCAACCTAAAGAACAATTATTTGATCAAGATACTGGCAGTGAGACATGGTTTAATAATGTTTTCTCTGGCAATTTAGGTATTGATGTACCGACAAGCGGACTAACGATTCAAGACCCTGAACTTTTAGAAAATCCTCAAGGCTTCTTCCAACCCAATTCTGATAGTCCCATTATTGGAGCTGCAGGTGCTGGTTATTCTTTAGTCCCTTTATTCGAAGGGATGGATTATGACAACAATATCTCCTTAGACCTCATGAGAGAGGATAGACCAGCAAGTATCCCTGACCGAGCAATAGGAGCTTCAGAGTATTCGCCTACGGTTAATGTCATACCACACGTCAATGAATTGAATACTGGGCCTGTTTATCTTTTTGATCAATTGGTAGATTATGTAGCATCTAACTCAAGACAATTATACATTGGCGAAGAGGGTGAAACTCGTTCTATAAATATTTCCAGTAATGTAGATTGGGAACTTAGCCGTGATATGGACTGGATATCGTCATATCTCATTTCCGGTTCAGGAGATGCTCAAGTAGATATAATTGTAGAGCCTAATACTGTTAATACAAATCGAAGAGGATTAGTGACAATTACCAGCGATGCAGATACAGTTTTTATAGATGTCTTTCAAGATGCTGGTCAAGTAGTGAGTATTCATGAATCTGATGAAGATAATATACTTTTGTTTCCCAATCCAACAAACGGAAAGTTACAGATCAATGCTCTACCATCTTCATCTTATAAAGCGGCTACTGAACTGGTTGATGTAAATGGAAAAATCGTTCATTCTAAGGATTATCAAATAACAAATAATGAATTGACAATTGATATTGAAAATCTATCTTCAGGTACATACCTTCTACAAGTCCAACTCTTGAATGTCAATGGGAAAGTTGAATCAGAATTAATTCGTAAAATTTTAAAAATCTAAACGCTATACAGGTCCTGCTTTTGTAGGATTTAGATATTCTTCTTTGTATTAATTCTATAGCCTTAGTGCATCTCTAAAAGACAAAAGAATAAGTATGTATACATGTATTCATTCATAAAAAAAGCTCCTATCTGAAATCAGATAGAAGCTTTATAAATTTTATAATCGTTTGTAGATATTATTTATATCTACGTTTTACGTTAGCACCTTTTTCTTGAAATTTGATTCCACCAGTATCTTCATTACCAGTTTCTCCTCCCACTCTAATCATGGCACATCTAAATCCTAATTTACTTGAAGACTTGTTAGAATCTAAGAATCTTCTTGTACCTGGAGATAACCAGTATAGTCTATCTGCCCAAGATCCACCCTTATAAACTTTTGCTTCATCATTGATTAATGACCATTGTCCATATCCATACTCCACGAATTCATCATCACCATCAAGATAATTTCTAACATCACCTTTTCTGTAGTTATCTCTTAATCCAAGCGTATCATCTTCTACTTGAGCATAACGTAATCTACCTAAGCTATCTTTCTCTACAGGAGTTCCTTCTTCATCAAGAACAACTTCTGTAAATACATTACCTCTAAATGGATTTAAATCATGGTTTTCAGGATCACTTAAGTCAGATGTTGTCATCGGTCTGTAAGTATCTTGAACCCACTCACTGACGTTACCTGCCATGTTATACAGACCAAAATCATTAGGAATGTAAGTATCTTTAGGTGCAGGTCCTGACGCTTTATCATTAAGGTTACCCGACATACCCATGTAATCACCTCTACCCTTCTTAAAGTTGGCTAAGATTTTACCTTGATTTTTGTTATGCTTCTGATATCTGGCTGTGTTACCATTCCATGGATAGATTCTTCTATCTGTAATGTTTTCATCTCCTGTATCAGGCTGGTTTCCTTGTAGTGCAAGTGCAGCATATTCCCACTCTGCTTCTGTAGGTAGTCTGTAATCTGGTAATAATATACCATCTTCAAACTTCACAGATCTCTCGCCTCCTGTAGCTTTATCTTCGAGATTTTTTCTAACGTTTCCTTCATACTGACCAGCTAAGTAAGCTTCTGTATCAAAACTTTCACTATCTATTTGTTCTGTAGCATTTGGATTATATATACCTCTTTCGATAAGGATCATTTCATTGGCCCTATTAGACCTCCATTTACAATATTCTTGTACTTGATTCCATGATACTCCTACTACTGGATAATCATCATATGATGGGTGTCTGTAATAAGTTCTGATAAGTGGCTCGTTATAAGCTAATTCTTCCCTCCATACTAAGGTATCAGGGAGTAAATCTTTCCATACTTGTGGGTAAGACTGATATGTTCTTTTAGTCCAGTCCTCATATAACTTCCAGTTGATGTTAGTTACTTCTGATTCATCCATGTAGAATGATGATACTGTAACTCTACGTGGTACATTATTCCACTCATAGGTGACATCTTGTTGTGCCATTCCCATTGTAAATGTTCCCCCTTCTATGAGTACTAATCCTGGACCTGTAATTTGTCCTTCGTAATCTAATTTTTCGAAACCTCCATATTCTGGATTTCCATATTCCCATCCTGTAGCAGAATCTAATTCTCCGCTACCACCGGTACCTCCCTTCTTACAAGAAGTGAATGCAACAGCAACGGCAAGTATGAGTAGTAAATTGATGACCTTGTTCATATTAACTGATAATTTGAATAATTTTAAATATTGCTGCAAAAATAGTTCCGTAAATTAACGGAATAAACTGAAACAATCATTGTATTTGGATTCTTTCTTTTCAAGGTT
>CAZBXL010000018.1:18058-56429 GCA_964495785.1 uncultured Saprospiraceae bacterium | reverse complement strand
TTCAGGGTAACAGTCTCGTTCTTTTTATTTCTCATTGGTAAGTTTTAAATAAAGTTGATTCAATACGGATATCATTATTACCAAAACTGTACCAAAAAGTTAAAGTAGAATATAGCTTGTATGTAAGTATTCTGATTATCAATTAGTTGCAAATTATTCTTATGCTTAATATCATATTATTGCTCTATGACCAACAATTTCAATTAACTAACTGAGTATATACTTAAAAAGTTTTAAATCAGTCTATTATATATTTGTTATTATTATAATTTGAAAGATTTATGCTTCGGAACCCTCGAATCGGGAAGGAGCATTTAATGGGCTCAAAAGAGAGGTTTTTTTCTGGTAGTTATATTAGGGGGCTTCATATAGAAAGGACTGTAATAGGCGATATCCTCAAATTGCTTAGAAATATACTTCTTATAGGCTAATGCCGACATATACTTTGCTGATGGATAAGATGGTCTATATTTAAAGGATTCGTCACCGCTTTCAGTTAATATATTACGAGTTTTGTCTGTACCATCTCCCGTTACATAGAGTCCACCGCTGCGATAATGAAGAAAGCTATCGGGAGATAGAATATGAGATTCTGTTTTTTGCAATTCATTGAGAGACTTATCATATATGTTATAGTAGATCTCATCTCGACGGGCATCGATTGTCGCAAGTATCTTCATATCATCACTGATCTCTTGCGTCAGAGGCTGTGCTATTATCTTTAATGTATCTATACTTAGGAGAGGTATGTCTAATGCATAACATATTCCTTTAGCTGTAGAAGCCCCTACCCTTAGTCCAGTGTAGGAGCCAGGTCCATGACTTGTAGCTACGCCAGTTAAGTCCTTAATGTCTAAGTCGGCTTGTTGTAGACAGTTGCTGATATGATGTGTAAGATACTGGCTATGATGCCAGGCATCATCTGTGACACTGTCTGATATGCAGACACCATCGCGACTTACAGCAACAGAACATCGTGGTCCTGATGTTTCTATACATAATATGTGGGCATTCTTCATTTGAGAAGCCAAAGATAATAGGACCTACTTTAATATAGTGTTATATCTCGCCTGATCTAAAAGTAAGTCAACTGCTTGGTCTATTTCTGAGTCATCTATTAGTTTTTGATAGACTTTACCTTCTTGTAGAAATAGTTGTGTCGCGATCTCTAATTCTATAGCATTAACGATATCTTCTTTGTAGGCATCTATAGCTGCTGCTTTAGATGTTTTAATTTTGTTACTGACAGAAGTAATATCAGGAGTGATAGATGCACTATCTTCTTCTTTAAGATTATCCATAACCTCAGACAGCAGTTTCTCGTTTTTAGATTCGAAATCAAATTTTTCTTTCTGTAAATATGATTTGAAAGCTGCAAAATCAGTGAAAACAATCTCTTCGACTTGCATTCCTGATGTATCAATACTCGGTACGTAATTATCTACATACTTAAATATAAGATGCTGGTCCTTAAGTGCTTGCAAGACTTCTGGTACTTTAGCAGGTTCCAGTTTGACGTCAGGTGTAACGCCACCGCCGTCTAGTACTGTACGACCTCCTTTTGTTTTGAACTTAGATCGTTTGTCATCTGCTATATCTACAGGCTCACCGTCCTTATATTCCACGCTTTGTATACATCTGCCACTCGGTATATAGTACTTAGATGTAGTGACTTTGACTCTCGAGTTGTAGCCTACATCTTTAGTGTTTTGTACAAGACCCTTACCATAACTTCTCTGCCCCATGAGCACACCTCTATCCATATCTTGAATTACTCCAGAAACGATCTCAGAAGCAGAAGCTGATGATTTATTAATGAGCACAACCAGTGGGATATCGAGATCAAGAGGAAGTGCTAATGTCTTGTAACTTTGATTTCTATCTCTGACCTTACTTTTGACACTGACCACCTCTATATTCTGAGGTACGAAAATGTTAGATACACTTATAGCTTCCTTTAGTAATCCACCACCATTATTTCTTAAGTCCAGGATGAGCCCTTTTATATTGTTGTCTTCATTCTTAAGTTCCCTGATAGCTTTACGAATATTCTTTCCAGCATCTGCAGTAAATGTCGTTAGTGCCACATAGCCTACTTGATCACTTACAAATCCTGAATAAGGTACATTAGGGATACTTACCTGACCTCTCACAAGATCTACATCAAAGTCAGGAACGCCATCTCTTCTTATACCTAATCTCACATTGGTACCAGGAATGCCTCTAAAAAATGTCGTTACCTCTTCTTGAGACTTTCCTTTAGTCGACTTGCCTTCTATTGATATAATTTGATCCCCAGCTTCTAATCCAGCCTTGACTACAGGACTCCCTGCATAAGGCTCTACAATTGTTACGTAGTCATCTATTTTATTGACGACGGCACCTATGCCTTGGTATTTACCTTCAGTACTGATTCTGTAGCTCTCGACCTGAGCTTCTGATATGTAGTTAGTATAAGGGTCTAATGAGCCGACCATGGCATCTATCCCAGTACGCATCAGTTGGCTCGGATCTAAGTCATCTACATATTGAGCATTCAAAGTCTTATATACATTAACGAATATGTCTATATTCTTAGCGATTTCATACAGCTTGTCATTTTTGATTGTTGTAGCTGATATACAAAGTATGGCAATGGCAAGAATGCTTATTTTTTTCCAGTGAATCATTATTTCTATTTTATCTTAAAGTCTCTCTGACTTCGTTATAACGCATATCAAAGGTAAAGGATTCTATTGTATGGTAGAAATGATTCAAATTTGTTTATTATTTATCAAAATATGATTCTATTTATTTGATACTTTATAAATGAGGTAGATTGATAGGTGTAACAAATTATTGTTCATTAAATACTTAGATATGAATATCCCCAACCCAAACATAAAATTCCCTCTCGAAAATTACGATAGACTTTGTTTTCTAAAGAATGTGATTAAGAATCCCAATATTGAAGTAGGGGAGTACACTTATTATGATGACTTTGAGAATGTCGAAAATTTTGAAAAGAATGTGAAGTATCACTTTGATTTTGTCGGTGATAAGTTGATCATCGGTAAGTTTTGTATGATCGCATCAGATGTTACTTTTATTATGAATGGTGCTAATCACTTGAGCCAATCTGTGAGTAGTTATCCTTTTGCCATATTCGGCGGAGACTGGAGTGATGCGATGGATGGGAAGACCTATCCCGTGAAAGGCGATACAGTGATCGGCAATGATGTATGGATAGGGTATGATGCGACAATAATGCCAGGTGTTACAATCGGAGATGGCGCTATCATAGCTTCTAAAGCGGTAGTCGCTAAGGACGTAGAACCATATAGTATTGTCGGCGGTAATCCGGCTGCTATGATCAAAAAAAGGTTTTCTGATTCTGAGATAGAAGCACTTTTAAGAACAGAGTGGTGGCATTGGCCTATTGATAAGATTACTGCTCATGTTAAGCAATTGACAAGTGGACAAGTAAGTGGTATCTTAGATTCACATAACTAATGTAGAAAAGTATAGAGGATGAAAAAATTGATAACCTTTTTTGTAGTCTTTTTTTTATTTGTGCAGGGTTTAGATGCGCAGAAAAACGAAAGGACTTTCATTTTTGGAAACAGTCTGATTAATCATGAGTTTCAGGTCATTCCTACGCCGAGTCAGGAGACTTCAGTTCCTTATTGGTTTAAAGAATTAGCCGATTCAAGGGGTTATAATTATGAAGTGTCGGGACAGTATGGATTTCTTCCTCAGCATGCTAATCTACCTCCTATTGCGCAATGGGGATTTGATAATATAGAAGGCGCATGGGAGTCAGATTACGAACCCTTTTCTGAGGCGAATTTCACAAGCGTTATGATTACACCAGGTAATTTTATTCAGTTTCAAGGACCATCAGAAAACTACCCCTATGAAAATGTGTCACCTCTGAGTACCACTGTAGAGATATTTGAATGGTGTGTAGACCAAGAGCCAGGGCTGAATTTTTATATCTATGAGAATTGGCCAGATATGGCAGGTTTTCTTAATAATGGATTCCCGCCAAGTGAATCAGAGTGGCAGGCTTACAACAACTACTTAAATGGCGAATTTCACGACTGGTTTGTAGAGTACTTAGAATTAGTAAGAACTGATTTTGGAGATCCATGTGTTAGATTTATTCCTGTAGGTACAGCAATAAGTCATTTGCTTAAGCAATCACCATTTGATCAGATTCCAATTACAGAATTGTATGAAGATGATGCACCTCATGGTCGAGCGACGACTTATTTATTAGCTTCTATAGTTACATATATGGTTATGTACGAAGAGCGTATTCTCACAACTATTTCTTTTGGAGAAGATGATATCATACACCCACTGTTGCGAGATAATTATTCTCAGGCGGTGGAGATATTATGGGATTTTGTTGTAGATAATTTTGAATTGATATACACAGGAGCGCCTAATTGTGAATTGGTAACTAATATAAATGAGAATGAATCTGACGTAATGAGTTTATTGGTTTACCCCAATCCAGTTGAAGATATGTTACATGTTGAGTTTAATCAATCAATTTTATTCTATAGTATTATTTCGCTCAAAGGACAAAAAGTTTTAAACAATATCCAAAGTGAAAGTATAGACGTAAGTATGTTGTCGCCAGGGCAGTACATGATCATCGGCTTTGATCAGTCAGGTGCTAATGTCTCTCAGCAACTTATTAATAAAATCTAATGAGTAGATCTAGAGTCATCTTAATAATAACTCTAAACTACATTTACAATTATGATCTAAGTTTAAGGAAAAGCAATCGACGATCGCTTAAGAATTTAAAATGTACTTAACTTTTATAATCTTAATCAAAAAAATTAAGAACCGTATGTAATAATTCCGTAGGCTTCTCAGCATGTACCCAATGACCAGCGCCTTCTATTTCTACGGTTTTTGATTTTGAAAAAAGTTGATTGATTTCCATTTCATCAGAGTCTACAATATAAGAGGACTTAGATCCTTTGATAAATAAACTCGGCACCTCACATGGAACATCAAATTTTATGGCTTTGGATACTTCATTATATTTTTGATGAAGAAGTTTTACATTAGCTTTCCAGCCATAGGATTGATCTGAGTTTCGAGTAAGATTTTTTAATAAAAACTGTACGACTCCGATGTTGCCTAATTTTTCCATCAAGATATCTTGAGCTTCAGATCTTTTATCTATAGCACTGAGATCTAATGTTGTCAGGGCTTCAAGTATGGCCTCATGGCCTCCATTATATTGCTTAGGAGCAATGTCAACGACAACTGCTTTATGGGCTTTAGAACTGTATTTGGTTAAGAATTGCATGACTGTCTTACCTCCCATGGAGTGGCCAATAAGATTAACATTGTCGAGGTTTAAATCATCGATGAATGTATTTAAGTCTTCACTCATGATGTTGTAATCAAAGTCATCAGAATGAAAGGATTTTCCATGATTGCGCTGATCTACAGTGATGACTCTGTAAGATTCTGATAGTTTATTAGCGAAGCTGTGCCAGTTGTCCAGCATACCCAAGAATCCATGTAGGATGATAACAGGCTCTCCTGATCCATATTCTTTATAGTTTAACTTATCGGTCATTTTCTTGTTGTTAGATAGTGAATATATTAACTCTTATCGTCTTATCTTTGTTGACTTATGCCATTTGAATTAATATCTAAATATAAACCTACCGGTGATCAACCCCAAGCAATCAAGCAATTGGTAGATGGAGTGAACAATGATGAGAAGCATCAGGTGCTTTTAGGTGTAACTGGTTCAGGTAAGACATTTACAGTCGCTAATATGCTTAAGGAAGTCCAAAGGCCTACCTTAGTGTTGACACATAATAAGACCTTGACGGCACAGCTTTACGCAGAGTTTCAAGAATTTTTTCCTGATAATGCTGTAGAATACTTCGTTTCCTATTATGATTATTATCAGCCTGAGGCATATATATCTTCTAGTGATACTTACATAGAGAAGGATCTTTCTATCAATGAAGAAATAGATAAGTTGCGATTACGAGCGACTTCGTCTCTGTTGTCAGGGAGACGTGATGTGATCATAGTGGCTTCTGTCTCATGTATTTTTGGTATGGGTAATCCTGAAGATTATAAGTCTGGGATTATCAGATTACAGAAGGGGCAATTGTTCTCTCGTAATCAGTTTCTATATAAGTTAGTAGAGATATTATACTCTAGGACTGAGAGAGAATTTAAGAGAGGTACCTTTCGGGTAAAAGGGGATACGGTAGACATTAATCTTCCTTATGTGGACTACGGGTATCGTGTTACGTTCTTTGGAGATGAGATAGAGATGATAGAACAGCTTGAGAAGGAGACGGGTAAGCGTATCGGAGAGTTAGATTCTGCAGCTATTTTTCCAGCTAATCTTTACGTAGCACCGAGAGATCGATTTAATCATATTATAAAAGAAATAGAAGACGAGTTATATAATCACAAGCAATTCTTTGAGGCTGAGGGTAGATACATTGAAGCCAAGCGTATAGAAGAAAGAGTCACATTTGATTTGGAGATGATGCGTGAGTTAGGGTACTGTAATGGTATAGAAAATTACTCGCGATTCTTTGATGGTCGCAAGCCAGGAACAAGACCATTTTGCCTGATTGATTATTTTCCAGATGACTTTCTTATTGTCGTGGATGAGAGTCATGTGACTATTCCTCAGATAAGAGGTATGTGGGGCGGCGATAGAGCCAGAAAATTAAATCTTGTCAACTTTGGTTTTAGACTCCCATCAGCTATTGATAACAGGCCATTAAATTTTAGTGAATTTGAAGGTTTAGTAAATCAGATAGTTTACGTTAGTGCCACTCCTGGCGAATATGAGTTAGAACAGACAGAGGGACTTGTGGTAGAACAGATTGTAAGACCTACTGGATTACTAGATCCACCTATAGAGGTAAGACCGAGTCTTAATCAGATAGATGATCTATTAGAAGAGATACATAGGCGGATCGAAGTAGATGAGCGAGTCCTTGTAACTACGCTGACCAAAAGAATGGCAGAAGAACTCACAAAGTATCTCGTGAAGCTCAGTATAAAAGTAAGGTACATACACTCTGAAGTAGATACATTAGATAGGGTAGAGATAATTAGAGATTTAAGATTAGGAGAATTTGATGTGCTTGTAGGTGTCAATCTTCTAAGAGAAGGTCTCGATATACCAGAGGCATCATTAGTAGCCATATTAGATGCAGACAAGGAAGGGTTTCTGAGAAATGAAAGATCCCTTACCCAGACAGCAGGGAGGGCTGCACGTAACTCTAACGGTTTGGTCATATTCTACGCAGATGATATCACGGGTAGCATGCAAGAAACGATCAATGAAACGAACAGAAGACGAGTCATTCAGATGGCTTATAATGAGGAGCATGGTATTACGCCTCAGACTATAAGTAAAACTAAGCAAGAGATCTTAGATCAGAAATCTATCTTAGATATAAGAGGTGGTAAGCGCCATGTCTATATAGAACCCGATGAACCAAGCTTAGCAGCAGACCCTATCGTAGGGTATATGAGCAAGGATCAAATCGAAAGATCTATAAAGGAAACAGAATCTAAAATGAAAAAAGCCGCTAAGGAATTAGATTTTATAACTGCGGCACAATATCGAGATGAACTATTTGCATTGAAGAAAAAACTGAAATCTTCAGTGTAAGTTAATTTAGATTAATTGTGAATATCCTCAAATACTATTGATAAATCTATGTCTAAATCAGGGAATAAGATCGGAGATATGTGTTCATCATTCGTATAGATTTTTACCCTGTCATATTGATCATTCTCTAGGAAAAATACTTCGATGGCTTTATCTGATGGATACACGACCCAATATTCTTTGACACCAGCTTCTTCGTAGATACTGTATTTATCATTCAGGTCTTTTTTTGATGTGCTTGGTGAGAGTATTTCTACGACAAGATCTGGAGCTCCTACACATCCAGCTTTTTCTATTTTATTAAGGTCGCATATAATACATATGTCTGGTTGTACGACGGTTGTAGATGTGTTCTTCTTTTGATTCTTTACAGGAAGTATAACATCTAAAGGTGCATGAAAAACTTTGCATGGTTTATTCTTTAGAAAATATCCTATGCTTATGTGAAGCTGGCTACTAATCTGCTGATGCCAAGAAGAAGGCGCTGGCGTCATTTTGTATATCTTTCCTCTGATCAGCTCGACCATATGATCGTACTCAAACTTAAGATAGTCCGCATAGGTGTATGTTTTATCATAGTCGGCTGTAGGTTCTTCTGTCGTGTTTTTATCTTCAGTCATACCTTATGAATTTACAGATGAATACATAGTCACTAGCACTTTAGCTGAAAATTATTTAATTAGCTAATTCTTCAAATGCTGAATCTGTAACATATAAAAATAGGCTATTTTTTTGATAATATCTCAGAAGGGCTTATTGGCTATGAATACTACGATTATGTGCAAAAAGAAAAGGTGAAACCAAATGGTATCACCTTTTCTAAACTCAATCTCAAAATTTTTTATGTCTTACATGCCTAATTTAGCTTTCACTAAAGGCATTACATTTTCTGAATCTGTTGCGTGTAAGATTGTACCCGTACTCATATCAAATATCATTGTATAACCATTCTCAGAACCTACGTCTTCCACTGCTTTCTTTACGCTATCTAAAATAGGACCTAATATTTCTTCTCTCTTTTTGAGAATCTTATTTTGTACTTCTACTTCTAATGCTGCAATTTCTTGTTGCTCTTGACCAAGCTCAGCTTCCTTTTGCTGCATCTGTACTTTTGATAAAGTACCTTCATTAGCTTGAGCTACATATGCTTGATATTTCGTCTCAAAAGCTTTCACTTTTTGCTCACCTTGAGCTATGAGTTGTTCTTGGTAAGTTGAGATTTCTGTGTCAGCTGCTTTGACTGATGGGAGTTCTGCAAGTAGAGCAGCAGAATCTATGTAGCCAAATTTTTGAGCGTTCATAGTAATCGCAAAACAGAACATCATTGCTCCAAAAATTATCTTTCTTAATTGGGTAGTTTTCATTGTATAAATTTTCAATATCAAATGTTTAATTAACTATATCTCTAAAACTACAAATGTAATTCAATGGTTAACATTTACCTTCAATTTAACCTAAGATTAAAGCTTTAATTCCGTTTTTGTTAATAATTTGATATAATCTATCACCCGATTGGGGGATAATATCAACCAGTATACCTTAATGATACAGCAATGTGGCGTCCAGCTCCACTTAGACCCGAGCCAAATGGACGATAATAAAAGTCCATTAAATTATAAATGCCAAAAGTGACTGACCATCTATTATTTAATTGAGTAGTGGCATTAATGTCAAAAATATGCCAGGCAGGACTTCCTTCTAATGGTGCAAAATCTGGATTGTCAACACTTCCTCCATAATCCTCTATACGCTTCCATAAGTTATATCTATGAGCGAGAGACAACTCCAACTTAGATAAAGAATAAGTCAATGTATTATTTCCAAAAGTAGGAGGTATATGTCCTAAAGGAGTTCTTATGCCGTCACGGTTTTCAGCTGTTCCACTTTGTAGATTGAATGACGATTGTAGATTTAAATTACTGTGCATACTCCAATTTAGCTGTGCAGATAGACCTCTGATTATACCTGAATCCGCATTGACGTTAGCAACGACATTAAGCGTGTCTTGTGCTGATATAAATACCCCTGAGCCATTTGGTAATAAAAATGATTCTCTGACAATAGCATCAGATAGAATTGTATAATAGCCAGTTAGTCCTACAGTCAAGTTCTTCAGTTGGTAGCCTAAAGTTAGCTCCGTATTGATTACCTTTTCTGATTTTAACTCTGTATTGGGTACAGTAATTTCTGTTCCATTAACTCGGATCTTGGCTATGTCATCTACATTAGGAGCTCTGAAAGCATTCCCTACTGACCCTTTAAGTGTCCAATTGTTTTTAGAATAATTAATTCCTGTAATACCCACAACGGAGCTACTCGTATTACTTATTCCATCATAGAAAAATTCTGGCCATTGAAATGGATCTGATCTATCGTATACAAAGTCTACTTTCTGTGTCGTGTATCGTAATCCCGTTATCCATACTAAAGTAGAATCTGTATTCTGCATGTTGTGTTGTATGTATATACCACCGTTTTGTAATTGGCTGCCCCCGCTTGGATATCTTGTAAGTATATTATTTATGGAAGCATTATTTGCTGTTTGGCTAAAAGCTAAAGATTGCACATCGTTGTAATTAAAATCTACACCGTAGGTTATTTTCTGAGCATGATTAAGTCTTTTTTTGAAGTCAATTGTAGCACTCCATATCTTGACATCTTCTTCTTGTGTTTCTGTAGATGGGTTGAATATTCTTCTACTGATTCTGTCTTCACTTATTTTTTGGAAAGCAGTAATAATATAAGCTTGATCAAAGAGTCTATTATTGCTCTTGATATTTAACTTAGGAGATATTAATAATCTCTCTTGCGGCCCATAATTCCATTCGCTAAAAACTAAGTCTCCTACTCCGTTATTAGTTCGTTGTATGAGGTTGTCATATCGTGGGATATCACTACTTGTACTATATTGTAAGTTGACTTCTGCTTTAATATTATCATTGATAGACGCAACATATTTCTGCAGAAAATCCAATTGGCTATAGCCCGTTCCTATCTGTATGTGTGGATCAGGATTATCTACTATTTCGTCTTCGCCATTTTCGTTTGTAATTACAAATTGTGACCTTAGACCTGACCTTGTTCCGAAAGTAGGGTAAGCATTACTTCTATTCCGTCCAGTTCTGAGATCATCAAAATCTGCAAATGTAAGGCTGGTCAGCACACCCCATCTCTGACTTGAGTGGGTGTGATCCAGATGAATTCTCTTTTCCTGATTAGAACTGTTATACCTTAAGTCAGCATTAATGCTATGAGCTGGACGATTATCTCCTACATTAAGTAATGGTGATCGTGTTCTGTAGTGGACTACACCACCCAGTGCCTCACTACCATACATTAAGGAACCTGGCCCAAATATAACCTCTGCTTGGTCTAATATATTTGGGTCTATGGTAATTGCATTTTGTAAGTGGCCATTACGATAGATGGCATTATTAAGTCTTACGCCATCAACTACAAGCAAGATTTTATTAGCTTCAAAACCACGCAGAATAGGACTACCTCCTCCCATCTGTGACTTCTGTATGTAAGCCCCACCGCTTAAGATGAGTGCATCAGCACTGTTCTGTACTTGGCTACGTCTTATTTCACTCGCTTTGATACGAGTAACATTATATGGGAGATCTATAGCACGAGCATTAGTACGACCGACAATGACTACTTCGTCTAATAATTTGTTAGATGGAGACATCATAATATATCCTGAGCCACTCTCTATTTCTGAGAGGCTGAGAGCCATATCTTGATATCCGATATAGCTTAACTTGATGAGTGTATTTATATCTATATCTGGATTATAGTGCCATAGTCCATTATGATCCGTGGTTGCAACATCGTTACCGTATTGGATATACACTCCTATGAGTGGTTCTTGATTTTCGTCTATTATAGAAACTTTTGCCTGGGAGAAAGATACGCTTGAGGCTAATAGAAGTATAAAGCTAAGAAGTGGGTAGATGTATCTCGAATGTCGTTCCTTCATTAATTTTTGAGTTCTTTACAAAAATCTTTCCACTATGATAATTCTCTATTATTCTCTTAGCTAAAGATAAGCCTAAGCCCCAACCTCTTTTTTTGGTTGTAAATCCTGGATTAAAAATAAGTTTCTGATTATTTGCCGATATTCCCTTGCCAGTATCTGAAAGTAAAATTATGGCTTTATCTCCTTCTTTGCTGAGGCTTATAGTTATGCTACCGACACTTTCCATTGCATCTAGTGCATTTCTTAAGATATTCTCTATGACCCAATCAAAAAGATGTGAATTGATATTAGCAAGAATGGCTGTATTCTTAGGATAATCAAAATTAAAGTCGATTTTCTGAGGGGCTCTACGCTCCATATATTGAATACATTCTTTGAGCTCTTCTGCAAGATTAGTTTGAGTGAGATCAGGCGTAGACCCTATTTTTGAGAATCTATCTGCAATGAGTTCGAGACGCTTGACATCATTACTTAATTCATTGATGACATCCAGATTTTCTGGTTGGTCTAATGACATTTCTTTTAGATACTGAATCCATCCTAATATAGCGGATATAGGAGTGCCTAACTGATGAGCTGTCTCTTTGGCCATACCTGCCCATACTCGATTCTGTTCTGACCTTCTTGATGAAGAAAATAATATATAAGAGAAGAAAATGAATGTGCTCAAAAGTAATATTTGCGCAAGCGGAAACCACTTAATGAGATAGTATAACCTGGAGTTTTCAAAGTAAATATACTTTGCGTATCCAGGAGGTCCAACTCTTGGTTCAAAGCCACTTTTGACTAATTTATCTACTCTTTTTTTAAGAAACTCTTGATCTCGGGTTTCTTCCTCGCCTCCAATATTGTAGCCTACAAAATCTCCACTTTCATTTTCTGTAATAATAGGGATAGAGGAGTATAATTTAGTTTTGACATTTTCGGCAAATATGATATCTATATTGTTGATATCAATCTTATCATCATTACTGAAGGTCGTGACATCAAGAGCTTCGAGGTATATTTCTACACTGTCTTGTTCTCTTTCAGCCAGTTTTTTAGCGAGATATTGTGAATATAACATCGTAATGACGACGATAATCGCAGCAATAACAGCTAAGAGAATTTTCCAATTTCCTTTATTTTTATAAATATCCATTATGTACTTATGCCCTGTAAGGAACGTAAAATACTGATTAAAGATTATGTATTTTAACTTCTACACAGACTTAAGTTGGTATATGATGATTTTTAAGATTTTCGCGTAATTTGTAGATATGAATGGAGAGATTACCTTACAGTTGAATACCCTTGACGAGTTAGATTTGGTGGTTTCAGAAATTAGAAGTCATATGAGATATCCTCTGGTATTATTTGTAGGAGATCTGGGAGCTGGTAAGACGACTTTTATAAAAGAACTATTGACGCAGATGGGCTGTCATGATACTGGAAGCAGTCCGAGTTATTCTATTATTAATCAATATGAAAGTGACGATGGTCCTATCTATCATATAGATCTGTACAGAATGAACTCAGCTGAAGAAACTTTTGCATTAGGTATCGAGGAGATTATCTATTCTGGTAGACCATGTTTCTTAGAATGGCCAGAAGTCATTAAGGACTACATCGATGAGGATTGTCATATTTTAAAAATTTTTATAAAAGAAAATAATCAACGCGAAATTAGCTTTAGCTAATATTTATATCTACCTTTTAAGTGAAATACCAAATACTATAAGATGTCTGGAGATGGCAAAAAATTTGATTTTTCCGATTTTTTTACTGAAGGTCAATATCAGACTCAAGTTGAAACATTAGCTGTAAGCAGCAACAAGAAAAATATAAGAATTGGTTTACCCAAGGAATGCTTTGACGACGAAAATCGTATTGCTCTTGTACCTAATTCGATTAGAACTCTTGTAGGGTATGGTCATAGAGTTCTCATACAGCGTGGTGCTGGAGAAAAGTCTAATTATACTGATCATGATTACTCAGAAGCTGGTGCTGAACTTTGTGCTGATACTAAAACTGTATTTGATTCAGATATAGTTGTCAAGGTATTCCCTCCTACATTAGAGGAAATAGAATTATTACATCCTGATCAGGTTCTTATAGCTCCATTACTTTTGCCATATGCATCAGTAGAATACTTAGAGGCTCTAAAAAGAAAACGTGTCATCGCGATAGCGATGGAATATCTAAAGAATGACAATGGGACTTTTCCTATCGTAAGAATTATGAGTGAGATAGCAGGTATGTCGGCTGTATTTACAGCTGGAGAATTACTTAGTTATAGAAATGGAGGCAGAGGAGTTTTGTTAGGTGGTGTCTCAGGGGTACCTCCTGCCAAGGTTGTGATACTTGGAGCAGGAGTTGTGGGAGAATTTGCTACAAAGACAGCTATCGGTCTAGGTGCATCTGTCAGAGTATTTGACAATGATATCGACAAACTCATGCGTATACAGAATCTAGTCGGTAGGCATCTACATACATCTACTTTTAATCCAGTGTACTTAGGCTATCAGCTAATGAGTGCTGATGTTGTCATAGGCGCTGTTCATTCTAAGACTGGCCGGTCACCAGTCATCGTCACAGAAGAGATGGTGGCTAAAATGAAACCAGGTTCTGTCATAGTAGATGTGAGTATAGATCAAGGTGGCTGCATAGAAACTACGGAAGTCACTAATCATAAAAAACCAGTTGTCATCAAGCATGATGTACTCCATTATGGCGTACCCAATATAGCATCTAAAGTGCCAAGAACTGCTTCTGTGGCTATCAGTAACATACTTACACCACTTCTCGTCAAAGCCGGAAAATATGGTTCTATAGGTGGATTACTTCACGAGGGTAGAGGTGTACGTAATGGCGTATACATATACAAAGGTGCACTCACTAATAAATATCTCAGTGAAAGATTTGGATTGAAATACCAAGATATCAATCTACTAATTACCAGTAAGTTTTAATTATCTTTTTCCTTTGGCAAGTCGAGCTTCTCTGAAGCTTTTGATAAAGAATATTGTTGCAACGATAGATGTGAATATCATCACTCCTGTCCTTAACATAGCCATGCTGTCACCACTATCCATGGCTTTCATAAATGGTCTTGCAAGTCCTATTATTATAAGTACTGTTAATACAACTGCGATGTGAGAAACAACTTTATGGTGATTTCTAATAAAGCCTGTACATACAAAAAGTATAATACCAACCACTACAGGAATAACTGGAGTAGGAGAGTTTTCAAGACCAGTAGCATTTACACCCCACATGCCCAGACCTACTAAGACGAGGGCATTAATCATATTTACATTAGACGCATTCATAACATATAGTTTATGGATGCGAAGATATAGAAATATGGATATTGTAGATATGAATTCTATAATTCATATTATAAATTATCAGTTGATAGACTGATATATACTATCTGGGTATTAAATTTTAAATTGATAACATAACTATTCCATTATAACTGAGACTAATAACATATAGTCTTCATCAATTTTGTATCGAAAACAAGTAATGATTACTTGAACATCCCGATAGGCATGGCTGTATCTACGTCAAAGAAATTACCGGCATTAGGAAATATAGTTCTGAGATCACTTCTTGATACTCCAAACCACAATGCTAACTCTGCAAAGTATTCATCCACTGAAGTTGTAGGGAGCATTATGCCACCGCCGCCTAATTCGTATTCACTATTGAGTTCTAATGAAGGATATTGGCCAAATATTTGACCACCTCTTATCGGTCCACCCATGACCATAACGTTACCTCCCCAAGCATGGTCTGTACCGTTACCATTCCATGTAAGTGTCCTTCCAAATTCTGAACTTGTAAATGTTGTCACGCAATCTTGAGTACCCATCATATCCATCGCTGTAGAGAACTGAGACATGGCACGTGACAATTCATTAAGCATGGCTTCTTGAGAATTTAATAATTCGTCATGATGATCCCAACCGGTCATATCTAAGAAGAAAATCTGTCTCTTCATACCAAGCTCTTCTCTAGCTGATATTGTTCTGGCTATCATCTCGAGCTGACTTGCTACTTCTGTATCGTCAAATATGCCGCTGAAATCTTGAGCACCATCAAGTGCTTCAGAGAATTCTACATAAGCATCTCTTGAGGTTTTGAGTACATCGATATAGGTTCTCTTAAAGATGTCTTGGTAGTTAGCATCTATGATATTGTCTACACCTACATCTCTAAGTTGTCCTATGTCACCAGAATCTTCACTTCTATACTGGTAGATGCCTATAGCTCCATCTTCGGTGTCGAGAGAATATTCTACAGTGTTTCTCCCCGTCTGAAAAATATTACTTCCATTAAGTGATATGTTCAAGGAGATCTTATCGTTAGAGTTCTCTGCTGAAAGTAGGTCTGCGATTTTTCCTCCCCATCCTATACTCGATCTCTCATGAGGTAGTGATGTCTGCCATTGTTGTATTTGGTCAGAATGAGAGAATAATCCTAATGGTAAGAGTTGCTCATATTGATATACCTCGTCTTTGACCATAGGTTGTAGTAGTGTACCTACATTAGAGATAAATGACAGTCTACCACTGTTAAATAAATTTTGAATTCCAGTCATCGAAGGATGTACGCCATAGTCTACACCATTGAGTTGGTTGATTTGGTTTAATGGAATAGCGACACTCGATCTCGTAGTCTGATAATGGTTATATTGATTAGTGTCTGTAGGGATGAGCATGTTATGAGAATCACTACCTCCAGATAATAGTATACATACAAGCGCTTTGTAATCGCCTCCAGCTAATGTTGCCGAATTAGAGATGCTGGCAGCATTCATAAATTTTAAATTGGCCAAAGTCGAGAATAGTGTTGTACTTGTCAGTGCTGCACAAGATGCTTGACCTATAAATTTTCTTCTTGATAAATGATGGTGTCCCATGGTTTTATTTTTTTGGCTTTTCCGATTTTTTTAAAGATGGCTTACTTAGCAATGGTGTAGTCTGGTGACCACATCATGAGGTACAAGACGACTTTGACTGGTACATAAGGAACGTTATTAGTATACCATTGAGGTACTTCAGAGATAAATTCTCTAAGCGTATTCTTAAGATCGTCTGTCATCTGTCCGTTAGTGAATACGATATCTAAATGATGAATAAATTTCTCTGGATCATCTTGATATATCGCTGACAATTCACTGAAGTCAAACTTTACATCTTCGATTCCTACCCAGTCATACCAGTTGTACCATGCGACATCATAGTATGGTGCTGTATGTACGTATACGCTATTGATGTAATTGATAGCAGTACTTGTATCGTGGATTTTAAATTCTGGTCCGTAAAGGTCGTTCTCTGCCATCTCACCTGTCGGTTTATGATCAGGTAGATAGAAGTTAAAAACAGAAGGTGACATCATCGGAAATTGCTTTACAGCATCATAGAAATTAAATCCATTATTCCATAGTCTTAAATTATCTAATACAACTATCGTATCACCAGTATATTCTATCCCTTCGCAGCTGTAGCTGCTAAAGTTTACATCATAAATAATTTTCTCACCGTATTTAGGTATGACCTTAATATATTCAGAATCTCTCAGTACTGGCTCTCGTAATTTACCATTATCAAAGTGAAGCATCTCTTCGCAACTTCTAGCTTCAGGATCTAACAATATCGCTTTGACGACGGCTCCCATATCTCCTCTTTCTCCGAATCCATTATCATTAAAAACTGTAGCAACTCTTGCTATGTAAGCGGGACTCGGATTAGACTTAACTAATCTTTGTATAAGTTGCCTTCCTATGAAAGGGCCTACGTTGGGATGATTATATAAGTAGTCTATAGCCATCTCTATATCAGTGATGCCATCCTGTCTAGCTGGTATCTCAAGACCATTCAATAATGACTTAGATCCTGTATCATGCCATTCAGGATACATGATCATAGGCTCTGTCTTGTTAGCTGAGTAGTAGCCTAATCCAAAATGTGCATCCCAAGTTATATGTGGCATGGTAGGATCAGTATCACTTGGCCCTAAGCCTGTGAACACTCGTGCCATTTCTTTGATATCATCATTATTATAAGTAGGGATATCAAATCCATCGAGATCTTTTTTTCTTGTGCCATCTATGTTAAGCTCAAAGAGTCCAATAGAAAAAAGTTGCATAATCTCTCGAGCATAATTTTCATCTGGATGTATGTTTTGTTCAGGTATCGCTTTAGGATTATTCATGTGGCTGAGATAGACTCCCATTGCAGGATTCAAACTAACCTCTAATAATAGATCTCTAAAGTTGCCAAAAGAATGATGTAGTAATATATCATAAAATGCCGATAGAGATTCTCCATTTTCACCGAGATCTGATTGTGCTGAGATCACCATAATTTGGCTTAATGCATAAGCGACTCTTTGTCTCAGCTGGTCGTCAGAAGATAGCATACTTTGTGACCATGCAAAATTGAAGTGGAGAGCATACGGCCCGTAGAGTTCTTCTAAGTATAATTCCTTTATTGCATCTACCTCTGACTGACTGAAATTAGGAGGATCAATATTAGGATCTTCATCAGCGGCTTGGCATAATTCTGTTATGTAATAAGCTAGCCATGTATCAAAAGCTATTTCATATTGTAGCTTTAGATCTTCCCATATTTCCCAGTGTATTGGTGTTAGGTATGTAATAGGAATATTCAATTGTTCGTCTATCCAGGATTCCATGCCGAGAGCTTCCGCTCGTCTGATCTCTTCCATATCAGCGCCAAAAGTGGCTTGGGACATAAGACGTGATATCTCTATGAGGTCAGCATCCATCCCTCTTGCATTTATTGTATTACGGGCTCTGGATCTACCATCTTCGCTACTTGTCGTTACTGTGATGCCAGAATCATGACCTGCACCTAAGTAATCATCATATTGAGCTGATATGCAGTAAGTGCTTAGTGCAATAATGGCTATTGTGAATAAAAACTTATTTATGTTTTTCATCGTTTCTTCTTTTAGGATCAATTAGCGTGTACTACTGATAGGTTAGCAATAGAGTTTACATCGCCAGAATTCACATTGATATTATATTGACCACTCGGAAGTGTCGATGTATTGATACTATATTTATTGTCTCCTGTATTGATTCTGATTTGCTCTTCATAAACATTTCTTCCATTCATATCATAGATAATCATTAAGGCTGTAAGAGATTCTTTAGAAGATATATTCAGCTGCGTTATATTATCTGCAGGATTAGGATATATCGAAAGCTGAGTTGCATCGATATCTACAATATCGTCTGTAGATGTGGTGATGCCTGAGGTTTCTATTCTGATCTCACTGAGACCTGTGCAAGTTCCACCATGATTAGATAGCACTGTTATCAATAGATACCTTGCTTTAAGATCATTAAAGTGTGGTCCCTCTTCTCCTTCGTATAATGTAGAGCCATTAGATTCATTCAGATTGAATGTCCCCCATTCTGTCCAGTTGACACCATCATAAGAATAATCTATGACGCCTTGGCTAATCCCTTCGTTAGTTCTGTCATAAGCATTGACATTCCAGAAATGTGTCTGACCTAAGCTGTAGACTTCTCCGAAGTCATACATGATCCAATGTGATTCTCCTCGGCTTGTATTAGGACTCGCTGTCATCTCACAGGATATCCAAGCATCATCAGCAATAGTACTGTGTCGGTCTTGATAACATTGCGCTGATATAAACTGACAGACAACAAGGGCCAGCGACAATAAGTAGATTCTCTTCATGATAGAAATTATGGTGAGTGAAGGAATAGATGTTTTCTTATAACTATAGAAAAGGGGTCTTTTATTTTCTATGTTATAAAAATAATGTATTCTAGATACTTTTGTTTAGGTGTTTTCCTTTAATTATGGGTGGAATTAGGGATGTAATAGTCAATATATAGCTTTTTGACCATCAATAATATCTCGTCTCGGTTATCTCACAAAGGATTTAAGACACTTATAGCATTCAGGTATGATCGTGTTTACCGATAAAACTCAAAATCAACCGATAATTCTTATTTTCTACCGATAGACTGACCTACTAAAATATAATTATAGATTTTTTTAGATTTAATGGTACGTTTTATACCCAGTTAGAATCCAATTGAATTTTCATTTATGCCAACTGCGATTATCATAGAGGATGAATTATCAGCACAACAACTGCTGTCTAATATCCTTGCTGAGTACTGTGCACAAATTAAGGTAGAAGATGTATGTACTTCATTGTCTGATACTTTAGTTTCTATAAAAAATAAAAAGCCTGATATTTTATTCTTGGATATAGAGTTAGAAGACTGCAATGCTTTTGATATCCTTAATGCTATAGACCATCGTGAGTACAAAATAATTTTTACAACTGCTTATGATGAGTATGCCATAAAAGCATTTAAATATGAAGCTGTAGATTATCTGCTCAAACCTTATAGTCCGAAACAAGTTGTCAAAGCAGTCAATAAAGCAGAAAGAAGAAACTTTAATCAAGATATCCTAAACGAGATATTATCGGGACTTAAGGCAGATCATACGAATAAAAGTAATAAAATCACATTAAGCAATTCTAAAGGATTAGTGATGATAGAAGTGAATAATATTATTAGGATTGAAGCTGATAGATCTTATTGTTATGTCTATGAGTTAGGTCAGAAAAAAATGATGGTAAGTAAACCTATGATCGAAGTTGAAAAACTATTACCGACAGACCATTTTTTTAGAACACATTCTGGACATATCATTAATGTTAATCACATGAGAAAATTCTCTTATGATGAAGGAGGATATATATTGCTAAATGATAATAGTCAGGTGCCCGTGTCAAGAAGAAGAAGACAAGAGTTCTTAGATTTTATAAGAAATGACCAATAAGAAAATTAGCATGGTTCAATGGTAAAGGATAACGTTTATGATTACTCTTATTTATTAAATTTCACAAAAAATTATTATGCCAAATTTTGAATTTGATCGTCCAAATAAAGAATCAAAGTTAAAGACATTTGATTCTGCTATCCATTCATGTAGAGAGAATATTTGTAGACAAGAGGCATATATGTTTTTCTTTAAAAGTGAAGAATTGTGCACTAATTTACTAAATGTCACTTATGATAAATCTGCTATTGGTAATGTTAAAAAAAGAGATTTAAAGTGTTGCTTACCAGAAACAGATCCTGTGATAATGGGGTATTACATAGAGCCTACTAATGGATTAGATGAGCCAACTAATTCATTAAAATTAACACCTATATGGTCTTGGAATAGTGGATTAAATCACTTTGAGCAATTAGGCTCACCCATACCGATTAATCCAATAGAATATTATAAGTATTCATATGGTATGCCCATTAATGCATATTTACTTCCAAATTCATTAGCACAAAATTTTAGCCATAGTTTATTTCAATTTAATGATGATGCTATCAGTAAAGATTTTAAAAAGGCTTTTGTTTCTTATTATGAAATAAAATCTATAATTGAAAATTGTGATAAAGTAGGTATTACTGGCTCACTTGTTATGACTGGAAATATTATTGTAGAAGAAGATAGCCTTATGGCAAGATCGGCTTGTAGCAAATCATTCTTTACGTACAGGTTCGTTGGTTTCAATTTAGTATCTAAAAGATCAGAAGAATTGCCTAAGCAGATTTTAAAAAGTTTAGCAAGTGTAGGTTTAAATAAAAAGCAAGAAATTTTAATTAAATCAAATTACATTATAAAGAATGGAAATATTGAAGGACCGTTCCATAATACACCAGCTGAAACATGGGCAACGCCATGTCCTCCTATGTGGATTGAATCATCCTAAGTATTAAGCTATTACAATGATTACAATTTGATTAAGTCTTACTTAGCATTATTTTTTATTTTATTTAGTAGAATTGTCTTTTGTCAATTAGAACTACCGAATAACACTTATAATTCTTTTTTCTATAAGGACAATAATTCACTATGGCTTAGTAGTGGAGAGAATAGTTGGTGTAGATATGATGGAAAATCTAATTTTTGTTATGAAAGTGGAGATAGTATATCTGGCCTAAAAGGATCTTGGATTCAAAGTGATTTTGTGAAAGATAGTAACAATATACTTTGGACAAGTACTGAGGAATACATTTGTAATTATAATAGTACAAAAAATGAATTTAAGTGCTTTCAACCACTTGTTGAAGGTGCTCAAGTTAATAGTGATATTAAGATAATAGGTTATGATCCTAAGAATAATATTCTTCTGTACAGAGGCGGGAATTATATTTATCAATATAATTTATCTTTTGATATTCATTCAAAAATATCTAAAGACTCAACATATGGCGTAAGATTTTTTATAGATCCTGATAATAATACGATAGATAAATTTTTAGCTGCACCATGGATCACGAACCATACATTAGAAATATGGACAAAAGCTTCAGTTGATTGGGAAAAAGTTATCGTTGACTTCTCAAAATGCCAAGGAAAATTAAATCAAATCTTAGTTTCACAAGCTTATGAAACTTCTCATCATATTTGGCTTTTGACTAACATCGGATTGGTAAAATTAGATTATAATTCACCTTGTGAGTCAGAAGTATATAATCCTGAAGGTAAGAAATTAGACTCTAACTGCTTTGTTCATTTCGATAATCAATTTTATATAACTACAAAGACAAATGGACTCTATGTATTTGATCTTCAAGACAAATTATTTTTAAAAAATTATAATGATTCGTCTGAAGATATTCCTTTATTCAGCAATAGTCCAAAAGAAATTTTTAGCGATAATAAAAGTCTATATGTTAGTCATAGAAATATTGGATTACAATGTATTCCTTTTAAGAGTTTCAAAAATAGAATTGAATATTCTGAAGAATTACCAGGCTCAATCGATAGAATTATTGAGTCTGTAGATAGGCTTATTGTCGGAGTAAACGGGGAAGGAATTTCGATAATTAGCAACAAAAATATTGTTGAAAACTTTATTCCTTTTAGAAGAGATTTTAAAATCAAGGACATTATGAAATCAAAAACTGGATTCTATTATTGTGATTATTACAATCTCTACGAATATGACTTTTACACTAAACGAAATAAGCAATTGAAGAATGATAGGTCTCACCAAATACATATGCTTTCTCGCTATGATGATAGTTTAGCTATGGTTGCAAATGCAAATTTTTTCGTTTACAATGAAAGCTTTAATAGTTTTGAAAAAAGAGACTTCAGTAGTCAGTTATATCACTATAATCAATTTGACTCCAATCATTCATTAATAGCCACTGGAACATCACTAGTGGAAATATTAGATAATAATGAAAAAATATCAATCGATATTGGACAATATGTAAACTGTTCAGCTTACTCAAGCTATTATAAAAATTATTACGTTGGCACTTCCAATGGTGCTTTTTATTTAGATGTTGGAACTAAGAAATGCAAGCAAATCGATCACTGGAAACTCAATGAAGAAAAAATTACAGACCTCATTGTAGATAGCGCTGATCTTTATATCACAACTGAGTCTGGATTTTATGTTTTAGAAGACAATGAGCAAGTTCTTAGATTGGATGTAGGAGCTGAAAAATTTGATGGTAAAAGAAACATGATCATATATGGAAATGATATAGTCTGGAATGAAAATGGAACTTTGTATGCCATCGATAAGGAAAAAGCTCGACACAAAAATGAAAACCAAATCTCAATAGAAAATTCAAGCTACGCAATTAATCAAGAAGCTAATCTATTTTCTACAACTTATAGATGGAAGGATAGACCACCATCATTTCATTTTACATACTCTAACTATTTGCATAATGAAAATGGCTTATTTAGATATAAGATAGATGGTGTGAATAGTGATTATGTAACTAAAGATATTGCAGATTCTCTATCTATACCAAATTTGAGTCAAGGAAACTATACAGTGAGTGTGATCGGCGTCAATCAAGACATGACAGAGTCTAATCGCATAAATATTGGATTAATAGTAAAGGGACCATTTTATACTCAATGGTGGTTCTTTATTCTTTTGCCGTTAGTAATTTTCGGATTGGTCTATTGGTACTTCAGGACAAAGACTAATAGGTTATTGAAATTGCATTACATGAGAGAAGAAATTAATTCTCTTGAAAAGTCGGCACTCCAGGCTCAGATGAATCCACATTTTATTTTCAATTGCTTAAATGCTATTCAAAATTTTATATCTCAGAATGAGAAAGAATCGGCAATGGATTACCTAGGTATGTTTGCTAGATTGATTAGGCAATATCTTAACGCATCTGTATCTGAAAGAATAAGCTTAGAAGAAGAAATTTCTATGCTCAATACGTACTGTGAACTAGAGTCTTTGAGATTTAGTAATCGATTTGATTATGTGATAAGCTATGCTAAAGACATTGATCCATTAGCCATCAAGATTCCATCGATGCTTATCCAACCCTTTGTAGAGAATGCCATTCTGCATGGCATTAAGTCTAGTATTGATGGAAGTATCAAAGTCCATTTTACTATTGATGGAGCAGTTCTTAAAGTTACAGTTCAAGATAATGGAATGGGATTTGATCCGAACACGATCAACATAAAGAAATCATTAGGGATGTCTATCACTCAGAAAAGACTCCGATTTATAAAAGAGAGTGCAGGCGAGGATTATAATATTACTATTAATTCTTCGACACAGGGAACCTCCATTCTCGTTAAAATCCCCTTCTAAGAACTACCCACTAAGTTTACAAATAATAGTAATTAACAGCCAGAAGGAAGTCCAGAATTACCCTTTGGTAATATCTCACATGTGATGGCTCATGTCAATCCTAATTTTGTTTTAGAATTATGATATGATGGAAGCAGTACTCTTGTATAATGAGGAACAATACAAAGGTGTCTTTGAACTCAATTCAAGTATGCTATCTTTTGCTTATACTGAGTTTGATACAGTAGAGATAGTCCTTAGGATAAGTCTCTCTGGTATTGTTGATTGCAAATATTGGAAGTTATACAACATCAAAACTTATGGGGTTGAGATAACCACAATTGAAACAATCAGCTTTGTAATCTTGGTAGATGACCCACAGAATCTAATGTTTTTGATTAATCAAAATCTTGATTTAGAAAAAAAACGAAAACAGATAAGGTTCTGTAAGGTATACTAAAAATTGCTCCTTCGTATCATATCTGTGATGGATCCACCATCATAATCACACATTTTCTAATATCAAAAATTCATTCAAAATGAACAAGTCAACCTTGGCCATAATGGCCGTTCTATGCTCGGTATTTATTGCTTGTAATCAAGAAGAATTAATTCAAGATTATAATGATACGGCAGAATTAGAAATCCGATCTGCGAACTCTCTTAATGCTACTTTTATTAATAGTAATGGTGTCAATACATCTCTAAGTTCCATCAAAATAAACATCGATTATTTTGATGGAAGTACTGCATTTATACAGAGCGTAGATAGTGAAGAAAATTTAGTTACTGATTATGGAAATAATATTTCTATTAAAGGAATTACTTCTTCGCTGTTAAGTATTACGGTAGATAATTATAGTTTTAGTAGCTCAGATATTACTATTAGTATATCTGGTAATAGCTTATATTATAGTGATTCTGATGGTAGTATAACAGGAACAAGTTCCAGTTTTATAATAGAAGAAGATCCAGAAGGTCTATAGAAATTAAAATGTCGATGAGGAGTTAGTGTTATTTCTCATCGACATATTTTTTACACCACGATCTAAAAAAGAGTGGACTATATTCAGAGAGATTAATGACGATGTTTGAGTCATATCTTTTCTTTGATAATAATTCTATTACAGTAATTAAGTTGAGTTGACTTGGGTAATATGATCCTTTAGTATTTTTCATATTTCTTTTGATCAATCTTTTCAGATTAGAAAGATGATCGTGAAGTAAATCATCTTCTTGATTCATATACAAAGCGATAGCTTGCATACATAGGCCTCTGGTTTTTTGTTTAGTATCCTCATAACTGACATTAGATAGCAGTTGATATAGATTATAATATTCCTCATTGTAAAGATTGTTAAGTGCCTGAGCGATAGATTTCACTGAGTCGATATCTTTAGTTTTTACTTTTACAATCCATTTGTCTATAAATGTATTTGTTGAGCTATGATCTGTGATTAGAGAAACATTCATAATGAGATTATGAAACAAGAGGGCTGGCATCTTACCTGCTGTAGTATAAATTCCAGAATTGATACCATAATTGATCAATTCTATATATTCTTCTTTATCGTTTGCAATGTTTTTTCCCCATAGATTCCTGTAGCCGTACCTTAAGTAACTATAGAATAATGCATGGATTTCTGAGGCTGGATTTACAACTTTGATTCTCTTGTGCAGTGACTTAAATGCATCATAATTATTATTTAATATTAATTCCTCATTTAAGTATAACATATCTGTTAGTTCAGTGTCTGCTACTATGGGAGTTAACTTTCTGATGGTCTCAATTTCATTCTTTAATGGTTGCTCTCGTTTCTTATTGACATTATGTAATTCTAAAAGGTAAGTGAGAGATTTTTCTTTAAAAGATAAGAGATGGTATTTGGTTAGTTGTTGTAATATTTCAACTCCATTTGTTGATTTGATGGGATTGGTACTGTAGTATTGGTAGTGTGCTATTGTCTTTAGTGCTTCTGTCTTTTTTGAATCTAAGAGTTTATCTTTTAGTATTCTATTTTGAAGTTTTTGAGATAGCTGGTCTGCAAGCTTAAACAATCCTTTTTTATTATAAGCTTTGATAAGATAGAGTTCTGCATCGTAAGAATCTTGCAACATTTCTTCAATACTAATCCACTCTTCTACCCATAAGAATACTCGCGAGAACATATTCATAACGGCCTTACTTGACATCATTGAGAATTTACTTGTGTGTATATCCTGTAAGCCTAATTCTGAAAGTTTATCTTTTTTGGTGTAGAGATAATCTATCAGTGTCATATTATCTGAACCCTTACCGGCGTGTCTTAGTAGATACTTTTTGAGTGATTTCCATTCTTGAACGTCTAGAGTGGCCAGAACGGTTAAAAGTTTATTTTTTTTAGGATTCAATATTTTTTTTGATCAATTGTGTGTTGGAATAAGAATTATAAATATATATCATAAAATGTTGATTATCAATAAATAGTAATGTTTATTTTAATTTATATAGATATATTTAAGTAGGAGTAATTTGGGATTTTGTATTGTGAATAATATCAGCTCGTTTTATTTTTAGATTATGGTCAATTATAAGAAGCTTCTCTCATCTAAAATTAGACAAAAGCATATACTCAATCATATGTATATAAGATAAAAAGAAAAATTCTAAAACGTTTCGAACATGTACGTTATATTTCTTCAGAGGTACTTTTAAGTAGAAGAGAGAGTGGTTATTTTATAAATTAGAACAGCATCGCCATACAGTTATGGATTAGAATGATAATATTCTAATAGCTCACAGAGGAAATCGAAGGGATAGAAGAGGTAATAAAAAATATAATGAGTAGTTCGCTACAGCCTATTCGATATGATAATTAGTAACGATTAAATCAAGATATATCAGAAGTCAAAATAAAATATAAAGTCAACCTTAGTAACCCTATTAACAACACCTATCATGCTCAGTTATATCATCATAAGTAATGAGTCCTACGCAAAGGATACATTTATTCCTTCATTGCGGTCCAATTATAATATTTTAAAATGTGTTGGTACAATCTTCTCTAATGAAGACAATACACAGAAAATTAATGATCTCAATCCAGACATTATTTTCTTAGATCCTGATACGTTAGATGTTTTTTCGATCTTAGATAAAATTGATAATTCTTGCTACAAAACCATTTTTGTGTCTGATACAGAAAAGTACGCCTATTCAGCATTCTTACATGGCGTCAATGAGTATATTCTTAAAGCTGATTTTCTACGTGGGTTAGATAAAATTGTTTTACGATTAATGAATCTATACGCTACAGATGAAGTCAATCATCATAAAAATACAGATTCAGATAAGTCAAATAGAATATCTATAAGTACTTCTGAAGGCCTCATTTTTATAGAAGTAAGTAACATCATTAGAATAGAAGCTGATAGATCTTATTGTTATCTCCATTTGGTTTGTGGATCAAAAATGACAGTTTGTAAATCACTAAAAGATATAGAACAACGACTGCCAACTAGCCAGTTTTATAGAACACACAATAGCCATTTAGTCAACCTTAATTATGTCAAGATGATAGGTTATCAGGATGGTGGATATGTACTTATGATAGATGAAAGTCATATCCCTATTGCTCGACGTCGCAAGAATGAGCTGGTTAATTATATGACCGCTTAGTAGAAGATCTGTCCTTAAAGTCATATCCGATGGGAAGATCGTAGCAGCCAACGATATATTATCCTTATTTGATTCTCTCATTTTGATTTATAATTAATCTCAGATAATTATTTTATTCAGAGATTATATTTTAGATGGTAGCAATTTTATGGGATGGTAATATTAAGCTATTTGGGCAGTTGGATATTCAAAATGATATTTATTTCTCGCCACTCAAAGAGTCACCTAAGACAAAACGTTTGCTTATACATTTTGGAATTATAGAACATGTGTCTTATTACTATATCTATAGACTCATAAACCAAGGCATCAAAATTTATTGCGAGGATAACTTATCCTACACATTCGTAGTCTCTGATCCATATGCCCTTATGGATTTTATAAAATATCATCTCGTAATGCACAAGATTCAAGAAAAAATTATAACCGATAACTAAGAATAATTGACATTCAGATTTTAGAGTAGAATACCTGCAGATACAGAGATTATTATGAAATACAGGAGGTAACGCTATGGATCTTTATGCATTAAAATCTGATTCTCATTACCTTAATGTCAATACAGAGACTTACTTGCCTGGGTTGTATTAAATTATGGTGAGAGATGAGGTAGGGCATATTACTTATTTCAAGTTTGTTAAAGGGTAGAAAGATATTAATTCAATTTATTGTTTTGACGGATTTGTGTTATTGAATAAATTTTATTCTTTCCGCATAGGCTTAAGTATTTTGTAATCGTATTTCTTGTTGAGAGTGTTTATAGAATGATTGATCATATCTATCCTATAATCTTGCTCATCGTATTTGAGATAGATTAGGAATTTGGCAAAATTGAAAGATATATGATCAATAACTTGCCGAATGTATGCTCGGATAGACCAATTAAAAAACAGTAATGACCTTTCGAAAAATTAGCTAATTATAGACTTGGATCTTCCTCATATTGTAATCATTAATTAACAAATCTAAAATTATTACAAATGAAAAATCATATAGGCCTTACTTTTTTTGCTCTTCTTTCCTTTGCTATCGTTGGAGTGTCTCAAGTAGACATTCAACCTGATGCATTAGGTGTAAATGTTTGTAATCCACTTTCAACTATCGCAGTTAATGATGTTGGTGATGTCTTAAATACAGTACATGTTCAATCTACAACTAATGCACAGGGAGTTTCGGCTATTACAGGATACGCATTTGATCAAACGGTAGGTCCAGGGGCAACTACAGGGCTCAACGGTGTAGCTTTTTTTGGAGGGACATCCAATCGTGCAATTGGTGTAAGAGCAGTAGCTACTAGAGATGCAAACTATAGTGTGGGGAGATCATACGGAATATATGGAGTAGCTGGTAATTCTACAGCAGGGGCTAACTACGGAGGTTTTAACATATTGGTCGGAGGTAATTCTGGTGCAGCGATAGTTGGTTATGATTCTATAAATCATGGCGGATGGTCTCAAGTCATGTCTAGTGTTGTTTCTTATGCAGGTTACTTTAGAGGCAAGGGCTATTTTCACGATAATGTAGGAATTGGAGAGGAAAATCCGCAATCTAAACTACATATTGAGGGAGGCGATATTTTTGTGGAAGGATCTGTTAATGGAATAATTTTAGATTCTGGTAGTGGTTGCTACAAGATAACTGTAGATGCTTCTGGCGTATTATCTACAATTTCAGTTTCATGTCCATAAATCAGCAACTATGAGAAGATTAATAACTTTATCACTCAGAGAAAAAGAAGTCCTCTGCTGTCTATCACAAGGAATGACGACAGATGAGACGGCTCAGGAATTATTTATTACCTATGAGACAGTTAAGACCCATAGGAGAAATTTGATGCAAAAATTCGATGCAAGAAATGCTTTTCACTTGGGAGTATTAGCCATGCAAAGAGGTGTATTAGATATGAATATGGAAGTCGCGTAGAATAGAGTTTTATAGATAATAATGGAGATGGGCAGTTATGCTCTCTCCTTTTTTATACCTCAATCAATACAATTGGTGAACTTTTCTTTTCAATAATGCCTCACATTCCTCCGTTATTAGTTTTATTTGCAATTGCAATAAGACGACTATCAAGGCTACATTAGATATCATCCTACCTATATATAACCCAGAGGATAACTGGTCTCAGGATATTGTACGCCAATATGCAGTCTTAAAAACACGTCTTAATCCAGCAATAGAATATAAATTGATTGTCGTCAACGATGGAAGTCAAATGGATTTGTCCGAAGGTGCAGCTTTTCTCAGAGCTGAGATTCCAGAGGTGCATTGGATATCGTATACAGAAAATAAAGGAAAGGGACATGCATTGCGACGAGGTGTGAAGATGAGTACGGGAGATATGATTATGTATACCGATTATGATTTTCCTTATACATATGGAAGTATGGCAGACATGATCAGTAAGTTAATGTCTGGTAAAGCAGTTGCTGTAGTAGGGAAGCGAGATGACAGTTACTATAACCATATTTCTCCAAGACGAAGACGAATATCTCAATACTTAAAAGGTGTCAATCGAGTCCTTTTTAATCTACCAACAGATGATACACAATGTGGATTGAAGGCATTCACTAAAGAGGCAAAGGAATTGTTTCTATCTACGAGCACTGATCGGTATCTTATTGATGTAGAATTTCTGAAGTTGCTCGGTAAGAATAAAGTCAGCGTGGATGTCCAGATGGTAAAGCTGCGTGATAATGTTGTTTTGTCCAAGATTACCAATATGCGATTAATCATGGAGATGATTAATTACTTGAAGATTATGTTGAGTTAGGCAGGATTTTTACTGGTACTCCACTTTAGCTATAACAACTCATATTCAGTTAGGAAATTTTAAATCTTGTCTGTCTTACCTTCTTAAAAATAATTGTAAAGACCTTAAAGTAATATACCTAGTCCTATCTGTCTTATAATCTTATAATTCCTAATCAAACATCCTATCTTAGCAAGATAATCATACCAGCTAAACAATTCACTATTCCGATATATGAGACCAATAATCCAAAAATATAATAACCACACTGTTGGTTTCGGAATATTGTTTTTTATAAATATAGCGATCTTCTACATTGCTTTCGGTCCACGATTTTTACATCCAGATGATTTTCTATTTACTAATTCTTATGATGGTATTAAGAACTATTACAACTATATTTATTATACGACGATAGGTTCTGAGTGGTTAGAATATACGGGGATGAATTATCCATTTTCAGATCATGTATTATTTACAGATAGTACACCTGTGTTGGGATTTTTTGTTAGAGCTTTTGGCTTGTCAGATTATGCTATTCCTATCTATAATTTATTTTTTATAATTCCGTTTTTGTTTGCTTCGCCACTTGCATATGCCATAGGGTTTGAGTTAAATTTTAAGCCATTATTGAATATTGTTTTTGCATTGGCAGTCGTGTGGTTACATCCTATGTTGTTCAATATGGGAGAGTGGGTTAATTTGTCTATGTCCATTTATTTCTTGCTGGCGATCTACATTTATATTCTGTGGTTTAAGAATAAGGGTATAGGCCTGAGATACTTGATGTCACTTTTTATATTGATTATGGTGGCCTCATTCACACACTTATATTACCTACCATTGATTTTGTTTTTGATAGGGCCACCTATGGCTTATAATGTCATTACAGGACCGAGACAGAAAGCTATGATAGGTTTGATGACGATGTTAGTAGGTGCTGTAGTGGTTATCTTATTTGCCAAATTATCTGATCCGTATGCCTCAATACGACCTACTGAGGTACTAGGATATAATGCGCCAGGCTTGACCTGTGCATGGTCTGACTATCTTAAGTCATATGAATGTCTAAGTCTACCTGCTTTCTTTAAGCAAGAAAATTGGAACATTGAGAAATTAACTTTTTTGGGTAGCGCTTTCCCTCTTATATTATTAGTAGCTACTGTTCTCATTTGGGGAGTAGTTAAAGAAAAGAACAGATCAATATTATCCCAATATAAGCTGTTTACAGCAATTGCTTTTGGAAGTTTAGTATGTTACTTTACTTCATTAGGGACTAAGCTTGAGGTTTTTAACGATAGTGTGAGGATATATAATTTTCTAAATCCGCTAAATATAATATCAGAGTTCAGTGAGTCAGCTAAGAACTTCAGGAGTATGGCGAGATTTAGTCTTCCTGCATATACAGGATTGATCATTTGTGGATTTTATGTTTTAAATGAATTTATAAAATGTGAAAGTCATAAGTCTATAAAACAGTTCATTGTTGCATTCATCTGTTTTATATATCTGGTAGATGTGTATCAGATGACGATGCATACTAAGATCGCGGCTAATCAAGCTAATATCTTTGATGAAGCTCACAATGCTTCATTGCCTGAGATAGATATCAGTTCTTATAGTGCCCTTTTGCCTTTGCCTTATTATCATGTAGGTACAGAAAAGAAAGGGTGGATAATTGATGATAATAATTTTTGGAGTCGTGAGACTTACAGACGGGCTTTGTATTACAAGTTGCCTTTGATGGCATGTAAGCTATCGAGGACACCACTGTATACGGCAGAACAATTATTCTCTCTTTTTAGCGGAAGTCCCGATCCTCAAATTATGAATTTACTTAGAGGAAAAAAAGTTCTAATCTGCGTAGATACTATTTATAAAAAAATGAATATCGACACCGAACCCGCTAAGACAATCGCAGTAAGCCAGGAGCAATTCTTAGAGCAATGGCAGCCTACTTTTCTGTTAGAAAAAGATGGCGTTAAATATTATGAGTTGCTTTTCTGATCCTCTTCCAATGCATCCCAATATTCTACCGCTCTACGTGTATGTGGTATACATATAGAACCACCCACTAGATTAGCTATAGAGAAAACCTCAAATAATTCTTCGCTTGTTACACCTAATTCATGAGCTGTACCGATATGATATTTGATACAGTCGTCACATCTCAGCACCATAGAGGCGACAAGGCCGAGAAGTTCTTTTGTTTTTTCGTCTAATGCTCCAGATTGATAAGTTTGATTGTCTAAGCTAAAAAATCGCTTAAGAACTTTATTGTCCTCCGCCATTAGACGGACATTCATTTTTTTTCTGTATTCGTTAAATTCTTTGACTTGACTCATTGTTAAATTTTATTCGATTCCTTTATTTATTTTTCTCCATATAGATATGATCATTCTGAATGGTAACATGAAGTTACATATAAATGCAAATGCAAGAAAGAATATCATTTCAGTCCTGATATATAACAACATATTGGCTTGACTTCTATATGGTAACACAGACAGTATCTCATCGAATAATCCATCATCGTAGAAGCTCTGATAATCATAGAATGCACCCATGATAAAAAAGAAAACAGGGATAGAAAATATCATAAAAAATGACTTCACGTAGTTGCTTACCGTTAGCCAATGGTACTTAAGGAAAAAGATATATCTCATCCATGTAATAGAGATAACTATAAGAATGATATTATCCGAATAGAAAGGATAGGTGTCTCCAATGTTTAGATATATCGGAAGCAATATCAAAACTGTAATGACAGCGGTGATAACCCACCATAGGATTTCGAAATTAATTTTTTGTATCAATACTTTGTTCTTTAGTTTGTGCTATGTGATGGTCATATATGATATAGTTTTTAGATATCTTATGCCAAAACAATTTATTCTGTTGTGTAATTAATGTATGGTCTATGTATAGATTATCTGCTTTGATAGTCCACTTTAACTGAGCGGCATTTTCTGGCAGAATGATACTTTGTTTTATTTGAACCCAATTTTCAATGATCTCCATACGCTTCATATTACGATCTCTGTAATGAATGTCTGAGATGATGTTTTGTTTATTATCTAAAATGGAAATATGAAAATTAGCGATAGAAGAATGATCTGCGTCTATTCTATACCAGGTAGATAATGTGAGAGAATCCTCAGCATGATTACTGATGTCCATGTCAGCAAGGATATAAGTACCCTTAATCCACTGTTTTCCTTCTGATAATAAGCCCTCTTGATTTTGATCATTGTAATCTTTGTAGAGTAATGGCGGTTCTGATGTCTCAAGATTATCGGCAACAATATAAGTGATGTCAGACAGAGCATCTATAGATGTAGAATATATGAGAACATACTGAGTTTCTCCGAGTAGCTTAGATTTTGCTATGATATCCTTGTACTGATTTTTGTCATCTTTCGCGATAAGCGTAATTAGATTTTTCTTATTGGTTAAATCATCGATTATAGATTTTTGTATGTAATCAGAACTGCTAAGCTGATACTGTTTCATTATACGAGATAATGAAGTCCTTGACATGTAAGCACCTATTACCGGAAGCCCAGTCTGATACGCATATGGTAGTCCTTGTGTCTTAGTAAACCAACTGTCTGAGGGTGTCAATTTTTCGGCACCTTCCATACTGACAGGCAGCGGTAGAATGGCTTGAAAATTATTGAGATCTATCTTGTCGTTAACGGCATTTTTGATTTCTAAGTTGCTGTATAGTTCATTGGATGACTTATATTGATTCATATTATTTCTAAACTTCATGGAGTAGTATAAGCCATCTACCATCCACATAATAATCACAAAAGAAAATAGAAAAATTTTGATCACCTTCGTTTCAATCTTAGAGACTTTCTCATAAAAATATATAGACAAACCTGTAAATCCGACGTAATAGAATGGCCATGCAAATCTCCCCAAAGCTCTAAATTGTTTTAAAGCGGATATCCAATCTAATATTCTATGATCAGTGATGAGGATGTGTATGCCCATGCTAAATAGTAGGACCAGCATACTTGAAAGTATAGCCACTTTAGGGAAAGTTATTTTTGTACCATTGGCTACATTGCTGTATTTATTTTTATAAAATAATAATATTGGAAATAGAAACATGATGATACCCAAGTAACTGTATCCTTCATGATATACACCCCTCAAAGAGAGGGTAGAAGAGAACAGTTTATAGAACCAACCATAGAACGGTAGTAGGTCAGAGAATTCAGTTTTGTAATGCCATGCTCCCCACGGATTCTGTGGTCGATCCATATATGGATCAATGAAGTGATTGATGACAAGATATAGAACAATCGGAAGTAGACCAACAATAAGCTGAGGCCACTCGATTTTTTTATAGAACAGTTTGATTATAAAAATGCCTAAAACAAAAGCAGAACCAATGAGTAAATGGTAAGGATGCAGATATGTATATGCCAATAATGCCATACTCGTAATAGTTGTATAGCTGAATTTGCCCAATTGTCCAGATACGTACTTTATATACAGATACCATATGGATGGAAAACAAAATAAATAACCTAATGCAAAATGAGCATTAAATCTATAGATCTGTGGGCTGAGCATCACACAAGCAATAACAGTAATGACACTCCACCATTGAGGCACATTGTAGTATCTTATGATCTTATGTAAAAAATAAAATCCTGCAGCCATGCTCAATATCGGTAATCCTTGTACGACTAAGAGTTCATAACCTGATAGGTCTATTCCTATTTTTTTAAGACCTATGAGTAGCATCGTCATTAATGGCTGACCGTCTGCATATGCCAGTAGATCGCCGTAAGGGTACTGCATTCCTCTGAACATGAGCCCATCCTCATGCTTGTATTGCCATGCGAATGCATAATAATTTTTAAATCCATCTCCACTTCTATCTAACTGCACTTCATTGAGCCTAAATAGGATTTTACCCATCATATGATAGAGGATAAAAAATCCTCCAAGTAGATAGAAAATGGGTATTGATATATAGGATATAGTCTTATGCACTATGGGTATAAAAAATTAAGATGATCAAAGATATCCCAATACTTCATCATTGCAATAAATCAAGGTCTATAAGCATTAAACAACATATAGCTTTATATCTTTATTATTACATTTGTTGACTGATATGTGTTGATTATAAGCTTAATAATGGCAATCTCGATACATAGATATTATCACCTAAGATCGAATTAATTGTAATGGATAAATTTCAAGTATATCTCAATGACTTTTCTAATACAGTCAATATTTGGGACTTCATCATAAATCTCTTAGTCGCGGCGATACTGAGTATTATCATTAAGGTGTTCTATATTAGATTTGCTACAAGTTTCAGTAATAGAGAGAAGTTCTCTTCTATTTTTTTACCATTGGCGTTATCCACCTTGCTTATCATAACAGTGGTCAAAGCTTCTATTGCACTATCTTTAGGTCTTGTAGGAGCCTTATCTATTGTAAGGTTCAGAGCAGCGATCAAGGAGCCTGAGGAGTTAACTTATCTATTTCTTGTTATCGGAGTCGGTCTGACAGCGGGTGCTAACAAGCCCATCTTAGCTATTACTGCAATCTTATTAATCCTTCCACTTTTATATCTTAATACAAGGATGTCAAACAAGAAAGTATTTACGAAGGATAAATTACTTATTAATATCAGGTCCAAGAGTTCAGAAGTAAATCAAATCACTGAAAGCCTAAGTCAGAGTCTCTCATATATCGAGCTTAAGCGGCTTGAAGATAATGCTCAAGGTATCGTAATGACATTTGTCACGAAAGTGGACAACATCAATTCAATTAATACAATCAGAGATCAGTTGAAGAGCATTGATCCTGACATACATGTTACATTCTTAGACCAGCCGGAGATATCTCTATGATCATTAAAGGGCAGAAATCGACAGTTGGATATAAGCCTTATCTTATTATCCTGAGCATACTCTTACTGCCAGTTTTGTTTCTAAGATTTTATTCTTCACATAATTCTAAGACTGATAGAGTAGATCCGGAAGTGCTTGTTTTCTGCGATGCAGAGCAAGTCGAAGGTGATGTTTTCATTTCTCAAGGTCATAAATTCTCGGGTGCAGAAACGAGGTCTGATGAGACGTCTAATTCGGGAACATACTCCTCTAAGTTAATGGGAGATCAAAAAATAGGAATGTCATATAGGATGGATAATCCTGCTCCTGGTGCCAGATATAAAGTAGAGATATGGTCATACAATCAACATCCTGTTAAAGCCTCATTAGTAGCTAAGGATTCTGGTGGTGATGATTTCTATCAGTCAGTATCTGATCCTATAGAGAGGCGTGACGATGCCTGGGCAAGATGGGAGATGTACTTTACTGTCCCTCGGTATAATACTCCACAATCTATAGATGTTTTCTGTACTAAGTCGGATGGTCCCAATAGTATATTTTTTGATGACCTGAAGATTACGTACGTAGGTGAGAATGACCTTGTTGTTATTGATAAATTTATTCCAGATGACTTCAAGATCACAATAGATAAAGAGGGCTTAGATAAGTTAGAAAAAAATAGGAAAAAATCTATAGCTCAAGGATTAGTCTTTCATGATGACAACAAGATCAAGTGTAAGATATGGGATGATGGCCAATATAAGAAAGCAACCATCAGACATAAAGGTGACTGGCTTGATCATATGGGCACAAATCCATCTTATAGAGTAGATATGTCTACTGAAGAAAGCTGGCAAGGAATGCAAAGTTTTTCTGTGCAGGAGCCGTACACGAGAGGTTACCTGTGGGAGTGGGTTTTCTTTCAGTTTTTGGATTATGTAGATGTAATCAGACCGCGATTCGACTTTATCTATTTCAAGCAGAATAGTAAGGATAAGATTGTTTTTAGCTACGAGGAGCACTTTACTAAGAATCTCGTAGAGCATAGGAGTAGGAGAGAAGGACCCATTGTTAAGATGACAGAAGATAGAATGTGGGAGACCACTAAGCGTACTATTAAGGGATGGAGAGGTAGTCTGCCTGCAACAGAAGAACGAGACAAAGCCTACTGGTCTTCTGAGTTGAGAGCTTTCAAAGAATCAAAGATGGTCAAGAACCCAAAGCTTAAGTCTGACTTTGAAGTAGCCCAGAATCTTTTGTTACAATTTAAATACAACTTGAGTTCTACTGAAAAAATCTTTGATTTAGATAAGATGGCTAAGTATCTTGTAATGGTCGATATCTGTCTAGCACACCATGCAGTGACATGGCATAATCAGAGATTCTATTATAATCCTGTGACGGCTTTATTAGAACCTATTGGATTTGATGGTTACTCTTCAGAAGAACCTTATAAGTATGCATCACACATTTATACAGAGAAACTATATACGAATCAGCGTGGTCATATGGAGGCCATTGATGACTTATTTTATGACGATAACTTTGTGAAAAAATACTTTTACTACCTTAATGAATATACAGATCCATCATTCATAGACAGTTTTCTTGAAAGTGTTGAAGAACCTCTTGTAGAGAGAGAGAATTTTATTAGGAATAGATATTCATCTTACAAGTTCAATAGAGATGTTATTAAGAAGAAGGCTATAAGAACGCAGATTGCACTTCCAGCTTATGAGAATTCTTTGTTGGCTTACAGGTATCAGTCTGAAGAAGGAGTAGATTATTTAAAAGT
>CAZBXL010000018.1:16171-17958 GCA_964495785.1 uncultured Saprospiraceae bacterium | reverse complement strand
CTATCCATACAGCCAAGATACTAAAGTGGACGACTCCAGATAGCTGGTCACCTCGTCAAGAATTGAAGTCTAATATTACTGAGTTCCAAGATGTATTGGTATTAGATGGTGATCAAATCAGAATGAATACTGGTGAGATAAGAATCAATAAACCGCTCGTCATACCAGCTAACAAATTATTGACGGTAAATGGAGGTACACATCTTATTTTTTCTGATGGAGCTTTCTTGCTCAGTTATAGTCCTGTGAGATTTTTAGGAGATCCAGAAGACCCTATAGTTGTAGAATCAATAGATGAAAATTCTGGCAGTATTTCCGTGATACAAGCAGACGGGCAATCAAGATTACGAAATGTACTATTTAAAAATCAAAATACATTGAGTTACAAAAAATGGGGATTATCTGGAGCTGTTAATTTTTATGAAAGTAATGTAGATATAGAACATACCTCTTTTACTAATAACCTATGTGAAGATGCTCTGAATATAATCAGATCAGAATTTACGATGACCGAATCTAAATTCTCTGATACTTTTGCTGATGCTTTTGATTCTGATTTTTGTAGAGGTACGGTTAAGGATACACACTTTTTAAATATAGGGAATGATGCCATCGATGCTTCTGGGAGTGTATTGTCCATCGCAGGGTGTCGTATAATGTCGGCAGGGGATAAGGGTATCAGCGCTGGAGAGCAATCTACTATGCACGTAACGTGGACCAACGTAGATGGTGCATCGATAGGGATAGCTTCTAAAGATAAATCTAAAGTTACTGCAGATCATATTGATTTAAAAAATTGTTCTTTAGGCTTTACTGCTTTTCAGAAAAAACCAGAATACGGACCAGCTTTTATAGAGGTCAATAATTATAAAGCGAGCGGAGTTAACCAGCTGTACAATATACAAGAAGGTTCTAAAATCGATTTTAAATTAGAACAATGAGTCGAAAGGATTTTAGATACGAACTAAAGTACGTCCTTCAGCCTCAAGATCTTTTTCATCTTGAATCTACCTTGATGACACATCCTGCAGGATTTAGTAAAGTCTATGAGGATAGAATTATTAACAACATTTATTTTGACGATCATCTATTCTCTGCTTGTGACGATAATCTATCAGGTATCGCCGAACGAATCAAAATTCGATACCGATGGTATGGAGCTGAAAAAACCTCCGAGAATGGAGTCATCGAATATAAGATTAAGAAAAATGCCTTAGGTACTAAGGTGCACCATAGAGATATTCCATTTAGTTCTATTAACGAATTGACGAAAGTTGTTAATGCTAAAATGCCTCACAACAAAGAGGTATTGCCAGTCATTAGAAATCAATATTTGAGGAGTTATTATCTTGATATTTCAGAAAAGTATAGGTTGACCGTAGATAGGAATGTAATTTATGCATTTCCATCAGAAGACGATTCTTCTCATGATTCTGCGATGCAGGACAACCGTATAATTGTCGAAATTAAGTTTGACAAAAACGCTGATATTGACGTTGATTCTGTGATTAGAGATTTTCCATTCCGTCTATCAAAACACTCTAAGTATCTCTCCGGGATGCACATGCTGTATATGTGATATGAATGAATATGACTTTGGATTAGAGGTTTTACAATATGATAAACTATACTGCCAGTTAAGCTTTTAGCTATAGTAATGTTATAGATCTTGCTTAATTGATAAATAAAATTTAACTTCGAGTTCAATTTTTAATTTTAAGTATCAAACAATTCACCCTATGGAATCTTCAGTATCTAAAATATCTACACTAAGTGCTCTTCATTTT
>CAZBXL010000018.1:3222-16071 GCA_964495785.1 uncultured Saprospiraceae bacterium | reverse complement strand
TCACCCTATGGAATCTTCAGTATCTAAAATATCTACACTAAGTGCTCTTCATTTTCTAAAAGACAATGTAAAAGCCGATAATTGTTATGTTCCCTCTGATATTACAGAAGAACATAAGATGGTCGCTGATATGGTCGACAAATTTATAGAGGATCGAATTTATCCTAATGTACAAGATATAGAAAAGCAAAAAGATGGCATCGGTGGTAAGCTGATGGAAGAAGCAGGAGAATTAGGGATATTATCAGCACATATGCCAGAGACATATGGAGGTATGCATATGGATTTTATCAGTAACACATTGATCGCTAGATCGATGGGGACATGTGGATCTTTTTCTGTGAGCTATAATGCCCATACAGGGATAGGTATGTTACCTATTCTATATTTTGGTACAGAAGAACAAAAGCAAAAGTACTTACCTAAATTAGGATCTGGAGAATGGAAAGCATCATACTGTCTCACAGAACCGAGTAGTGGGTCTGATGCTCTATCAGCTAAGTCAACAGCAGAGTTGACACCAGATGGTGAGCACTATATTATAAATGGTCAGAAGATGTGGATATCTAATGCTGGATTTGCAGATCTTTTCATTGTCTTCGCTCAGATTGATGGTAATAAGTTCACAGGATTCATAGTAGAGAAAGGAACAGAAGGTATGACCTTGGGGGCAGAAGAGGATAAGTTAGGTATTAAGGGATCATCCACAAGACAGGTCTTTTTTGAAAATGTAAAAATTCCAAAAGACAATCTTCTGGGAGAAATAGGAAAGGGACACCTCATTGCTTTTAATGTATTAAATATAGGTCGTTATAAGTTAGGAGTATCATGTCTCGGTGGATCAGAAAGAGTACTCAAGGAATCAATAAGATATGCTAATGAAAGAGTACAATTTAAAGTACCTATTTCAAGTTTTGGCGCTATTAAGCATAAGTTAGCAGAACAATCCATTAGAAATTATGTATTAGAATCTTCTGTTTTTAGAATGGCTGGATTTATGGATGATAAGATCAAGTCGCTGACAGAAAGTGGTGTCAATTATGGAGATGCTAAATTACAAGCTGCAGAAGAATATGCTATTGAGTGCTCTATTATAAAAGTATTAGGATCTGAGGTATTGGATTATGTAGTGGATGAAGGCGTTCAGATCTTTGGAGGTATGGGATATTCAGAAGAAGCGCCGATGTCTCGTGCTTACAGAGACAGCCGTATCAATAGAATTTTTGAAGGTACCAACGAGATTAATAGATTGCTTATCGTCAGTATGTTGTTTAAAAAAGCAATGAAAGGTTCGTTTGATATTGCAACGCCTGCCATGGCAGCACAGAAAGAACTTAAGGAAGGCGTCACTGATATTTCGGAAGAAGTATCACAAGAAAGAAACTGTATTGCATCGATGAAAAAACTCCTTTATATCCTCTTAGGATACGCGGGGCAGAAGGTAATGTCTCAATCCCTTGACCTCAAGGATGCTCAAGAGCCAGTAATGAACCTCGCAGATATTATCATAGACATATATGCTTCTGAAGCTACAGTGTTGAGAAATGAGAAAGAAGATCATTCAGAAGTGTCTGATGCAAAGTTGAAGACCTTTATACATGATGCAAGTCACAGAGTGTATAAAAATGCCATCGACTTCATAGCATCAACTGCTGAAGAAAAAGATTACAAAGGATTAATCGTTGCTGCTAAGAAGTACAGCTTTTATCCTATCCAGAATACAATGAAATTACGTAGAATTATTGCTGAGGATCTTATTACTGAATAAGAAAAAGGAGTTTGTTATATACATTCATGTATTGTCTTTTTATAGAATACAAAGCCCTAAAGCGTGAGAAAAGGCAGTATTGTGTAATAGCTAACCGTATGTCTATGGATGTATTTAGTACGTAATCTCGTAGTATTTATCTTTTTAAATGTTAAAGTTATTGTTCTATATCCACATATGTAGTGGTAGAACGTTTCGATAGTGTCTTACAGTAGAGAATGAGTTAAATCAGATTTTATTTTTGTAAGAAACAATACAAGAAATTGTATTAGTCTTTTGATTAGTTGATTTGAACAGCACGTAAGTGCTGTTTTTTTTATCTATAGTCTTTCTACAATAAGATAAAGAGACCATACGGCTATTATTGATGATACCCCTATGACAAAAGGAGTACGAGGTATCAACTTGATGATAAGATGCGAAAGAGTCAACACGACCACCACTATCAACAGCTGTGCTATCTCTACACCGATATTAAATCCCAATAAGGGAATAGTAATAGAATCTCCAGCGAGCATAACACTAAAAAAATTAGAAAAGCCTACGCCATGGATTAATCCAAAAACTCCTGCCGATAGATACTGCCACTTCATCGATGACGAGTCATATACTTTTATAACGAAGACATTTGAAACAGCTACTACAAATATTGAGAGAGCTATGAGCATCTCTATGAGTTCAGAGTTGACGCGGAGTATATCAATGGCTGCTAACGCGAGAGTCACAGAATGACCGATAGTAAATGCAGTCGCTAACCACAACACAGATTTCCAATCCTTTAAGGTATATACTATCGTGAGACCTACAAGAAATAGTATATGATCTACTCCATTAATATCTAAGATATGAGATAAGCCAAGCTTGAGAAATTCATAGAACATTCAACAAAATTATTAGAATTTTTAATCCGTATAAACTCACAAGCAGAATTTCTCTTTCAGTGATGTATCTATAATACTATTCCCTCAGAATTTATGGCATTTTCTATTGTTGAAAACAACTCATCGAGATAATATGCTCTATTCTGTTGAGTGTAAGCATCTCTACAATCTTCTAACCCACTTCTCATAATACTTCTGCATATTCCATTGTCAAATGATGATTCTTCATGATCTCTATGTAATACACAATGTCCTAATTCGTGATAGACAACAAACTCTCTGAGTAGTACATGCCCTCTGGTCCAAAAATCTTCATCTACGGTTACATGATTGAAGTGACTGTTATACTGGCAAGTGCCTGCAACACCTTCATCGGATATGGGAGATATTACACCAGAGGTCCCTTCTTCGTTTAAGTCAATATGGATGCCTCTTAATGCAGCTTCGTTTTCAAAGCTTTCGAAGTATTCCCATAATCGTTCATCTACATTTGCAAAAAGTTCTTCAGGCATTTCTTCTTCTACAGAAGTGATTTCTGATTCTTGGTCTGTATCAGATTGACATGAAGTCATCAAAATAAATGCGATGGGGATAAGAAATTTAAATACATTCATAGGCTATCTTAGTATGTTATAAAACTGTTATTAGAATGTATGCTTTTTCTTATATCTGAAAGTTTAATTACGAATAGTATGTATTAAACCAATATTGATAGATTGATATTGTAGCACATAAAAAAAAGTCTTTGCAATGTAGCTGCAAAGACTTTACGTGTTGTAATATTAAAAAACCTATGATTATTTACCAGAGCCTAATTTATTGTAACTTCAGTAAATTGTATGTCTGATTCTCCTTTCACAATAAATCCTAATTTGTAATTACCTTTTTCAAAAAGACTCATGCCTAATTTTACGTTTTTAGACATTGCTGGTAATTGCATTTCCATTTGACCTTCTTCATTGAAGATCTGAACAAAATTGATTTCTTTTCCAGTGTTAAATTCAAATCTGTTGTGTCCTTCATTGAAGGTTGCAGATAAAAATAGTTCTGCATTTGATTCACTGGTAGTAACGGTAACTGTTTTGTTTTTCATAATTGTCACAAGTCCTACAGGGTCACCCGATGCTGTAAGAGATGTTAGTAAAGCGACATTTACAAAAAGAATAGATAAGAATAGTTTCATGACTTTAACAAATTTTATGATACAAATATGAAGTCTGAGAGGTCTACGAACAAGGCTCCATGCACTACATAAAGAGTTGGTATGATGACCCTAACTCTACAAATAACCGATTGGCCTTTATTTGTGTCAGTTGATTGACAATTTGATCTTGTCTATTGATAAGTCTTTAGAAGATTCTCTTCAGTTTAGTCTTTTTTGATATCGGAAAGATAGGCGAATACAAATAGTAGAAATAAGATGCCGTGTGTTATACACGCTTGTAAGGGTTGTACAAGCTCATAATTATTGGCAGTATATGTCATTATGGTAAGTACAGCATGTAAGAACATCATACAAAGAAAAATATGTCTTGTAAGGTCATCTTCTCTATAATGTTTTGCGGTGAGAAGTGATATGAGCCCTACTATGAATACTGTGATGGCATACAATTTATATATAAGGACAACTGGTATATCTGATTGGAATACGAGATTGGGGTTGAAGTATATTATGATAGCACCACTAACTTCTACGATTCCACTAATGAGGAGAGCCCATTTTTTCATATATCTTTTTAATTTTGGATAAAAATATAGATTCTGAGAGATTCCAAAAAAACAATCAAGGAACAAAGAATAATAAATTCTGCAGAAAAGGTTTTCGCTAAAGTAGGTTTTTCAAATGCTAAAATGGAAGATATTGCTGCAGAAGCAGGAATTACCAAAGTAACGCTTTATTCCTACTTTCAGAGTAAGGAAAACCTCAAGTTAGCTCTTACATATAAGGCATTACAACTTCTTATAGATAAGTACTATGTAAGTTTAGAAGATAATAAATTAGAGGATGGCCTGACCTCAACACTGGCTATATTTAGGTTATTCATAGAGTTTTGCGAAGACAACTTTTTGTACTCAGAAGCATTATTAAGTTACTTTGAGTTAGTAAGATCGACTGCAGCTGGTAATAATGAAGAGAAACTAACAGAAGCCGTTAAGGAGAGTCTTTATTTTAGAAAGTTACAAGGTCTACAGAATCTTCCCTTTAAGCTGACTGTACAGGAGATCAATCGAGGCAAGGAAGACGGTAGTATCGGGCCTAATGTTGATCCTATGTTGGCGACTCTATCAGCTTGGATTTCTTCTATAGGTTATATTAAGATCGTAGCAGCGTCAGGTGAGCTACCATTATTTAATGTAGACTTAGAAGCATTAAAAAATTTACAATTTAAATCAGCAAGTGATTTATTACAAAAAAGAAACAAATAAGATATTATGAAACAACCACTGGTAAAACCCATAGATCGTAATGCTAATAAGGAGACTGAGGAGATGGCTGATTTTTATGAAGAGACATTAGGATTTACGCCTAATAGTCTATTCACTATGATGCGTAGGCCGAGGATAGCTTATGCATTTATGGAAATGAATAAGGCTGTCATGGAAAATAAAGGTAGAGTCACAAGTGCTCTCAAGAGACAGATCGCTTACTTATCCAGTATGACTACAGGGTGCAGATATTGTGAGGCGCATGCAATTAGAGCAGCAGTAAGATATGGTTCTGAAGAGGACAAGTTGAACAATATATGGGAGTATAAAACTTATAGTGCATTTTCAGATGCTGAGAGAGCAGCATTTGATCTTGCTATAGCTGCATCTAATGTGCCTAATGGAGTCAATGATGAGATATCTGAGAACATGCGTGCTCACTGGGACGAGGGAGAGATCGTTGAGATTCTCGGAGTCATAGCACTATTCGGTTATCTTAATAGATGGAATGATAGCATGGGTACACAACTTGAAGAGCCCGCTGCAGCTGACGGAGAATCACTGTTGAGTAAGAAAGGGTGGAATAGAGGTAAGCATGCTTATGATAGTTGATATAAATATTAATTTAGACCGTCAAAACCTCCGCATATCATATATGCAGCATGAGGATTAATTTATAAGGATAAAAAAATTACACACGATGAAATATTCAGTTCTGATCTCATTATTATTGGGCTCGTTTTTTCTATTCGCTTGCACTAATGGAGACTCTAAGTCTACTGCGGTGACTACGCAATCACAATTGGCTAAGAATACTGTTAAGAAAGAAAAAATCGCTAAAAAGACAGTCACTAAAGAAATGACTCCAGAGAAAAAGACGGTGTCAACTGATGAGCCAGATGATAAAGAGGATCAGACAGTACCCATGACCAAAGAACAACTTGACAAAGCCAAATCTCTAATAAAAGAAGCAGGTGATGTAAGTGATATAGATGCCAAAAAACTATTCAAACACCAGTGTACTTCTTGTCATGGTCGTAAAGGTAACCTTGGAATAAACGGTGCAAAAAAACTGAATAAATCAAAAATTAATTTAGAAAATGCAGTTGCTCAAGTCTACTTCGGTAAAGGTCTAATGACATCATATAAACAAATTCTCTCTCCTAAAGAAATTGTAGCTGTCGCTAAGTATGCAGAGACTTTAAGGAAGTAATGACGGAGAGTTTATTTCTATAAATTAAAGATCAATCTTTTTTCAATTTATTGAGTGGTTGTGGATTAATGAACTTCTCATCCCATACCTCTCTATCATGGATGGTTTCATAGAATTTATCTATAAAGTTGTACATCTCCTTTTTTGAATTACTTGTTAAGTACTCGTCATTATTGATCGATTCATAAATCAGATTCTTTTTTGATTCATAGAATTCTGACATCATCTCTACCTCTTGCTCTGTGACATCAATACCCCTAAAGTATGGTTGGTTTACACCATCGATTGGCATTCTGTCATTGGGTATCGCATAGTCCATACCAACTATACCTGCATAATCAAAATCATGTGGTATAGCTAAGAATCTTTTTTGACCCGGGAACTTGATTATTTTCAAATTATGCTTTCCATAATAAGACCAGTCGGTATTGCATATCATGTACTGGAAGAAAATGAGTTTTAGGTAAGATTCCCTTTTAGTCGCTGTAGCTGATATGATGCCACTTTCTAAAAATTCGACACCCATTCTTTTTGCGAAATCATTGTCGTCTTCTACAAAAAAACCGTCAAAGTCGTACTTCGTTTTTTTGCCATCTTGTATAACAATATTCACCTGACGAGTCCTAAGTGATATGGTGTCAATTAAATTATATAGTCTATAGACAAGCTCCTCTTTATAAGTGCCTTGTTGGGCAGTTCTTGAATCCTCACATGGGATCACTAAGTTTAATTTATCATATCCGTCAAATCCAAGATACCTCAGAGTTGATTTTGGAAAGTTTAATTTTAGAGGAGGGAGTTCACATATCTTCTTACGCATATTGCCACGTGCTCTCAGTTTTATGTCCCAGATTCTATTAAATTCTTTGTTATGTATTGCAGTCAGTTTAGAGCTTTGATATTCTTCGTTCAGTTTATTATCAATGAGTTTATCTACATCTGTATTAAGCACCACTGTCAGGTCTCCGTCACCTAAATTGTATATATACTCAAACGGGCTCCCGAGGCCTTTGCTCGATTCATCACCTAAGACGATCTTACTACCATCTAAGAATCCTCTGTAGAGGGAGTCTGTCTCATATACGAGGACTTCTCCTGTTTTACCAAATTTTATACTACTATCTACAAGTATAATTTTATTATCGTGTAGTGTAATTATCTTAGGCATGGATGTATGTCCTACAACGATACTTTCGGCATCTAATTCATTAAGAATCTTGTCTGCAGTATTAACATCAAATCCGTTAGGATTAGCATATCCTCTGTACCACAGAGGACCATTCTTAAAGTAGAGTAGATCTATCAATTCATCTTTTCTTGCTTTAATATTTTTTTTGTTATTGATCTTCTCTTTGAAGATTTTATTGATAGTGCTTATAGATTTTTCTTTGTCTAATACATCTTGAGAAAAACCTCCGTGTACAAAAACAATATCATTTAGTTTTTCACTTACATTCTTAGCTCTTAACCATTGTCCTAATACTGTTTTTGGAGAAAAGAGATCCTCGTACTTAGTCCTTAATTTTTGTGAGGTGTATTGATACTTAGGGTGTATATATCTTACATCACCGTGTAATATCATAAGCTCATGGTTACCGAGAAGTATATGTACACGTCCTCCGTGACGGATAGCCTGTTTTTCTAAGTTAAATAAAAACCATAGTGATTCTGTTACTTTATCTCCACGATCAAATATGTCACCTACAATCATAAGGTGTCCATCATCATAGATCCAATGTCCAGAACTGTCTATGACATTCTGAGCAAGAAGTAAATCTAAAAATAGATCGTGTTGACCATGAATGTCACTAAGTGCTACAAATTTTCTAACGGTATCGTATGCGGCGGGTAAATTTCTTTCAAATTCTAAATCAGATAAGTCCACTTTTGGAAGACCTTGGATGTTGAATTGGAATGTATCGGTTAATGGTAGTTTTTCTTTTCTGTATTTACCTTTTTCTATCCATTCAACTTTAACCTCTTCATCATCCAATTCTATATAAGGCCCATCATAATATGATTTGTATTTCTGAGCATATGATATAGAGCCATTGCATATTATCAGAATTAATAAAACGCAATTAATAATGTATCTCGTCATATTCTTACAATTATGGATAGATAAACAGCAATAGAATAGACAAGCCCACGGAAAAGAAAAAACCTATCATGAAAATATTAAAAGCAATTCTGATAAGTGTCATTTTTCTACCAAGCCTTGATCCTATATAATGAAGGTCTTCTGCTATATGAGATCTGACGATGTCTGTATCCGAAATAGATGCTTCGAAATGATCCATGAACTCTTTGCGGTTCATCTGATAAAAATTTCCAAAAAAGAAGGGGCTCGCAAATTTTCCTTTTTCTATTTCTTTTTGATTATGAAAAAATTTACCAGGTTTAAGAACTAAGGCAGATAGATATATGACAATAATACTGGTAGATACAAGTATGATTATAGGAACGGATAGATGGAATTCTTTTATGATATCAATGTAAGGAATGATTATAGGTATAAGGAATGTTATCATGAGGGCATTAAGACTAAGAAGAACATTGGCTTTGTTATCAGCAATATGCGTCAATTCTATGTTGTTACGCATAGTAGTCCTGATGATATTCAGTATGCCTTTGTCTAAGCTTTTTTTGCCTTTCTTTTGTTTCTTTCCTTTAGAAACTTTTAGCTTGACATCATTAGAAGTATCCATAGAATACAAAGATAGATTTATTTATAGAGTAAATTTTTCTGTTATTCCGATAAGAAGTTTTTAGCGATGTTAATGTAGTCATCTATAGAATCTGGATTACGCATGGCTTCTCGATTTACATTTCCTTCTCGATTTATATTCATAAATATTTTCTTGACGGGGACTTCCATTTTTTTACCACTAAGTGTATATGGAATATCAGTGACTTCATAGATCTCATCAGGGACATGTCTTGGGGAACAATGAGATTTTAATGTTTGATTTATTTTTGATTTCAATGTATCGTTCATTTTTGAGCTTTCATTAAGAACGATAAATAATGGCATCCTGTCACTGCCATCTTTCAATTCGATATTGATGATAAGAGCATCCTTAATATCGCTTATTTTGTCTAAGACGTTATATATTTCTGCGGTTCCTATCCTGACGCCCTTTCTATTGAGTGTAGAATCTGATCTACCTTGGATTATAAGTGATCCATCATCCTGTATCATTATCCAATCACCATGTCGCCATTTGTTTTCGTATAAATCAAAATAACTTTTTTTGTATCTTATATTATCTTGATCATTCCAGAAATAGATCGGCATTGATGGCATCGGTTTTTCTATTATCATTTCACCTAATTCGCCAGTGACTTCTTCGCCATTTTCATTATACGCTTTGAGTGCACATCCAAGAGCTCGAGATTGTATTAATCCTTTATATACTTTTTTATATGGATGGCCACCGACGAAGGCTGTGCATACATCGGTTCCTCCGCTCATTGAGCACAGCCATACATCCTTTGAGATATGTTCATATATATAATCAAAAGTCTCAGGAGGTAGGGGAGAACCTGTCGATCCAATACTACGAAGTTGTGACAGATTATACTTTTGATTAAGTTTCAGATTTTTCTGCATACATGCTGTGAGAAATGGTGCACTCGTACCAAAATGATGGATGGGTAATTCTTCAGCAAATTGCCATAAGACATCTAATGACGGATATCCAGGACTGCCATCATATAATACAGGAACACCACCTAATAACATTGTAGCTTGAAGAAAATTCCACATCATCCAACCCGTAGTCGAGAACCAAAAAAAGTTTTCGCCCCGCTTAACATCGTTATGTAGGGAGAGATACTTTAAATGTTCTAACAAAACTCCTCCATGTGAGTGTGTGATCGCCTTAGGTTTGCCTGTTGTTCCAGAAGAATAGAGTACCCAAATTGGATGATTGAATGGAACTGAAGTAAATTCTATATCTGCATCCCTTTGATATGTATTATAGATTGAATCTATCGCAGTAGAATTGGGGTAGGAACATGTAGGATCTAAATATGGGACGAATATGTGATTCTTTATGCTTTCTATTTTAGAAAGTATATAATCAATAGACGTTGTCTTATCGTAAGGTTTATTGTTATAGCGATAACCATCAGTAGCAATAAGTACTTTAGGCTGGATTTGTGTCAACCTATCTATCACGGTTTCTTCTCCAAAATCAGGAGAACAACATGACCATACTGCCCCAATAGAATTAGCTGCTAAGAAACATATTATAGCTTCAGAAATATTTGGAAGATATCCAGCGACACAGTCTCCCTTATTGATTCCTATAGAAACAAAGTATTGCTGTACGGCATAGACTTTATCTTCTAAGTCTTCCCATGAGATCTTTTGTAATGATTGTTCGTTTTTAAAAATGAAGGCAGGAGATTCTTTTGTTTTATTTCTGAATATATGCTCAGCATAATTGATAAGAGATCCAGAAAACCAATCCGTACCTGGCATTGTAGAGTCTGATATAATATGCTTATACTCTCCGTGATCTATAACTTCAAAATACTGCCATATAGATTCCCAGAAATCAGAAATATTCTCTATAGACCATTTCCACATGTGTTCATGATCGTGAAATGTTAGTTGCTTATGCTCACTAAGCCACAGTTCGTATTGCTTCAGATTAGATTCCTGGATAAAAGTAGTTGGCGGTGTCCATAGGACTTTATTGATAGAGGACATTTGTTTTATGCATTTAATTCAATGTCCAATATAGTGATTACATAAGCATAATTGCTTATGATAGAAAATGTAGATTAGGCTACATATTGACTTCCTTTAATCAACGAGAGTCACGGTGCCCACTCTTTGCTCTTCATTACCTTGGAAATTGTAATTCAATATATATACATAAACCCCAGAAGCAGATTCTGAGTCATTGATAAATCCATCCCAACCTTGTATGATTCCAGATTCCTCATGGACTATATTACCCCATCTATCATAAATGATAAATGATTCTACAACAAGCTCTGCATCTGTACTCGTCAGTGGCTTGAAAACATCATTGATGCCGTCAGTAATTCTCGTCGAGAATGTATTAGGGATATAGACTGAAGTGGGTTCAGGTAAGATTTCATTAGGTGTGACTACAATATTGATTTCTGTAATTATTTCACAACCTATTTCGTCTATAACCGAGACAGTATAAGTTATGTCACTTAGCGGTGTAGCTATTGGTGATTCGCAATCATTACAGCTAAGCCCTTCACTTGGAGACCAGCTTATACTTTGTGGAATGAAATCCAGATTTAGATCTATCTCTACAGAGACTCCTTCTTCTATTCGTATAGTATCTATAGGTGATATTGTAAATGAGCTTTCTGTAATAATAACTACAGTATCTGAGTAGGTACAACCGTTTGCATCTTGTACGCTGACCTCATAACTGCCAGCATCCAGATTATTATACATGATTACATCATCAAATGCAGTTCCATCTAATGACGTCAGGTAAGGTTCTACTCCTCCAGCAATATTTGTGATATTAATGATGCCTCCATCATTGCTATTACATGTAATATTAGTTGCATTTACATCAGCTGTCAGAGGATCGGGTTCTGTTATCTCTATGCTATTAGTACCGGTGCAATTATTGCTATCTTCCACTATAAGGCTGTAGTTACCGGCACCTACATCAGATAGAGTAGAATTGGTACTTAGATCTGACCATTCATAATTAAATGGTCCCATAGAGCTTCCTGTTATCTGACTCGATATCTCAGCTGTCATATCAGAATTACAGTCTATTCTTACTTCTTCTATTAGGGTAACTACTATCTCTGGTGGACTTATGATTGCAATATTTTGATTATAAATTTCCGTTCCAGTATTATCAAATATTAGAATATTATAGTCGCCTGCCGATAGAGGATTAAGAAAAATATCTCCCTCTTGTTCTAATGTGTTTTGTTCAATTAAATCAGAATTAAGAATAATACTATAGTCAAGTGGATATTCGTATTCTCCTATAACTTCTATCAAAATAGATCCATCATTAGATTCAAAACATGTTAAATCTGCAGGTAGTGCATTAATCGACATTAAGCAATTGTCTAATTCTACAACTGTGTTTATGATGCTATCACAACCATTCATATCTGCAAGTGTATCTATGATTATTCCAGCTTGGAATATCCACTCATCTACAACGAAGATGCTATCACAGAAAAGCACCATCTCTTCTACTATTGCATTTTCTGGATAGAAAAAGAAATCAATAAATACTATACTGTCACAACCATTAAAACTGGTAAGAGTATCTGATCCTGATTGATTATTTATGTCGTATGTTATCCCATTTATGATCATAGAATCTGTTGCACATAGATTGTCCATGATAGTAGGACCTATTATCTCATTAGTGAACGTCAAGTCTACGACTATAATACTATCGCAACCCGCAAAACTCACTAGCGTGTCTCTGCCTGATTGATTATTTATGTCATACGTTATCCCATTTATAACCATAGAATCTGTTGCACATAGATTGTCCATGATAGTAGGACCTATTATCTCATTA
>CAZBXL010000018.1:0-3122 GCA_964495785.1 uncultured Saprospiraceae bacterium | reverse complement strand
GTGAATGTCAAGTCTACTACTATAATACTATCGCAACCGGCAAAACTAATTAGCGTATCTCTGCCTGATTGATTATTAAAGTTATACGTTATGTTATTGATGATAATAGAATCACCTGCACATAGGCCTTGTTGAATTAACGAATCTTTTTCATCAACGAATGTCAAGTCGATAGTTATTATACTATCGCAACCCGCAAAGCTTGTTAGTGTGTCTCTTCCTATTGGATTATCAAAATCATAAGTCACACCGTTAATTCTAATTGAATCGTCTGCACAGAGTTCTCTGGTTATTGTTTCTGTAATTTCATCCACAAATCTGAGGTCAATCGTTACTATACTATCACAACCATTGATAGTAAGCATTCTTTCCTCACCATTTCTATTGGCGAAATCATAAACCACGTTATTAACTATTAAACTATCTCCCTCGCATAATTCATCATCGATTGTCGTAGCGTAGGTAGGATTTATAGTAAGCGTAACGATAGATGTATCATTGTCACAAGGAGGAGGATTATTAACCACATAATTGAATTCAAAAATGCCCTCTAATAACATTGGGTTAAATTGGCTTCCACTTAAACTGCCAGCCCCTGTAATGTTTTCCCAAGTACCTCCATTAGAAGCATCGTTGCTTAAATAAACATTAAGATCTATAATTTGATTATTGCATTCGTTTGCTATATTATCTTGACCAGCACCAGCAGGTGGGGTTAGATTTACGATGACTGTATCTGATGTTGTTGGGCATCCAATCTCATTTAGTACGTTTAGTATGTATGTCCCGGAATTAGTGATGTCTATTGTTTGAGTTCTGAGAGTGTCAGTGCCAGTGATCCATTCGTATATATATATATTAGAGTCTGATACTGGTATAAATGCCTCTGCAGAGTAGACCGTCTCACATGAATTAATAACATCCATGCTTATACTGTCTATTTGGGCATTTGAGAGTTGCGCAGTCATTACATCTATTGTTTCTGATATGACACATTCGGTATCTTCGTCAGTAACCTCCACCATATAGACACCACTGTCCGTAATAGTGACATTATCATCCGTGCTCGTACCTGATGGGGTAGTCCATTGATAACTGTAATCATTAGTCTGTATAGAGTTATTGACTAATGCCTGAAGTGTCTCACCACTATCGTTGTTACATACAAGTAAAGGATTTGAAGCGTCAAAGGTTACGATAAACCCTCCATCTTCTATAATCTCTATATCATCAGTGCTTGTACAACCCCTATCATCTGTTACAATTAAAGTGTATTCACCTGGAATAGCGTCTACTAATATTCTCTCGTCGGAGTCTATTTCTCCATCCCATTCATATATTTCAAATCCATCTGGCCCCTCTAAATCAATAGTCTCCCCTGGACATATAAAGAGATCATCATCTAAATCTATTTCTTCTTCGGGTAGATCAGGTATATAGTAGACCTCCATCTCCACTGATACTGAAGCAGAAAAAAGTCCTTGACTTATTAAATCTTTTGAGCAAGGTGGACCACCTGATACAGCTACAACATCAAAACCAAGAATCTGACCATTGAATAAATCTTCATCTTCATTAGTCACTATCCAATTATTTATGCCTCGGTCGTCTACATCACAACAATTAAAGGGATCTGTATCGCAACTTATGGGGTCATGGATAGAACAGTTAAGGACATGAGTCCAAAATTCACTAAAACAACCTCCGGAATTATCAAAATCTATACTGGCACTCACCGAAAATTCTACTCTATCTATTTTTACACACTCAAATGGTGGTACAGAAGGTATTTCGAAATTAAATTGATATGATTCGCTCACATCATCGACATTATTAGACCAAGCCTTTCTATCTAAAGCTATGACTTCTCCGTCATGATCCACTCTTACCGGTGGTAATTGCCCTAATGAAATGGTAGTAAATGTGAGAGATAAAAAGAGAACAAAAAGGAAAATATTATCGTATTTCACGGGAAATGGCTTAGTTTATCAAATGAAGTGAAAATTATAAAATAAATTCTTAGTATGATATGTACACTTATATAATATTAATTTTTACTTTTGTGTTCAGACGAAATTTAATAAACTCAATCTAAGTATTAAGCTCAATCTCATGAATTTAATTAAGAAAGGTATTTATACCGTAGCATTAGTGCTATCATGCTTTACATTAAGCACATCTCAATGTACATTAATCCCTGATAGTTGTGGAACAAGAGGCGCCGAAGGCCCTAACCTATTAGAGAATGGTGGTTTTGAGGACAGTACATCAGGCCTTGTAGGTGCTGGTGGTTTCGAACCTAACGCAGCAGGTTGGAATTTCTTTGGTGCAGGTTTCAATCAATTTATTGAAACTCCCCCTAATCCATTTTCTCCTTGTGGTGCAAGTGCATCAGCTCAACCAGCTCCAAGGACTGGAAGTCAATTGTTAAAAATATTTGGTCAATTTAATGGAGGTTTCAACGCATCTGGTGCATTCTCTAATTTAGTGCCAGTCACTCCAGGAGAAACTTACATCGGTGGTGTATATATGTTGTCTCCTCAAGAAGTTGTGTGCCCGATAGACCATATTCAAGAAGGAATCTTCTCTGAGGTACATATTGAATTCTTCGATGGAGATGGCAATTGTCTCTTCACAACATCTGAGCAGTTTACTGCTGATGACGCTAACGGAGGTTACATGAACCAAAGAACTATATCAGTAGCACCTGCTGGTGCGACATCTGCACAACTTAATATATTGTTCTTTCAACCACAATTTGAAGGAGGTGCAATATATTTTGATGATGCTTTCTTAAGAGAGATAGATGGTTCTGCAAGTCCTGACGTAGCTGGACTTTCTTGTAATGATCATGTCAATGTTTCAGCAAACACTACTTGTGGTCTTCAGCTTTCTGCTGATGCTTTCTTAGAAGGAGATTATGATGGTTTTTTCTATGATTTTGAAATCACCAATTCTGTTGGTGCAGTAGTTAACTTAGAGGATGTATCTGGCTTTGTTGGTCAGACATTAACTTTTACAGTTTCAGAATTATGTGGAGCTAACTCTTGCTGGGGTAACGTAACAATAGAAGACAAGTCAGATCCGACCTTAATATGTGATATATGTCCAGAGGGCGGTTT
>CAZBXL010000017.1:20924-57084 GCA_964495785.1 uncultured Saprospiraceae bacterium | reverse complement strand
CAAATAAAGATGAGTATAGATAATCAGTATAAAGCGTCGACCTTACACCTGTCCGGCCTATAGAGGAAATCTCGCCTCTGATGGTCGAGGTTTGCAATCCCCGATGGTCGAGGTTTGCAACCTTGATCAATTACACTCGTAACTTATGCAAAACACATTTCAGGTTAAACAGATAAATAAAAATGCAAATATAGATGAGTATAGATCATCAGTATACATCGTCGACGTTACACCTGTCCGTCCTCTGGAGGAAATCTTGACGAATGGGAGACCTCGACTGTTGAGCTTCTGCATTTTAATATTCTTTTACAATATCAATAATCGATTTACCATAATCAGCTAACTTTTGTTTACCTACACCTTCTACTCTTAGTAATTCTGTATCAGTAGTAGGCTTTAATGTTGCGACTTGTCTCAATGTCTTATCATGAAATATGACGAAGGCAGGGACATTTTTATTGACAGCAACTTGTGCCCTCCAGACTTTTAATCTTTTGAATAGGAGCATATCCATGTCACTCAGATTAACTTGTATTTTTTCGACTTTAACTTTCTTCTGCTTCTTTGGATCAAATTTTTCGTACTCCGCTAATTGGACTTTTACATCATCTTTTAGAATCTGATGTGAGATAGGTGTTATCTTTAATTTAGAATTATCAGAAAAGTCTAATTGTACGATACCTTGATTAATCATCTGAGTGACATACTGTACCCAATGCAGATAAGGTATTTCTCTACCGACACCATACGTTTTTACTCTATCTAAATTAAGATCAATAACCTCTTTTTTGTAAGAGCCTCTAAGCATATCTATAAGTAGACCCATAGTGAGTGATTCATTTGTTCTGATGATACCTGAGATCAGCATTTTAGCATAAGTCGTACCATCTATAAATTGAGGTGGGTTCTTACAGTTGTCACAGTGGTTGCACGGAGTGTTTCTATATTCACCAAAGTAATTGAGTACAAAGTTGGTTCTGCAATTTTTAGTATTGGCATAAGACCAGACTCTTTCGAGTTTAGCAGATTGTACTTCTTTGAATACATCAGTACTTGGACTTTCGTCTATGAATCTTTGCAGGTTTTGTAAGTCACCCCAGCTATAGAAGAGTAGTGCTTCAGCATCATCACCATCTCTACCTGCACGACCTATTTCTTGGTAGTAGGCTTCTATGTTTTTGGGCATAGAGTAATGTATGACGTATCTTATATTAGGCTTGTCTATTCCCATGCCGAATGCAATCGTGGCGCAGACAATATCTATCTTATCATCCGTAAATTGTTTTTGCACGCTGGACCTGATTGAGCTGTCTAATCCTGCATGGTAGCATTCTGCCAAGTATCCTTGAGCTTGGAGTTTAGCGGCTACAGACTCTGTGCTTTTTCTACTCAGGCAGTAGACAATACCTGCCTGTCCTTTTCTCTGATGTACATAATTAAGAATTTGTTGTATCCGCTGTTGTCCGGGACGGGCTTCTACTGTGATGTTACTCCTTTCAAAACTACTTAAAAAAATAGGGGCATCAGGGATGTTTAGTTGCTTTTTAATATCTGACTGAGTTGCTGCATCAGCAGTAGCTGTCAGGGCGATTAATGGGATATTTGGAAAGCTCTTTTTGAGAATATTTAATGCAACAAAATCTGGCCTAAAGTCATTACCCCATACGGAGACGCAGTGGGCTTCATCTATTGCAATCAATGAGATTTTTTTGGAAGCTAAGTAGTCTATGAATCGATCTGATAGTATTTTTTCAGGTGACACATAGAGTAACTTTAGCTTTCCTGTATCTATGTCTTCGTTGATCATCTGTCTTTCTTCTGATGTTTGATTACTATGCAGGGTATAGGCTGCGACACCAAGGGCCTGTAGAGCAGCAACTTGGTCGTTCATGAGAGCTATAAGCGGAGATATGACGATGGCGAATCCATCATTAGCTAGTGCTGGTATCTGGTAGCATAGAGATTTACCTCCTCCCGTGGGCATGATGACAAGGGCATCTTCGCCTTGCATGACATGTTCTATGATTTTCTTCTGCTGTAATCTAAAACTACTGTATCCGAATACATCTTTGAGAATTGTTTCTATGCTGGTATTCATGATATAAATGTAATAGATTGTTTTTTGATTTTGGCATGGATTGGTGTAGAGGGGAGGGGATTAAAGGATTAAAGGATTTAAGGTGTAAGGGATTTAAGGATTAAGGAGTAAAGGATTAAAGGAATAAAGGATTAAAGGATTGAGGGTGTCAAGGATTAAAGGGATAAGGGGTTAAGGGGTAGGGACGGTTTATCGGTTTGCTGTTCAAGGTATTCCGACATTGACATTGTGATTGACATTGACATCGACATTGACATTGTGATTGACATTGATATTGCAATTGTCATTGTTTCAACTTTTATTTCTATCTATGTTAAGACACAAAATATATTATCTGTACTTTTATACCCCGTAACTATCTAAGGCTAAATTTCTATGACTAAATACATATTTGTTACGGGCGGGGTGACCTCATCCCTTGGTAAAGGCATCATCGCGGCTTCATTGGCTAAGCTACTTCAAGAACGTAATTATAAGGTAACTATTCAGAAACTGGATCCATATATCAACATTGATCCTGGTACTCTAAATCCCTATGAACATGGTGAATGTTATGTGACTGATGATGGTGCAGAGACAGATCTTGATCTTGGACATTACGAGAGATTCTTAAATACACCTACATCTCAAGATAATAATGTAACGACTGGTAGAATCTATCAGACTGTCATCAATAAGGAGAGAGAAGGCGCTTATCTTGGCAAAACTGTTCAGGTTATTCCGCATATCACAGATGAAATTAAACGTAGAGTATTATTGCTTGAAGATCAGTACGACTATGATATTGTCATTACTGAGATCGGAGGTACAGTAGGGGATATCGAGTCGCTTCCATATCTGGAGGCATTAAGGCAGATGAAGCGTGAGTTGGGAGATACAAATTGTATATGTGTACACCTGACATTAATTCCTTATCTCTCGGCGGCTAAGGAGCTTAAAACAAAACCAACTCAGCATGCTGTCAAGGAATTGCTTCAAGCAGGTATACAGCCTGATGTTCTCATCTGTAGGACAGAGCATACTCTATCTAAAGAATTAAAACAGAAACTGTCGCTATTCTGTAACGTCGACTACAAGTCAGTGATAGAAGCGATAGATGCAGATACGATATATGATGTGCCACTGCTTATGCTTAAGGAGAAGTTGGACATCAGAGTGCTCAAAAAATTGAAGTTAAAGACGAATAATGTACCAGAACTTGATGCATGGAAGGCATTCTTGTGGAAATTAAAAAATCCATCCGAGAAAGTAAAAATTGCACTCATAGGTAAGTACAACGAACTTCCTGATGCGTATAAATCTATCTACGAATCATTTACTCATTCTGGTGCTCATAATGAGTGTAAGGTCGATGTAGTACCCATTCACTCTCAAGTGCTTGAGTCTGATGATCCTGAGAAATATCTTCAGGACTTTGACGGGATGTTAATAGCGCCTGGATTTGGAGAGAGGGGTATAGATGGTAAAATTGTAGCGATCAAATATGCAAGAGAGAATGGTGTTCCTTTCTTCGGTATATGTCTCGGAATGCAATGTGCAGTTGTAGAATTTGCTCGCAATGTCGTTAAGCTTAAAGGCGCTTACTCAACTGAAGTTAAAGCCAAAGCTAAAAACCCCGTTATTCATCTCCTTCCAGATCAAAAGGATATTACCAATATGGGAGGTACTATGAGACTAGGTAGTTATAAATGTAAACTGGAGAAGGGGAGTATTGTACAAAAAGCCTACGGCAAAACTGAAATTAATGAGCGACACAGGCACAGATATGAATTTAATAACGACTATAAAAAAGATCTAATAAAGCATGGGATGCTGATATCAGGTACTAATCCTGAGACAGGTCTTGTAGAGATCATAGAGTTGGAGGATCACCCTTTCTTTGTAGGCGTCCAGTTTCATCCAGAACTAAAATCAACAGTAGAAAAACCGCATCCACTATTCGTTGCTTTTGTCAAAGCTGCATTGAAATACAAACTATCCAATGAGAAAGCTTAAACTTGATGAGCTCAATAGATTAGATCCTGAAGAGTATAGAAAAGTTGAAAAGCTACCTGTTACAATAGTTTTAGATAATATCAGGTCAGCATTTAATGTAGGTTCAATATTCAGAACATGCGATGGATTAGGTTTGAGTAACATTATCCTCACAGGCATTACAGCTCGTCCACCCCATAAAGAGATTAACAAAGCAGCGATAGGAGCTACAGAATCTGTAACTTGGGAATATCATCAAGATATCGTTGAATATATATCTTCAATTAAAAATGATAATAATCTCATAGTAGGTGTAGAGCAGACAGACGAATCAGTTATGTTGTCTAATTTAAATTTGAATCTCGTAGATAAGCACATATATCTGATTATGGGTAATGAAGTTGAAGGTCTTAATGAAAATATATTACCGCTTCTTGATCATGCCATAGAGATAGAACAATATGGGACGAAGCACTCTTTTAATGTAGCTGTATGTGCCGGCATGGTCATGTGGGAATTGTCAAAGGTGTTAAGATCGTAATATCTTAATGTACTATAGCTCACGTTCATTCTAACTTTTACGCTCTTAATGGTTTAAATGGTAACATATACAAAGTTTAAGGTTTATTAGGCTTACCTTACGGTATTCCTATACATTAAGCATTGATGTGTAATCATATCAGCTTCTTTCCACAATTATTTTACACTTAATTTTTTTAAAAGTACAATATGTCTAACATAAAACAGATTTCCCTATTTATAACATTCTTCATGATAGCAACTTTTAGCTATGCTCAATCTAATATGCGTATGGAGTTTTTTCCTGGCAATGAGATATTTTCAGCTTCGGCAAATGTATATTCTACATCAGATGCAAGTCTTAGCCAATACTATATGAATGATGGAGAATGGACGATCAATCCTAATGTAGGTTCTCCCAATATATCCGTCAATGGAGGTAACTACAGAATGCAATACTCTTCTCAGTCAGCAACTTATTCAGCTAATCTTTTTATATATTCTTGTAAGAGTGGAGAATTTGAATTTATGACATTAGAAAATTCTGAGTGGGTTCCTAACAATTTACTCAAGTCAGGTAAGGCTAATTTTTCTTCATCTGATATTAGAATGGTATTCCACCCAGCAACAGCATCTGCTGCTGCATTTATATCTGCACACTCTACTAATGGTAAAGAGATTTCAATTCTTCAAATGATTGATGGAGAGTGGATGGCATTGGATTACTTCCCGAGAAAAGTAAAGTAGAATATTTATTTATTTGTAAAATAGAAATGTACGTCTTTGGGAATTGCTTCCTAAAGACGTTTTTTACAAATAGATTAAACTTGTCATGTAATTTCAGATTTCATAAGTTTCAGTATTACAAAAGCTCCAAGTATAGCTGGAACAAATACTAAGAAGCCTCTCTGCATCACAGTAAATGAAGCAATATAATCATCGGCTAAAATACCCGACATCAGTCCCGCTAAACTTAACTCTGCAATACCACTACCACCTGGACTTGGTGCAAAATATAGCAATAAATATACGATGGCTTGTATTGCGATAATAGTAAGAAAATCAACATCAACCCCTAATGCTAATACGATAATATACCCCAATAAATACTTATTAAAATATAGTGTCACAGTAATCAGAAAACTAAATAGCATCAGTTGTGGCTTAGACGATAAAAGCTTTGTACATTTTTTTCGATAATCTATGAGAGTTGATTTTACTTTAGTACCTGCTGATTCTATTTTTGATTTCCACTTACTATTTACCTTTCCTAATTGTAGGGCTATCTGCGTAATAATCCATTCTAATACTTTAGGAAAGAATAATGCTATCATCACTATTGTGAAAAGCGTCGTAAATAAACTAAAGCCAAATTGTGCTAAGTATGTAATGAAACCTTTAGGCACTTTATCACTAATAATTTGATATGCAATCAAGCCAGAAATTGGAAAAAAAGTAAGTGTAGAAATCCAGTTGATAAAACTAATAGTAATCGCATCACCTAATTTTATACCATTCTTAGTGTATACATAAAGCTGTGCCAGCCCTCCACCAGATTGTGATGGCGTCACAGAACCCATAAATATGTTGCCTAAATTCGCTTTGAAAGAAACCCATTGTGATATACCAGGATTAAATTCTCTTGCGAATATATGATTACGCCATCCTCCTATGAGCAGATCCATACACATAATAAGACCTGCAATAGCAATGTACTTCAACTCTATACCTTTCCATACTTCTATAGTGTTACCCGTATTAGTATATAGAAAAATACTTACCATGCTGATAATGGATATTGTAAGGAACCAAAAGATACCTTTTTTGATCAGCGCAATATCAAATGGCTTTTTCTTTTCTTCAGAAAGTTGATCTGCCGTATTCATACTTATTGACTAAGGTGTTTTTTTATAAGGCTATGAATATAACTGGATCTTACGGGAGATGGGAGCAGATTGGGTTTGTTAATCAGTAGCGGAATATACAGATGATCCTTGTGTAAGGAACCGTGAGATCCCAGATGCTCAGGGATCTCCCAGAAGTCTCTTAGGTCATATCCCACATTGGCGCTCACAACAACATCTCCAGCTCTCTGGCTTGAGAATAATTGTTTGATTTGATAGAGACTGTCAGGATAGTCTGTGTCGTAACAATAGTCAAAAGCTTCCTTCTCAGTTAATACTGTATCTATGTCATCTATACCTAATGGGTTAGCAGAATCTGAGGTATATCCCATTTTGTCATCAGAGATAGTAATGGTCGCATGGCCATCTTGATTCATGATTATCACATCTTGATCATTTTTTCTCACAAGAATAAAATCTATTGCAGGATTGCTTACAAATTCATTGATGCTGTCAGCATGCTTATTCATTAATGGGCCGTAGGTATAATCTTCTTTTATATCTAAGAAAGAAACTGATGCATAAGAGTTGCCAGATATAAATACAGCGACTTGAGGAAATAATGTCCAAATAGTGGGGTAGGCCAATGTTCTATATCCTTGCTTTCTGAAGAATGAAGCTACATCAAAATGAACCTTAGTAGATGTTAATCCATGATCACTGGCCATAACAATCATGGTATCATCATAGATGCCTCTTTCCTTAAGGCGTTCTACCACCTCTCCAAGACTTCTGTCAGCTATTTTGTATGCCTTTTCTGTTTCTGGATGATCATAATGGTGATAATGAGAGTCCCAGTCCACACTCGGAAATACGGCGAATATGAAATGAAAGTCTTGTTCTATTCCTTCCATTAAGCGTTCATGTCCTAATTCATCAACTGGATGATGAATCTTTTTAAAATGAGCTCTGGTGTACAATTTTGATTTACCTACTTTGGTGAGGTCGTTTTTGTCTTCTACACCCTTGGTGATCATGTTGTAGATATTTAACCCACCCGGATATTCCTCAAACAAAGAAGGATAAGCTGGATTCATGTCATCATTAAAATACTTGGCTTCATAGCCGCAATAACTTCTCATTGCATTACGCCCCCATCTACCTTTAAAATATTCCGCTTTGTCAAACCATCTAATACCAGTAATATCATGATCGCCAGGCTGGGTACCACATAAGAAAGGAAGATAAGCAGGGCCAGTGGTGGAAGGGAAGCAGGTTGTTCCTTTCGTGTAAGATCCTTCATCTATCAGGTACCTTTTAATATTAGGAAGCATGCCATTATCAATATGCTTATTTAAGATATCTGGACGGGCACCATCTACTAAGTAAAATATGACTCGTTTTTTCTCCTTCACATGCCAAAAGTAATAAAAGGAGAAAATCGATACGTAGGAATTAGTATTTAAGATTTATTATCTCCTAAAACCACCATTGCTCTTAATATAATCAGGTCTCAAAACAAGCCTTAAGCCAAAATGTAATTGATTTAATGAGCTCGATATTGGTTCTGCAGTTGACGCATGATCTACAAAGTTAGGAGCTTTTAAACCAAAGTTGCGTGTGTACAGTCCGTAAGGAACGATTGTTATTAACTCCGTGATACCTATATCTAACCCGAAACCTAATCCAACCCTTCCTGTAATTTGATTTTTTTCTTCTATTGTTAGTTGATCGCTTGCTCCATTATCTGGAACGTTGAAAGTATTTTCTATATTATGATTAATTATTGATGTATTGATAATCCAATGAAATCCCTTTGACACAAGATTCCCATCCTTAGAGAAAGTGGGGCAGTTACAATCTCCTTCAAAGTCTAAGGGATATATGTGTGTATTAATACCAAAGCCATAAGATGTTCTTTTATGTTGTAATAGTTCAACAGCAAAACCGTTTTGATCATAATCGTCGACTAATGACGAATAGGTTAATTCCGGGAGAAATTCTACACGTTTATTTTTCAGTCTTAGCCAATAATTAAGCCCATATTCTATACTCGAAGATTCAATATTAGTTCTGCCGTCATATACATCATCCCATCCAGGAGTACTATTATTTTGATACTTTGCAGATATACCGAACTGAGCTTTAGATACTGTGCATGCAACTATTAGGACAGCAAAAAGTAAAATTATTCTTCTCATCTTTAGTTATTTATAGATGCTTTTCTAACGATTATGCGAGTAATTAGATTATAATGATAAGCATATTATCTTTGGTACATAAATGAAGACTAAACAAACTAATAATAAAGTGAGTGTCATTACACTCGGTTGTTCTAAGAATCTTGTTGATTCGGAGAATCTCATCACTCAGCTGCAAGCTAATGACTACGAAGTAGAACACGATACTAAGTCCGAAGAGTCTAATATATTGATTGTCAATACCTGCGGTTTTATAGATAGAGCCAAACAAGAATCTATAGATACAATACTGGAAGGGGTAGATCTGAAGAAGCAAGGGAAAATAGAAAAACTCTATGTGACGGGTTGTCTATCAGAAAGATATAAAGCTGATCTCGAAGAAGAGATACCAGATGTTGACGCTTATTTTGGAACAATGGAATTACCGGGCTTGCTTAATAAGTTAAATGCAGACTATAAGCATGATCTTATAGGAGAACGGTGGACATCTACACCTCAGCATTTTGCATATCTAAAGATATCAGAAGGATGCAATAGAACATGCTCTTTTTGTGCTATTCCTCTTATGAGAGGTAAGCATATCTCACAACCCATAGAGAGGCTTGTCAAGCAGGCAGAGAATCTAGCTCGTAATGGTGTGAAAGAACTGATACTTATAGCACAAGAATTGACCTACTATGGTTTAGACTTATACAAAGAAAGAGCATTGCCTAAACTACTTAGAGAGTTATGTAAAGTAGAGGGTATAGAATGGATAAGATTACACTATGCGTACCCGAGTAAGTTTCCTTTAGAGATTATAGAAGTAATGGCAGAACAAGATAAGGTCTGTAACTACTTAGATATACCTCTGCAGCATGCGGCTGATCCTGTGCTTAAGAATATGCGTAGACATATCACTCAAGCTGACCAGCGAGAGCTTATCCAGCAGATAAAAGAGATCGTACCCGGTATCGCTATGAGAACAACGATGCTTGTTGGATTTCCTGGTGAGACGGAAGAAGATTTTAAAGTCTTGTGTGATTATGTCAGGGATATGGAGTTTGATAGATTAGGTGTATTCACATATTCTCACGAGGAGAATACCAGTGCCTATGAGATGGAAGACGATGTGCCAGATGATGTCAAAGCTCAGAGATCTAATCAGCTCATGGAAATACAAGAAGAGATTTCATTTGCTAAGAACTTAGCTAAGATAGGACAAGTCTTTAAAGTCCTAATAGACAGAAAAGAAGGTGAGTATTTTGTCGGTAGAACAGAATATGACTCACCAGAGGTTGATAATGAAGTACTCATTGAGGCAGCCAAGCACTTTGTGAGGGTCGGGGATTTTGTAAATATTAAGGTTATTAATGCAGAAGCCTATGACTTATATGGAGAGCCGATATCTAAAGCTTAATGCCTATTTCGTGAACATAAATTGAGAAAATGAATTATACATATATCACTTATGGAAACTAATTCATTATTTGCCAGAGCTATACATCCTCTTAAGTTATTAGGAGTTGTTTTTACATTCTTTTTGGTTTTCGTAGCGGTTTTATATACCCTTCAATCTACAGATACTATTGATCCAAAGCCTGTTAGATATTGGGAAGCTGCATTTACATCAGTGATGATCTTTATTATTTTCAGCAGTGCTTTGTCATTTTCATATCCTAATAAGACTAAGTACTTCATGTTTGCTATTATCAGCTTTCTTATTTTGATGATTTCTACAGGAATCTTAGCAGCATTTATATCTGGTCAGCATATCGACGTTGGTGGTGCAGGATCTTTCAGATGGATGTACGTCATGCTAACTTTTTCATACTTAGTACTCTTAGCTATCGTTAATTCTATGTTCAAAATTTTAGAGTTTGTTAAGAAGCAGGATGCAAGGCTCAGAGGAGAGGACGAGAGTTAGCACATATATTGACACCGAAAATTATTTGAGAACTACTATCCCGCTACATCGTTATACATACACATAACGATTAGAAATTAAATCTATATTCCTATGAAACTATCCCTATGCACATTACTAATGGCGATGACATTCTTAGCGTCATGTCAGACGAAATCAATGAAAGAAGCTATTGCGGAGGAGAACAATAAGCCATCAGCTTATGAGAAGATTGTCAAATCTGAAGAACAGTGGGCCAGTGAATTGAACCAAGAGGAGTTTTATGTTCTTAGAAAAAAAGGAACAGAGAGAGCCTTTACGGGAGATCTATGGGATTCTAAAGTTGATGGTATCTACACTTGTAGGGGATGTGCTCTACCCTTATTTGACTCTCAGACTAAATATAAATCAGGAACGGGTTGGCCAAGTTTTTACGAACCTATTAAAGCTGAAAATGTAGAATTAGACATCGACTACAAAATTGGTTATGCACGCAAGGAAGTACATTGTGCTCGTTGCGATGGACATCTGGGCCATGTATTTGATGATGGGCCAGATCCTACAGGATTACGTTATTGTATCAATTCAGTTTCCCTCGATGTCATTAAGAGAGACGAGGTAGCTCCTTAGTAAAGGGCAAAGTCAGTACCCTTGACAATTGATCTATTAGCTTTTAACATTATTTTTTTCTTCTTGCCATTTTCTACAAGGAGATAATTGCCTTGTAGTAGGTCAGACGGATTTATCATAATTTCTGAGTCTGTCACTTTTGTCTTATTGACACTCACTGCATTACCCTTTACAGCTCTTCTGTATTCACTTAGAGATGAGAAAATGTCACAATGCTCAGTCAATAAAGTTTCAAGTTTGACTTCAGAAGAGACGACTGATTTGTCTATATCAAAACTTGGTATCTCAGAACTTACCATTGATAGGGTAGCGGGCTTCATCGCTTTAAGTTTGTCAGTATCTAATTTTTTGTTGAATAGAATCTCAGATACTTCTTTGACAGAACCATAAGTATCAGCACCATGTATACGTACAGTTAATTCTTCAGCAAGGATTTCTTTTTGTGCTCTGAAGTCACCATCAAGATCAGACTCCATAGTTTCTACCTCATCTTTAGTTCTAAAAGTGAAGTATCTTGTAAATTTCGGTACATCAGCATCATCAGCATTGATCCAGAACTGATAGAACTGATAAGGTGTTGTCATCTCTGCATCCATCCAGAGATTTCCTTTTTCTGATTTACCAAATTTCTTTCCATCAGACTTCGTTAATAGGTGAGTCGTCACAGCATAGGCTTTAGCTGATTCTAAGTTCTTTCTTATGAATTCTGTTCCAGAGGTAATATTGCCCCATTGGTCAGAGCCTCCCATCTGAAATGTACAATTATCCTGCTCATACAAACATTGGAAATCATAAGCCTGTAAGAGTTGATAGCTAAATTCTGTAAAAGAAATACCAGATTCCAATCTATTTTTTACAGAATCCTTAGACATCATGTAATTGACAGTCAATGTCTTACCTACTTTTCTTAAGAAGCTCAATACATCCATGTCTTTATAAAAGTCATAGTTGTTTCTGAGTAAGGCTCCATTTTTGGATTCTCCAAAATCTAAAAATGCTTCCATTTGCTTAATCTGGTGATTCAGATTATTATCTAATTCTTCATATGATTTTAATTGTCTCTCTGCATCTTTTCCTGATGGATCTCCGATTCTTCCGGTGGCACCTCCCATAAGTACGACTGGTTTGTGCCCTGATCTCTGCCAGAGGTTGAGTAGCATCACTTGTACATAGTTACCTATTGTGAGCGATGGTGCAGTAGGGTCAAAACCTATGTATGCAGTACACATCCCTTTTTCAGTAGCTTCTCTTGCTCCTGGCGTCATGTCATGTAGCATTCCTCGCCATTCCATTTCCTCTATAAAATTCATAGTATTTTATCTTTGATACAAAGGTATATAATTAGAAATTACCTATGTCAGAATAGCCAGTTTTATAGCAGATGATCTATAGAAAAACTGACAGGAAGTAAGTCTCCCACGCCTTCCAGACCAATCGTGTAGTGCCCTAATGATGATAGGTAAAGTGGTATCGGTGCTTTCTGTCTTTGTTCAAATTCCTGTATGACTTGCCTACATGCACCACAAGGCATACATGCTTCAGTTAATGTTTTTTTAGTATTGTTAGCTGTAATGGCAAGAGCCTTTATCGTAAATTTTTTATGTCTTGTACCTACATTATATAGTGCAACTCTTTCTCCACACATGCATAGTGGATATGATGCATTCTCCTGATTACAACCGGTTATAATCTCGCCGTTGTCTAATAAGATAGCTGCTCCCACCTGAAAACCCGAATATGGAGCGTAGGCATAATCCAACTGATCTATTGCCTTGAGCATAAGTTCTTTAATGTCTGCTGGTAAATCTTCTAATGTATCATAGACCTTATGATCAAAGGGAAAAGTCGTCTTCATAATCACTTTATTTATTTTATAAAAATAGTCTATTCTGAGATACCTATTATTTCTCATAATACCTACCTTGTCATTATGGCGATATTGATAGGTGGTAGCCCTAGTACAGGAAGTTCTATGCTCAGGCGGGTATTGGATAGGCACAGTCAGATATTTTGTGGCTCTGAGACATCTATTTTTGCCAAAGAAGCCCTGTATTTAGATTGGAATAAGAATAAACAAAAGCTGCTGTCTAAATCTTATTTTGGCTTACTTAATGCAGGGTGGCACCACTACAGAGCCATAGACATAGAACCTGAATATTTAGTCAGCCAGCCTGAATTAGAATCTCTCCTCGATCAGTCAGATACGTTTTATAATTTCAGCAATAAATTTTACGAGAAAGCATTAAACGCAAACGGTAAGACAACATGGGCGGAGAAGACGCCCTCTAATGCATTTACACTTAAATTATTTTTAGATCATATTCCCAATTCTAAAGTAATCCATATAACTCGGCATCCATTAGATTGTATCGCGTCATTAGTTAACCGAGGTATGGAGGTCTATAATGCCATCTGTGTGTATATGTTGAATACACTTAAAGCGTTAGAAGTTCTTGAACATATAAATGCGTATTTAATTAAGTATGAAAACTTGACCACTGACCCTGAAACAACCCTACGGGGATTAATGCAATTCTTAGATCTGCCTTATGAGCCTACAATGATATTACCTGATGAGAAACCAAGTGGCGTCATCTCAATGGATGGTTGGCAGTATAATGAGACAGATGCAATCAAATCTAATAGTATAGGACGCTTCTATAAGTTGTCATCCGAGAATCAAAATCTTATATTAAGTGGACTGAAATTAATATCATGTAAAAAAGACGTGACTAAGAGTAACATCGCTGATATTACTTCTGTACTGAATTACAATCTTCCAGAATTGATTGCTAATGAAGTTGCTATTTCTTACTTTAGAAAAGCTATCAAAAAAGACAAGTTCAGCCGACAACTTAAAAGAGCATATTTTAGAGGTGGCAATTATCCAATTGCACTTAGGGAATAGAAATAGCAGGTTAAGGATTTTTTATGTGGACAAGGTAATTCCTCCTTTCTTTTTCATTCCGAGCGAGGAACGAGTTAAAGCCTGTCCGCCTCTGGCGGAGATTTTCAGCTTGATAGACGTAAGTTAATCAGTGCTCTGATTCTAATGAGAAACCTTAAATATACTGGAGATTTCCACCAGCGGCCTTTAGTTTATCTGAAGGTTTTCTATGGCTTATTATGACTAATCCACAGATTCTAAAATCAAGATCAAACATTGATATATTAAATATTTTCTATATATTTATTAATCCTTAATAATATTGAAAACCTCGAACACTTCCGTACAGTAATTTGATCTTGTGATAATTGATTAAAGTTCTTGGTTAATAGATAGAAATATTTTCTTTTTAATAACCGATGTCGCCAGACATCAAAACCAATTATTATGTTACATCATAAAAACAAAATTCCGTATTCCGTATTCCGTATTCCGTATTTTAGTAATCTATTATATCTATTTGCATTTGTTATGCTATGGTCTTGTAGTGTTGATATGGAGTCACCTGAATCTGAAGTATTTGTTGAAGTTCAAAATATATCATTGGAAACCCGAAGAGGTGAGTCCTGCGTTCCAACGGGAGATGACTGCGTATTACTTTCTTCGGATCCTATTATTATTGATTCGGGTTTGCTACCGTGTCAATTTGAGGTTACAATGGATATAACAAAATGTGTTTCAGTTACTGGTGAGGTAACTTATAATTTTGAAGAAAATCAAATAGCTCCTACTGATCCCAATTGTTTATTTACTTTAGAAGATTTGGATTTAGCATATGATAGATTTGTTGATTTCTATATGTCAGGTATTGCAGATGATGTTGGTCCATGTTCTTCTACATTAACTACACAGGCAGTCTATTTTAAAGCGAGCTGTATAGAGGTCTGTGAATCAAATGAATTTTCTGAATTTGGCACCAATTACGTTGTCTATATATCTTGTTCGGAATTTGCAACAGGTTGTTGTATAGAGAGAAGCCAGTGGTGTAAGCCTTTAGGGCAAAACCCTATAGAAATTGGTGCTCTTACAGAAACAGTTGCCGGAGAATGCACTGGTACATTTACGAATGGGTGCCAAATTCAAGGTCTAAGAGGTGGTTGTATCGCAGAAAGGTGCCAAGATTAAAAATCTTTTTTGGGAGAACTAATCTGTTCTCCCAAATTATTCTAAATCATTGTAAATCATTCCATATGAAGAAGATATTTCTCTGCGTTTATTTTGCACTTTTCTCAGCTCACATAGTATCAGCCCAATATGTAGACTGTCCAGAAATAGAACTGCCTAACGGTTTAGATAGCGTAATTTCTGTTACACCCATGCCTTGTAGTTACATACCATTAGAGTTTGAGAACATTTTACCTCTTTGGAGCCACCTAACAATTGATAGTACAATCATTGGTTACAATGATTCATGTGGCTTGTATCAGAAGTTTTATCCTGATGGAATGGAGCACTTATCTTTTGATGGTGGATCATTTGTAAATGGTGACTATCTGTATGCTTTAACGATGAGTGAGATAGATAGAGAAGCATCGGGTGTTATAGTGGATAAAGTTGATCTAATTACGGGAGAATTGATCTGGCAAATTAAACATGATGTCAGAACAGAACCTTATCGTGAAGGTGTAATTAAAGCTGAAGTGATAGATGATAAGTTCATCCTCTATTGTGTGAGAGAAGATATTGCTGATAGCTTGTCTACTTCTTTTACAAAATTTAATGGAAGGTCTGGTATCTATTGTAAGCGTGTCTATGATTTAGAATCTGGACAGTTGATAGATTATTATACACCTCAGGATTCTGACACACTTAATGCTAAATTGTTCTGGTATAATGAAAATTATATTTTAGATAATAGAATAGAAGTCTATGGTGATATCGTAGGCTTTACGGCGGGTAAAGGAGTTTATCTTACTAAAACAACTATAGATACATTTGGGCATTTGATATCTGGGCCTGATACAATTTATACTGGGAGATTTAGTGATAGATCTATATTTGATAGAGTTTTTAGCAGGTGTGGTCCTCAGTTTGCACTTACTGAAGAAGGCCATCATTTGTATATAGAACAATATGCACCACTGCCAGGTGTAGACCTCAGCTTTGAAGCCATACTTACAGAGTTTGATGAAGACTTTAATGAGATAAGATCTGTGGATCTGATGACTTTAGGCTTAGGAGAGTTTACACAATTAGTACTTAGTCAAGTCACCGATGATTATATAATGGTAACAGGATGTAAGGGGTTTAATTCGGCCTGCAGTTTTTGCGATCCATTTTTTCTTTATTTTGATAGAGAATTTAATTTGCTCTATAATTTAGATCCTGATAACAACGGACATGATATAAGAGTACACCAAACATTTAATATCATAAGACAGGATAACAATAATTATTATATCCCATACCAACAATTTAATGATGTAGGACAATCTAAGATGCTCATCTACAAGTCTGACGAAAATGAAGAAATAGAATTACTTAAGGAGCTCACTATTAAGCAAACTGAATGGGCGGGATTCCCAGAAGTATTTTTAAGATTAGATAATGGAGACTTTCTTATGAAAATAACACACTCATGTCTCATAGATGGAGATAAAGGATCATGGCATCCTGAGTGGTTTAGATTTGCTGCAGAGGATATAGAACTATTGTCAGATGTGAGTGATATATCTGATCAGCTTCCAGATATCGTTCTATCACCTAATCCTGTATCAGATATACTTTCTATTAAGTCAGAGGTGCTTTTGCAAGGGCGGCTATATATTCATGATATACATGGAAGATTGCATAGCTCGCAAGAGATATCAAGAGCATATCAGCATGATGTGGATGTATCCACTTTAGGTCAAGGCAGTTACATGATGATCTTAGAAGATGATAATGGAAGAAGAGTTATTAAGCGATTTGTAAAGATGTAAGGTTGGTCAAAGCACTTTCTCTTTTTTCATCCCGAGCGAGGAACGAGTTGAAGCCTGTCCGTCTCTGGTGGAGATCTCCAGCTTGATAGACATAAGTTAGATGAGCATGAAACACTAAAGCCCCTAAGTACTTTTACAGAGGCGGGTATGTCTCTGCAAGGTTTAAATGATAAGATTGCTTCTTATTTGACTGAATTAGGATCAGCCTACGGCAGACAAGTTTTTAGGATTTTGAGATTATATTATTATTTAATTAATAAAGGATACTCCTTATATAGATTCCTTTTCTGTCGCTAAAAAACTTTGCTGTACATTTGGATTGTAGCGAAGAACATGAGGCAAAAATTAATACAATCACTTACCGTAAAATATGATGCTCGCGAAGCTGAAAGCATAGCAGACTATTATGTGGATGCCATGTATGGTCGTAAGCAAATTAACTTAGATGGTGATATACAAAAGCTCTTGACAGGTCACCCCGTACAGTATGTAACAAACACTTCTTTCTTCTATGGCAATAAACTTTACGTTGATCAAAGTACATTAATTCCAAGACCAGAAACTGAAGAATTAGTCCATTGGGTGATATCTGAAAATAAGGGTTCTGATGCTGAAATTTTAGATATAGGTACAGGGAGTGGCTGTCTTCTATTATCTATACTTAGTAAGCTGAAAGAAGCAGGAGGGATAGGGCTTGACATTGATCCGCGTGTTCAAAAAGTATTTGATAAGAATAAAGAGATACTTAATGTAGATGCTCAGTTTTTGAGTTTTGATTTTCTTGATAAAGCAGTTTGGACTTCATTACCTAAGTATGATATTATTGTATCTAACCCTCCGTATATAAGCAAAGAGGAAGTCGAGCGATTAGGTATAGGAGTCTTCGAGCATGAGCCACATCTGGCATTATTTACAGGTGATGATCCATTGGTCTTTTACAGATTCACATTAGAGTTTGCTCAGACACATCTTAAGAAGGGAGGTAAAATATACTTCGAAACAAGTGACCTCTACCATGATGAGATGGTGGCTATGGTATCTGAGTATGACTTTAGATACGAGTTCAGAAAAGACATGCAAGGAGCATGGCGGATGCTCAAGTTATGGAGATGATATGGCTTGCAATAATTAATAAATTAGACGTATAATTATCCTATGATTAAGATAGCACTCATCTCTGATACGCATAGTTTCTTAGGTAAGGATGTAATAGAACATCTCAATGATGTAGATGAGATATGGCATGCTGGCGATGTAGGAGATCCTAAAGTGATCAAGACTCTGGAGTCATTAAAGAAACCGCTGCGAATCGTCTATGGTAATATCGATGGTACAGAAATCAGAGCACATTATCCCCTAAATAATGAGTGGGAATGTGATGGGGTCAAAGTATTAATGACGCATATAGGCGGCTATCCTGGAAGATATACAAAGCGAGTCTATGCTCTTCTCAAGCGTACTCAACCAAATCTATATATATGCGGCCACTCTCACATATGTAAGGTAATGAAGGATCACAGTATGAACCTTATTCATATGAACCCTGGAGCATGCGGGATAGAAGGCTTTCACCAATTAAGGACTATGTTATTATTTGATTGTAATGACGGTAAGGTAGAGAACTTGCGAGTAGTAGAGCTGGGCCCTAAAAATGTCAGGCAGTAATGCTGTAATATTTTTTTTATGAATAGAGATGAAGCTATTTTACTGAATCTCTTTCATCATGGCATAATTATCATCTTCAGCTTTCTGACTTGGGAATGGTATCTTAGCTAAGTCTGCTAAGAGTAAGTCCCTCTGTGCCATGAAGTCTGCCATTTGGCTTTCAGGGAGAGGATCTTTAGGAGCAAAGTTTTCTCTTAAGTGATTAACTTGTCTACCGTTCTTCCAAAATCTAAAGCAAACATGAGGGCCAGTGGCAAGGCCTGTCTGACCTACTTGCCCTATAGTTTGTCCTTGTGTGACTCTGACACCACGTTTGATACCTTTCCCTATTTTTCTCATGTGGAGATACTGAGTTTGGTAGACATTGTCATGTCTAATTTTGACATAGTATCCGTTATTTCTCGTAAAGCCAGCTTTTTCTACGACACCATCAGCGACAGAGAATATTGGTGTACCTGCAGGAGCCGCATAGTCGGTACCTAAGTGAGGTATTCTTCTCTTCTTAATAGGATGGAATCTTCTAAGGTTATATCTCGATGATATACGTGAGTGCTTTAGTGGAGCTCTTAGAAATGAGCTTTTTGTTGGATTTCCTTGTAGATCATAGAATCCTGCGTAATTCTCATTTTCGTAGAATACGGCATAGTGTTCTCCTCTGTCATCTTTGTATGAAGCTGCGAGAATCTCACCATTGGCTACTGCCTTACCGTCTACATATTTTTTCTCAAATAACAATTTGAATTCGTCGTCTTTTTCTACATGCCAGAAGTCTACGCTTGATGCAAGAGCATCTTCCATCTTATCTATAATATCAATATCAAGATCAGCATCCATCATGGCATTCCATAGAGATGTTTCTATGATTCCTGAAGCCGATTCCTCCACGAGCTCAAAGTCCTTCTTCACAACGGCGATATCTACACTGTCTTTGATGAAGTATTTGACGTAAGTCAGTTGATTAGGCTCATAGATGATACACATAGGACTCTCACACGAATCTTTCCTTACGAGTGTGAATGGCTTTTCTGCTCTGAATTTTCTGATGCTAAATATATCAGAAGAGATTTTGTCTAATTTGACGATACTATCCCATGATATGCCTTGGTAGAGAAGTATATCTCCTAAGTTTTGATTATCGGCGAGGTTATAAGTGTCGAATGTATATTGGCTCTTATCGAATCCAAATAATTCTTCTATTTTCTTTATGTTTTGGGTTACTGTCTGTGTGTTTTTTTCTACCTGACAATTTTCTAATAATAGAAAACCTACAAGGAGAACACATATTGATATGCAGACATTGACGACCCTGATCTCTTTCTTCTTCAAAGGACTGACTTAATTGTAAAATTCTGTGTAAAAGTTATTAACGCTAAAATAATCGATTATTCCTGATCCTTTACTATATAAGAGGATAATTTTAGGCTGTTAACCAATCAGTTATAGATATCAATGTCAAAAAAGGATGCCATATTTGTCGTACTTATAATCTCTGTGAGGTAATGACAGCTATTTGTCTAAAATTGAGAGCAGCTCTTTTATTGATTTTACCTTCATATATTAAATCATTAATTACTAATATTGTAAATAATCGCTTGATAATGAATTCTTTAAAGATAGGTGATCAGCTCCTCGAGTTATCTAAGCCCGTAGTTATGGGTATATTGAACATCACTGAGGATTCATTCTATGATGGTGGTCGCTATCTATCTATAGATCAGTCGATTGATCAAGCTAAGATTATGATAGAGGAGGGTGCTGATATCATAGATATAGGTGCAGCTTCTTCTAGACCTAATGCTCCTCGAATAGAGCCTCAGATAGAAATAGATAGGTTATTACCGGTTATTACAGAACTGAGCAAACAGTTTCCTGATATCATTCTTAGTGTCGATACCTTTCATACCTCTGTACTCAGATCTCTCTCTCAGAAACATGCTTTCATCGTTAATGATATCACTTGCGGACAGATTGACAAGGAATTACAAAATGAAGTGGCAAGCTTAGGCTTTCCTTACGTAGCTATGCATATGCAAGGTACACCTCAAGATATGCAGGACGATCCTCATTACGATAATGTAATCAAGGACATTCTCGATTATCTTAGTAAGAGTTTGAGAAGTATCAGGGACAAAGGTATAGACCAAATTATTGTTGATCCAGGCTTTGGTTTTGGTAAGTCAATCCAGCATAATTATGATCTACTTAGATCTTTAGATGTTTTTTCTCTTTTAGATAGTCCTATTATGGTAGGATTAAGTAGAAAGTCTATGATATATAGAGTTCTTAAATCATCACCAGCGGAGTCATTAAATGGAACAACGGCTTTGCATATGATGGCCTTATCTAAGGGGGCAAAGCTACTTAGAGTACATGACGTAAAAGCTGCGGTAGAAACCATAACTTTGTGGCAGCAATTGAATCAAGTATCATAATACAATAATGACTGTTAAACTTAGTTTAAAGAGTATGAATACTCAGCCTCAGTACGGCTTTTGTGTTATATTATTTCATTGTTGATATCAGGTATAGATAGATAGTATTAATGAAGGTGCAAGAGGAAGAAAAAAAAGAAATAAAAACAAAAAGTAAAAGCCGATTTTGGAGGTGGGTATTTTACATTCTAATACTATTAATCTGTATTCTCATTGCTTTACCGATATTAGTACATCTCACGCCCGTTCAGAATTGGCTCGTCAGTAAGGTCGCAGATAATATATCAGAGAAGACCTCATCACAAGTCAAATTAGATGCTGTTGACTTTTCTGTTTTTTCTGGTATAGCTCTGAATAATCTCTACGTGTCCAGTCCAGGAATGGCCAATGATACATTGATGCATGTAGATGAGCTATCTACTTCCCTTACAGAAAGTATATTAAGTGTATTCAATGGCGAGGTTCTCTTAGATAAAATAACCTTGTCCGCAGCCACTATTAAGATCAATAAGCCCAAAGGTGATTCCTTAACGAATTTGAGAAAATTCTTGCTGGCATTCTCTGGTAATGAATCCAGTCAAAGTAGTCATCAATCTGGATATAAAATTGACCTTGAAGAAATAAACTTTAATAAGGTCTATGTTGAAGTATCTGATGATTCAAAAGAAGACAAAACTTGGATCAGCCTAAATGAAGGGAATGTGAATTTTGATTCTTTCTCAATCAAAGATAATAGCTACGCCATAAGTGATCTTTATCTTTTAGATCCTATCGTCACCATCATTAAAGGTAATAAAGAAGAATCGATCGCTACCAGTAATACCAAGGTCGCAGAAAAATTGATCAAGGAGCAACTCTCACTACCTGTCAATCTTTCAATCGATAAATTAGAAGTCGTTAATGGAAAGTTCAATTTAGAAAACTGGAAACACGAGAAGGTGACAACACTGAGGGCCTTAGATTATCATCATCTTAATGTAAATGAAATCCATTTTTTAGCTGAAAAAATTAAAGTTGCTAAAGACTTTAGTATCGAAGCTTTCATAGAGAATCTAAGCCTAAATGAAGACAGTGGATTCGGAATCAAAGATCTACAAGTCGAGGAATTTAAGATTGATACGAGTACCATACTATTGTCAGGATTAGATCTTAAGCTCAATGATAGTCGTGTCAAAAATTACATTTCATTTGAATACAATGATTTTGCAGACTTTAAAGACTTTGGAAAGAGGGTCAAAGTCGTCAGCGATATGAAAGGATCAGTAATTGCTATCTCTGATCTATTATATTTCTTTCCGGAATTACGAACTAAAAAGTTCTTCAAGCAAAACAGTGGTAGTGTCCTCAATCTATCTGGGATAGTCAATGGTAACCTGAAAAATATCGAAGCTGATAATCTACAGCTTGCCATAGATGAAAGAATCGAATTAAGAGGTTCTATAAGTGGTAAGAATCTGCATCTACCAGAGTCTGCCTTATTCAATATGTACATAGATAATCTCGAGACGAGTATGGCTGATTTACGTCAAGTGATTCCTGGATTTAATCCGCCAGATCAATTTGACAAGTTGGGACCCATTGTGTTCAGAGGAGATATAGAGGGCTTTTTTAATGATCTTGTTGTGTATGGTAATACTCGCAGTGACATAGGTACGGTAGACTTAGATATGAGATTAGATACTAAAGATGGTATCAATGAGGCTCGATATTCAGGTGAGATTTCTCTTAATAATTTTGACCTATACAAGTGGACTGATAATGAAAATTTTGGATTGACAACCCTTTCTGGTAAGGTTACTGAAGGTAAGGGATTGACCTTTGATAATGTAGATTCTCGGCTGCAGGCAGATTTAGAGTCGTTTGTATTTAAGGACTATAACTATCATGGGATTAGTCTCCAAGGACAGCTGACTAAAAATCAATTCGTCGGGGCTATATCTGCACGAGATCCTAATCTCGACTTAGACTTTGACGGCGAGATTCTAATCTTAGAAGATTACTTTAATTCTGATTTCAAAGCAGATATCAATAAGATTGATTTAGCTTCTCTTAATCTGTCTCCAGATATTTCTGACATCACAGGAAACTTTGACCTTAAGCTTAAAGGCTCATCGATTTCAGATTTTGAAGGAACAGCTAATATGAGAGACATGCAGTTAGTCTACAAGGAAAAGTCATTCAAGCTTGACAGTCTCTATTTGATCTCATCACCATCAGAGGATGATAATAGAAATGTCATAGTATATTCTGATTTGATCAATGTTTCTCTTGACGGCAGATTTGATCTAGCGAAAGTCGTGCCGGCATTTAAGAATCTTATCTATGAGGAACATCCTAAGTGGGCAGCAAAATTAGGAATTGATTCTCCCAATTCTAATTTGACAAATGATCAGAAATTTAGATTTAAAATTAATGTAAAAGATACTAAAGATTATCTGGAATTAGCTAACGTTAATGACCTCCGATTTAAATACATCTCAGTAGAGGGTTCTGCTGGCCTTAAGGACAATGAGTTCGAGACAGTCATTAATATAGATACGACTTATTACAAAGACTTTGTTATTAATAACGTTGGTATATTAAGCGGTAATAATGATGGGAATGCAAAGTTAGACCTCAATATAGATACTATATTTTCAGGCAGTCGGATTTTTGAGCCGATTGAAGTATCTACATCTCTGAAAGATAACGTTATCGATGTCTCATTAAAAACACAGAATGTTATAGATTCTATCGGTAAAGTTGATATCGGTTTATTAATAGAACCTATTGGAGATAAAACGTCTTTCACGCTAAGAAATAATCACTTAGATATGTTTGGCAGTAGCTGGTCTGTCTTAGGGGGTAATCAAATACTTTTAGGGAAAGATAATATAGAGATTGATAGTCTTATTTTCTCCGATGGTTATCGATCTATCGAGTTATCAGATTATCTGAATCGTGGCATAAAAGGAGAGTTATCTAATTTTGATTTTCTTATTATAAATGGAATTATAGATTACGATAAAATTCGTTTTGCTGGAGAAGGAGACGTAAATCTAACCATAGATTCTATATTCGGCCAACCCGTAATTAATGGACTCTTAGATATACCAGAATTCACATTAAACGGAGAAGATTATGGTCGCTTATCGATAAAAGCTACAGATCAAAACGAAGGATTTATAAATACATTAGTAACAATCGTTAATCCTGATAACGGTATGAATGTATATGTAGAAGCTGATTATAAGAAAGTAGATAAAAGCATCAATGGAAAAATAGACATAGATGAGCTCCCTCTTGATATTTTTGAGTTTATCATAGAGGATGGTATCTCATTAACATCGGGCACAACTAATATCGACGCCAATATATACGGTCCTCTTAATGATTTAAATTTATTAGGCGAAGGAAGACTTAATGATGCGGCCACTCAGATTAACTATTTAGGTAACTATATCACCTTAGGTAATCAGCCGATAGCACTGAGTAAAACAGCCATTGATTTTACAGGTGTTACGATAGAAGATAAGTTTGGAAATGTTGCCAATGTTGAAGGCGGATTTATTCATAATATGTTTAAGGATTTTGAATTAGATGTATTTATGATATCTGATAATTTTCTTGCATTAGATACCGATAAATCTGACAATCCTCAATACTATGGAGAAGGAATGGGTGAGGTCGAAGTCAGTTTTTTAGGGCCGATTCATTCAGCAGATATCGAAGTAACAGCCGTTATGAGTGAGGGCACTACACTTAACATTCCTATAGAAGATAGTTATGAAGATTTTGATGAGAGTTTTATCAAGTTTGTAGATAGAAAAGCCTTGGACAGAGATACGCTATCTGAAGATTATTCAGTAAAATTAGAAGGGGTAGATATAGAAATGAATCTATCTATTACTGAAGCAGCCAAGGTCAATTTGATATTTGATGAGAAGACCAATGATGTCATTAGGGGTAATGGAGTAGGTGATATGCGAATAGTAGTGACACGAGAGGGTGATTTTAATGTCTTTGGAGAATATGAAGTTTTTGCTGGAGAATATTTATTTACAGCGTGGGGTATCGTTGCTAAACCATTTAAAGTAAGAAGAGGTGGCAACATCACATGGACCGGAGATCCTATTAATGCTAATATCAATATAGAAGCTGATTATGAAGACCTGAGAGTACCTACTAACATCTTCTTACAAGAATACCTAGTTACGGGTAATCAAGATCTCTTACTTCAATCAAGAAAAAGAACTCGGGTTGATTTGACATTGGATCTCACAGGTACACTGTATAAGCCGATAGTCAATTTTGATATTAAATTTCCAGAACTGCAAGGAGAGCTAAGAACTTTTGCTGATGCTAAATTGAGATCTCTCAAGGAGAATGAAGTCGATCTGAATGAGCAAGTAGCAGGATTAATAATATTCAGAAGTTTCTTGCCTTCTAATAGATTTGGTAACGTAGTTACAACAGGAAATGCAGTTGTAGAGACGGGATATAATACTTTGAGTGAATTTGTCTCTAATCAATTGTCATATTTACTTTCCAGCATATTGCAAGAAGCATTAACTGAAAATGGTTTTGTTTCAGGAATTGATTTTGAAATAGGCATCAGTCGGAATGCAGGACTACTGGCTAATGCTCCGTCTACTAATTATTTCCCAGATGAAATAGAGGTCCATTTTAAGCCAAGATTTCAGAATGACAAATGGGGTTTAGATTATGGGACAAGCTTTGTCAATGCGAGAAGTGCCTCATTTGGTATAACCAATTATGTCATACATGATGTCGCATTAGAATACTTTCTGACAGAAGATAGAAGATTAAAACTGAGAGCTTACGGCAAGTGGGATAAAGATGAAGTACAGTTTCAAAACGAACAAAAGTATGGTTTAGGAGTCAACTACAGAAAAGAGTTTGGTTCATTATTAGATTTCAAAAATGATATAGAGCAGCAGATGAAAAGATTCAACAATACAACTGAAATTCAGGAAGAATAAAGACATAATGATGGATATGTCATTAACTTAATTTGTATTAAATTTGTCAGACTACACTACTTTATGAAAGCTAAATTGTCACCGGGTCATGAAATATTATCTAATAAAGATGAATCCATATCTTTATTTGGTAATGGTTTTTTAGACATCTTTTCAAGAGTAGCTTGGTACGTTCCACCGATTATATTTCTCCCTGTAATAGGCTATTTTAGCTATATCAGTTTTACGATTTATAACTTTACAATACTGAAGTTCTTACTGCTTTTTGTATTAGGCTTCTTTATGTGGTCTATAACTGAATACTTATTTCATAGATTTATTTTTCATTACTATCCCAAAAATAAATTAGGACAAAAAATTCATTTCATGATGCATGGTGTGCATCATGCTTATCCTAATGATTCTCTTAGATTAGTGATGCCACCTCTGATGAGCGTACCATTAGCTATTGGTTTCTACTGTCTTTGGAGTTTAATATTTAAAGATCTCGTAGCTCCATTATTTGCAGGATTTATACTCGGATATTTAGCTTATGATATGATGCACTATGCGACTCATCATGCTAAATTCATTAAGGCTGATTGGTTTATTAATATTAAGAACCATCATATGAAGCATCACTATCAAGATCCTGATCATGGTTTTGGTGTAACATCTGACTTTTGGGATAAGGTCTTTAGAACAGAGATTAAATGATCATTACAGCAGAATTATCTTTGTACCCTCTACAAGAGAATTACGAAGAGACGATAATATCATTTATAAAATCACTTAAGTCTCAGAATAATATTGCAGTCTATACACACGCGATGAGTACATTTGTAAAAGGTGAGCACAAAGATGTGATGAATGCTATTACAATTGCCTTAGAATCAGCAGACAACTCCTCTAAAGGATTTAGTCTTGTAACCAAAATCATAAACAGAGATTTACCTGTAGAGAAAGGCTTTCTTGAATTTTAGATTGTCTTTCCTGATAGGGCTTTTTTAATATTATAGTTCATAGCTCTCTCTGCAAGAGGTGCAGAGTAATCATTCAGATTTTTCATAGCTAAATTAATACCGTCTTTGTCAGCTTTTTTTATAGCTGATTCTAATTCTTCTATGTCATTCTTTAATCTAAGAATCTCTTCTTCTGTTAGGATTTCGGAGTTCTGTTTGATAAATTTATTAGCGGAAAGCACAATAGAGTTAGCTTCATTTTTAGCTTCTAAGAGTGCTTTGATTTTCATATCTGATTCTGCATTCTGCAATGAGTCGATAAGCATTTTTCCCATCTCTTCTTCTGATATACCATACTGAGAGGTGATCGTTACTTCTGTTTCCTTACCTGATCTTTCCTCTACTGCTCTGACCTTAAGTATACCGTCAGCATCAAGAATAAATTGTACTAGTATCTTAGGTATACCAGCCGCCATGGGTGGAATATCCGACAAGATAAATTCACCTAATTTTCTATTGTGTTCTACGAGCTCTCGTTCTCCTTGATAGACTGCAACTTTTAGATTTTTCTGACCATCTACAGATGTCGTATAAGAACGTCCAGCTGATGCGGGCACTTTAGAATTTCTATGTATGATGGGGTCCATGAGCCCGCCCATCGTTTCTATACCCAGTGACAATGGCGTGACATCCAGCAAGAGATAACCTTCACTATTGCCCGCAAGTATATCCGCTTGTATTGCTGCTCCTATAGCCACCACTTCATCAGGATTAATATTGTCATTGACCTGTCTTTCAAAAAAATCACCAACCATCTTCTTAACTAACGGAGTTCTTGTACTCCCACCTACCATAATGACGTTATTGATGTCATGAACAGTAAGTCCTGCGTCTTTGAGTACTTCTTTTGATTTATCTATAGTTCTGCTGACAATGTCTTTTATCAGCGATTCAAATTTTTCTTTCGATAATCGTAGTGAATTATCTTCAGATATATATTCTTCTGATGCTGATAGTGCTTTCTTAGCTTCTTCTGCTCTCAGTCGTATGGCTTGACCGTAAGATTTATCTTGATTGAGTTTTTCAGCTATAGATTCATCTTCTGATATCCAATAATCAATTATAGCTCTATCAAAATCATCACCACCAAGGAATGTGTCACCATTAGTAGATAATACATCAAAGACACCATGCTCTAACTTTAATATTGATATGTCAAAAGTACCACCACCCAGATCATATACAGCGATGACCTCGGGGTCTGAGTCCTTGATACCATAACCATATGCTAAGCTTGCTGCAGTGGGCTCATTGATAATGCGCAGTACGTCTAATCCTGCTATCTTACCTGCGTCACGTGTCGCCTGTCTCTGTGCATCATTAAAGTAAGCAGGTACGGTTATGACTGCTTTGCTGACTTTCTTACTCAAGTGTGTCTCTATTCTTTGTTTAAGATACTTAAGGATTTCTGCAGAGAGATTTATAGGTGTATGAAAAGCGTCATCAACTTTGATCTTAATGAGTTTATCCTCTTCGTCTATGATCTCATAAGACAATAAGTTTTCATAATTAGAGACATCTTTATGACTCTTACCCATGAGTCTCTTGACACTATAGATCGTTCTCTCCGGGTGGGTAACCAACTTATGTTTAGCCGATTCTCCGACAACGATACTGTTGTCTTCTGAGAAGTGAATAATAGAGGGTACGAGTGCTGTCTTTCCAGATGTATCTTTTACAATATGAGGAGTACCATCTTGTACGTATGCGACTAAACTATTGGTCGTGCCGAGGTCTATACCGACTATGATTTCTTGTTCTTCGACCTCTCCCGTTTTCATGTTTATTGATATCTTCGCCATAGACAGTTTCTTCTTATTCTAATTTTGGAACTTAATGTTCCATGTGGTTTGATAAAATGCTTAGTGCAGGTTTAGAACTTTATATACTAAGTATCCTAAACAGCAATCAGTATTAGATAGTAATTACGATATTTCTCATTTAATGTTCAAAGATAAGGCACATAGTTTATTTCTTTTATTAGGAGGATTTTTTATTACTAATGCACTAGTAGCAGAGTTCATTGGGATCAAGATATTTTCATTAGAGGCGACGCTTGGTTATGAGCCATTAGATTTTACTTTATTAGGTGTAGACGGCTTAGGATTTAACATGACTGCGGGTGTATTATTGTGGCCGGTCGTATTTATCATGACTGATATCATTAATGAGTACTATGGTAAGAAAGGCGTTAAGATGCTCAGTTACCTCAGTGCTGGGTTGATTATCTATGCTTTCTTGATGATATACGCTGCAATCCAACTCTCGCCTAACACCTGGTGGGATACTCAGAGTGGCTTAAGTAATGACTCTCAGAATAATATATCATCTATGAATATTGCTTATTCCAAGATATTAGGTCAGGGACTGTGGATCATAGTCGGATCTTTAGTAGCATTCTTAGTTGGGCAGATCTTAGATGTATTCGTTTTTCATAAGATCAAACAATGGACAGGAGAATCTCGGATCTGGTTGAGAGCTACAGGTAGTACCTTTGTCTCGCAGTTTATAGATAGCTACGTCGTACTTATCATTGCATTTTATATAGGAGCGGATTGGGACTTGAGTAGGGTATTAGCTATAGGATCTGTTAATTATATTTATAAATTTGCTCTCGCAATTTTATTGACCCCCTTGATATATTTTGCACACTATATGATAGAAAAGTACTTGGGGCATACACTTGCGGATAAACTCAAAAAAGAAGCCATCACAACATAATTTATGAGCCATACAATCACAGACACGATCCTCATGGTACGACCAAAAAATTTTGGTTACAATGCAGAGACAGCACAGAATAATTCTTTTCAATCTAAGGAAGGAGCTGATCAATATGAAGCTATTAAGACAGCGGCAATAGAGGAGTTTGATGCTATGGTCACAGAATTAAGAAGACATGATATAGAAGTCATTGTAATAGAGGATACTCAAGAGCCAGTCAAGAATGACGCCGTCTTTCCTAATAATTGGTTGACAACACATAATAATGGACATATTGTAACTTTTCCGATGTATGCGGAGTCTCGCCGAGAAGAAAGACGAGAAGATATCGTTACCGAGTTGACGGAGAAATATGGTTATAAAAAGAGGTACGGATTTGAATATCTCGAATCAGAAGAGCAATACCTTGAGGGTACTGGCAGTATGATCATTGATAGAGATAACAGAATCATCTATGCATGTCTAAGTCCTCGTACAAATATCATGACGCTCGAGAAATTTGCTGTATTAGAAAATTGTAAGAAAGTAATTTTTCATGCTTATGATGCACAAGGAGAATTGATATATCATACGAATGTCATGATGGCATTAGGTGTAGACTTTGTAGTTATATGCTTAAAGACTATTAAAGATGCAGATGAGAGAAACGAACTATTGGAAACATTTAATAAAACGGGAAAGACTATCATCGATATAACAATAAGTCAGATGGAGCAATTCGCTGGTAATATGCTGCAGGTCAAATCTAAATTAGGCGAAAAGTTTCTCTTAATGTCACGTGCAGCATACTCGTCTCTCACGCCAAAACAGATCGATGCCATTACTCAATACTGCAAAATTATCTCAATACCTATCCCGACAATAGAAAAATATGGGGGAGGAAGTGTAAGATGTATGGTAGCTGAGATCTTCAAGCCGCAAGTCTAAGTCCATAGATTTTATCATTTAAACTTTTTTAAGCTTAAAAACTCAAGGTTATCCACATTTCAGGGGGTTATTAACATTACAGAAATGATATGTTATAAATAAAATCATATATATATGATTAATCTATATGTTGATGTGTTACTTTTGCTGCAAAATCAGTCAATTTTAACTAATCAATTAAAATTTATAATGAAAAAACTTTTTACACTATTTTCTTTTGTCATACTCTCAGGAGCTATGTTCGGTCAAGGTGTGACAACTTCAACACTCAATGGAAATATACAAGATTCTAATGGTGAGCCATTAGTTGGAGCCAATGTGACTGCTGTACACTCTGCATCGGGTACGTTCTATGGGAACTCCACCAATCTTGATGGTATCTTCAGAATACAAAATATGCGTGTTGGTGGTCCTTACACTGTAACAGCGAGTTTTACAGGATATGCTGACTTTGTTAAAGAGAATGTATACTTAACCTTGGGACAGGCTTACAACCTAAATATTGTATTAGGCGAAAGTGCTAATGATTTAGAAACAATTTTTATAACAGCTTCGGCTAATGATGTTTTTGACGGTAACAGAACCGGGCAAGCAACATTTATTGATGAAAAAACTATCAATGATGTTCCGACAATAAGCAGAGCCATTGGTGATTTCGCTAGATTAAATCCTTTAGCTAACATCAATGAGGATGATGGATTTGAAATATCACTGGCTGGACAAAATAACAGATATAATTCTATTTATATAGATGGTGCTGTAAGTAATGATGTCTTTGGATTAGCTGGAAGTGGTACTAATGGGGGGCAGACTGGAGTTAATCCTATCTCCATTGATGCAATCGAGCAATTCCAAATAGCAGTAGCTCCATTCGATGTTAGACAAAGTGGATTTGCCGGAGGAGCGATAAATGCAGTGACAAGAAGTGGTACTAATGAAATCGAAGGATCAGCATACATCTTTCACAGAAATGAAAGTCTAGCTGGTAAGACTCCTTCAGATAATCTTGAAGATGATGAGAGAATGAGATTAGATGATTTTTCAGCTACAACTTATGGAGTAAGAATAGGTGGTCCAATCGTTAAGAATAAAGTTTTTCTTTTTGTAAATGCCGAAATTCAGAGAGATGATACACCTCAGCCATTTGATATTAATACATACAATGGTGATGCTGATGATGCAAGACTAAGTGAACTTTCTAATCTAATAAGTGAGACTTATAACTATGATATAGGGACTTATGATAACAATACAGCTTTTCTAAACAGTGAAAAAGTATTGGCTAAATTAGACTATAATATTAGTCAAGATCATAAACTGTCTTTAAGACATTCTTATGTCAAAGCAGATAGATTAAATGCACGTAACTCAAGTGTAAACAGTATCAATTTTATCACTGGTTCAGAATCATTTATTTCAACTACAAATTCTACTGCACTTGAACTGAATTCCGTATTTGGCAATAATATGTCAAATAACCTAACAGTATCTGCATCTTTTGTAAGAGACGATAGAGATCCTTCTGGTAATCCATTCCCTACTGTATTCATTGAAGATGGCGATGGCGGAATCAATTTAGGTGCTGAAAGATTTTCTACAGCTAACTTATTGAATCAAGATGTGATTACGATCAAAAATGATTTTAGTATTTATAAAGGAAAGCACAACTTTTTGATAGGAGCGAATTTAGAGTTCTTTGATGCTGGTAACCTTTTTATTAGAAACAATTTTGGTCGCTACAGATGGTTTAATAATGACGATGGAACTACAGGTTTAGACGCATTTTTTGCTGGAGCACCCGCTACGCAGTACGAGAGAAGTTTCTCTCAAGTAGATAATGTTGCAGGTGATGAGTCAGCTGCGATTGCAGCTTTTAAGCAGTCTCTATTTGGTATATATGTACAAGATGAAATTCAGTTTTCTAATAAATTTAAATTAACAGCTGGATTAAGACTTGATGTTCCAATATGGCCAACTGACCAGCCAATAAATCAACAATTTAACGATAGTACTATACCTGCTATAGAATCTTTTGGGTATGATCTACAAGGTGCAGAAACTGGTAATTTTATTAGTTCTTCACTTCTTTTTTCTCCACGTGTAGGATTTAATTACGATGTTAACGGAGACAGAACCTTACAAGTCAGAGGTGGTATAGGAGTATTTACATCACGTATTCCGCTGGTATGGCCTGGAGGTGCATATAATAATTATGGGTTTAACATTGGTGAAGGAGGATCTAATGATCAGGAATTTATAGCTGATGTACAGAATCAGCCCGTCAGAGCTGACTTAAATAATTTACAACCATCTGGACAAATTGATTTGTTTGCGGATGATTTTAAAATACCTCAAGTACTTAAATTAAATGTCGCAGTAGATAAAAACTTAGGAAATGGTTTTATTGGTACTGTGGAAGGAATCTACACTAAAGATATAAACGCTGTTAGATATCAAAATCTTAATTTAAAGCCGAATGAAAGAAATTTATCAGAGGCAGGCGGCGATACACGTCCACTGTTTGAAGGTACACAAGCTGCATTTGGTGATGATGTAATTGATCCTAATTATACATACATCATGTTAGGAAGCAATACAAGTCAAGGTTATAGCTATAATTTTGCTGCAACATTAAGTAAAAATTTCTATAAAGGATTTAGCGGTACGGTTTCTTATTCTTATGGTGATTCTTATAGTCTATTTGACGCAACAAGTTCTCAGAATAATTCTCAATGGAGAGGGTTCCATAATGTAAATGGAAGAAATACTGAGCAAGATGCTCAACGATCTACTTTCGCAGCGGGTCATAGAATCTTTGGTCAAGTAGCTTATGAATTTGAATATGCGAATTTAGGTAAGTCTAAGCTGTCACTTAATTTCAATGCACAATCTGGTCGTAATTTCTCTTACGTAATAGGAGCAAGAAACTTTGCGTTTATTGATGATGGAGGATTTGATAATAATGAATTAGTTTACGTACCTACATCATTAGATGATATTCCATTGACAACACTTACAGTTGATGGAGTAGATTTTTCTCCAGAACAGCAATGGGAAATTCTTGACGCATATATTAATGAAAGATCTGGTCTTAGTAAATATAGAGGAGACTATGTAGAAAGAAATAGTGACAGGTCACCTATGGAGTTTACTGTGGATATGAGATTCCTTCAAGATATATTTACAAATATAGGTGGGAAGAAAAATACACTACAACTATCTATAGATATCTTCAATTTTACAAATCTTCTTAACAAAGATTGGGGTCGAATTAGATTTGCTGGTTCATTCGGCAACTATAGATTATTGGAATTAGAAAACTTTACAACAGGAAGTAACAGTGTACCTGAATACACTATTTCTACTGACTTAATAGATGGCGATGATCCATGGACAGGGAATATAGATGACTTTGGATTCCGTTCTTCAAGATGGCAAATGCAAGTAGGGTTGAGATATATATTTGAATAATATTATTCTCAATTTATATTAATAATTAAATAAAATGGGCTTCCAATTATAATTTTGGAAGCCCATTTTATTTATTAGATAATCTCGTAACTCAATTGAACTCTACTCTAACGATACAGACTTTCTTGTCTTCCTCGATAAATCAACTACGATATTTTCTTTCAGTGTCGTCGCTAATGAGAGTCCTACATAATCTACTTTAATAGGAAACGCTTTATGCTTACGATCTACTAAGACTGCAGCTTCTATCTTCTTAGGAAGATAATCCATGAGTGGTTTCGTGCTGTAGAATATAGTCCGGCCAGTATTAGCGACATCATCAGCTATGATAACGGTCTTTTTATTGAGTGTCTTGAGGTCTATATCGAGTTCTATTTCAGATTCAAGTGGGTTAGCTGCATTGATTCTTATGTGTCCTATTTTGGATTCTTGGTCAGTAATGCTATCGTACTTCTCCTTAAGTAACTCTGCAAATCGATATCCATTCTTATTGATCCCTAAAAATATGATGGATTTATTATTATGATTATTCTCAAGAATCTCGTAAGCCAATCTATCGGCTTTTTCTGCTATCTGTTGATTGTCAAGTATTTTCATAATATGAAATTACGATTCCCAATTCTTAAATGCTTAACAATTGATAATATAATCTCGTATTGTAGAATTATGTAATGACTGAGATGTATATATACATACTAATTAAGCGAGATAATGCCCCATATGATTTGAGGCATTTTAAATTTCTATCGGTGTAATTGACTATAATCTTATTACTTTTAGATTATCTAAGTGATTAATCTATATTTTAAAACATCATGAGAAGAGACTTAATAGCACTGCCTGATACATCACGTGTGTGGGTATACCAATGTGATCAGACTGTTGATGATAATGTTGCTGAGGAGATACAGACCATCCTTTATAACTTTACAATGCAATGGCAGTCTCATGGTCAAGTGGTACAATCGTATGCTCAATTATTTCATAAAAAATTTCTTGTTTTTGTAGCTGATGAGACTAATCACGTAAGCGGTTGTTCCATAGATTCCAGCGTACACATTATCAAGCAAATGGAAGACCGGTATAAGGTAAGTTTCTTTGATAGATTAAACTTTGCTTTTTTTAATAATGATGAACTGCATGTTATTCATAGTAGTGAATTTAAAAAAGCTTATGAGGATGGAATAATCAATGATGATACATTGATGTTTGATAACTTAGTCAATACGAAAGAGGACTTTCTTAATAAATGGGTTATCCCTTTAAATGAAAGTTGGTATACACGATACCTCGGTTAGTCTATAAATTCTTGATACCCGTTTGCCGAAGGAATTATTTATATACTCAAGTTTGTTACTAATACATGATTAAGAAACTAAAGGATATACTTGGTATAGAAGGTGTTAAAATCGATATGATGCTTCCTGAGGATTTTGACTTATCAGCTAACTATATTGAGGGAGAAGTATTATTGACGAGTCAGGCTGATAAGATAGTACAAGGTCTTGAGATCAAGCTTATTGAAAAATATAAGAGAGGTAAGAAAGATGCGATGTTAGTCAACGAGTACACGTTAGGTCACATCAAGTTAGATCTGTTGATCCCTATTTTAGCTAATCAAGAGGAGCACTTAGAATTTAAGCTGCCTTATAATAGGATGTTATCAGAGATGGATAAGTACGAGAAAACAAATTTCTTAGGAAACCTTATAGTACCAATAGCCAAAAAATTAAAAGGTGTCAAATCAGAGTTTCGGGTAGAAGCTACAGCTTATATCAAAGGAACAAAATTACATCCTACGATAACAAAATCATTAGTTGTATAGATTAGAATTTATTATTACCATCCTCCTTTAATCCTAGATACCTTGAATTATACTCTTGATTCCTTATTCCTTTCTTAGACCGCAAAGTACAATACAGTTCTTTAATTTTTACTT
>CAZBXL010000017.1:16346-20824 GCA_964495785.1 uncultured Saprospiraceae bacterium | reverse complement strand
TTCCTTATTCCTTTCTTAGACCGCAAAGTACAATACAGTTCTTTAATTTTTACTTCTGATTGGACTTTCTTTTTTCCTCTATCATCTGAAGGATTTCTTCATCTGTCTTACCAAGGTTCTGTATAAGAAATTCTGCGTCATCGACTAGGTCATCATTAGGATACTTAGCCATAAACTCTTTGTAACTAACGAGTGCCAATGAATCATTGCCAAGATTATTCTCTATAATGAATCCTTTTAGAAACATCGCGGTTGGCGTTTTATCATAATTCGGATATTTGTCTATGAGCCAGTCGTAGATAGAAAGCGACTTAGGAAAAGTTTGTATGCTTTTAGCTACCTCTGCTGCTTTAAATAAAAACTCTGGAGCAGCCGTAGATTCTGGATATGCCAGAGCGTATGCTTCACAAGCATCCACATATTGAAGAGCCGATTTTCTATTGACACCGATATCGTCAGGATTGGTAAATATGCTTTCTCCAAGCTTAGTTACGTATGTATCTACAGATGTAATTTCTTCCGTCATTTGAGCTTGGATTTCATCTTTAGATTTAAAGTTAGGGTACATATCCATAACCCCTTTAAATAGTACATTTGCCGCAGCTTCTTTCTTTGCAGCTTTCATGAGAGTACCTAGCTCATATAGTTTATTTTCTATTCCTGGCTCTTTACCATTGTCCTTAATATACGGGTATAAGAAACCTCCCAGTCTACCACTGAGATTTTGCTCTTTTGCGATTTTAATACCTTCTGACAGATATTCTTTTCTCTTATCATTAGAGAGGGTAGGATCAGATAGTTTTTGACTAATAGCTCTCAGATAATCATTACCTGTAGCTTGAGTCGGTTCCTTAAGATAGGCTTGCTCAGGGGTATCCGTGGAGGCATCCACAGTACTTGAAGAGTTATTATCACTTTTACAAGAGATATTAATTGTAATAAATAAGCCTGTAATTAAGATGAGAAATTGATTCTTAATATCTGACATGATAATTTGTCTTATTGATTAATTTAAAAGATCAAATATAAATATTATCACTCAGCATTATTATTTCTTATGGCTTATTATCACATTAGTATCTTATGAGGACACAAGTAATTGGCTAAGACATTATTTATCAGTGGACAATATGCTAAATACAAGTATTCTTAGATTCTCCCAGATTCTTATTGAAGTCTTTGTTATATGCATACTTTAGATTGACAGGGAATAAAACTAATTGTTACTTGTGGAGTTTATCACTTAGTATAAGAATGATTAATGCTTATTATGGATAGTGTTCTTTTATTGAATTTCACTTGTCTGTATAATAAATTATAAAACGATGATCAACATTTTTTGGCATAGAAGAGATATTAGAATAGATGATAATGCAGGATTATATCATGCTCTTAGAAGTGATAATCCGGTGCAGCCGATATTTATTTTCGATACAGAAATATTAGATAAACTTAGTGCCAAGGATGATGCTCGTGTTACATTTATTTATGATAGGATAGAGGCACTTAAGAAAGAGTACAAAGATCAAGGATGTGAGTTGTGGGTATATTACGGTAAGCCTATAGACGTCTGGAAAGAAATCATTGAAAATCATGAGCTTGGAGCTGTATATACGAATAGAGACTACGAATCGTATGCCATTGATCGTGACAATCAAGTAGAGTCCATTCTATCAAAGAATGATATTGCATTTAATACTTATAAGGATCATGTCATATTTGAAAAAGATGAAGTGCTCAAAAAAGATGGAACACCATACACTGTCTTTACTCCTTATAAGAGGACATGGCTGGAGAAGATAAATAGTAAAATAGAAGATGGCCTTTCTTACTATTATAAACCTTATCCAGTATCTAAATATTTTAAAAATTTACACAAGACAAAAGTTCAGAAAAGTGTCAGTTTGAAAGACATGGGATTTGAGAGATCGAGTATTGATTTTCCCTCGGACACTACTACGCAAAAAACAATTAAAGAATATGGCGAAAAGAGAAATTTTCCTGCCATAGATGGTACGTCACAATTAGGTGTACATTTTAGATTTGGAACCATAAGTATAAGAAAGAAGGCTTACAAAGCGAGTAAGTTATCAGACGTGTACTTGTCTGAGTTAGTGTGGAGAGATTTTTATAGTCAGATATTAGCAAACTTTCCTCATGTAGAGAACAATGCTTTTAGATCTAAATATGAAGCTGTAGAGTGGCGTAATAATGAAGAAGAATTTCAAGCCTGGTGTGATGGGATGACTGGTTATCCTATAGTCGATGCAGGTATGCGAGAACTTAATTCGACAGGCTATATGCATAATCGTGTAAGGATGATCACTGCTAGTTTTCTGACTAAGCACTTACTCATTGACTGGCGATGGGGGGAAGCTTATTTCGCAGAGAAGCTACTTGATTTTGACCTCAGTAGTAACAATGGGGGATGGCAATGGGCCGCTGGCTGTGGCACAGATGCAGCACCATATTTTAGGATATTTAACCCATATACGCAGCAAGAAAAATTCGACAAGAAAAAGGCTTATATCAATAAATGGATTCCAGAATTTGGAACTGATGAGTACCCTGATGCAATAGTAGATCACAAAGAAGCGAGAGAACGGTGTCTGAAGACTTATAAGGAAGCGTTGAATTAATTAGAGTATCTCTGCGATCTTTTCTAAGAGCCATTGTTTGTTTACAACAGCTTTGTCTGAATCTAATTGATCTTTGATTTTCGCAATCTTATCTTTTCTGTGTTTGTTATTAACTAATTTGGTTAGATACTTTACAAAAGTGAGATATCTGTTCATTCTTACATTCTGAACATCTTTTTCTCGCCTTAAAAATGTCTTGAAGCTTTCTGAAGATGTCATGAGTACATCAATTTCATCAAGCTCATAGTAAGTAGCAAAAAGAAGAACTTTTGAGTTTACGTTATACCAGATGTCTTCATAATTTACTTTGTTCAAATAGTCTAACACTTCGTCATAATTTTTTCGGTAGAAGGAAACTCTTGCTAAATTGAAATTTAAAGCATTTACTTTTCTCTCTTCATTTAGCAATTTTATATTAGTTTTTATGAATGTTTCTACCTTATCAAATTCTGATATCCTTAAGCCCGCTACAACGTAATTCCTAAAAGTAGTTGGTGATAATTTGCCTTTACTTAATAATATATCTTCTTCAATGCCCCAATCATAGAGATTTAATGTTTCAGTCACGAAGTTCAAATCACCTTTATTTACCCACTTGATACAATAGCTGACAAGGACATCAAATATTTCTCTTTGTTCATCTTTAGGAAACGAGTTTATATTATTAAAAGCCTTGTCTCTCAAAACATAAAACTCTGCTGTATTTTCTGATTCATCAAACAGTTTAAGCATAGACCTATATATGTCCACTGCTGGATGATTGTCAAATTGATATGATAAGAAATCTTTTATTGGTAGGCCTGTATCAATTAGCTCATAAGTCTTGAATTGTTTTTTATAAGTGTTGATATCTATTTCTATTCTAAGTTTTTCAACAAGATAGAATGCATCAAGATTTTTAATTAACTCAGAATAAATAATACGTTTGCCTTTCTTTATGTCTAAGTTTTTTTCATAGTTCGACTTAAGGCTCTGAATTGTTTTCTCATAAAAATACTTTTGTAAATAATATTCAGCAGATTGATCTATTTCTCGTTCGATTCCTTTTGAGGACTTAGTAATATGTTTTTCTGCAAGCATCTCAAATTTATTCTTCCTTATACTATTCAAAAGAAGATTTGATTGAAGTATTTGATTTTCATTTAAGTTTTCTATAATTAAAAACTTCTCAAATCTTTCTAATAAGTCATTGCAGAGTTTTCTGAACCGCAGATCTGAGTATTCCTTTTTATGTGCTAAAGAATTCCATATTGTCTTCTTATCATCCATATCCGTTTTTTCTTTTATGGATTTAGATATATAGACAGCTAATCTTTCTATGCTTGCGTTAACATTATGATAGGGTGATTGAATAAATTTTATAAACCTATTCAATTTCGGTATTGATATCGATTTTAAGACTTTATAAATTCTGGTAGATTCCATATGATATATCCAAAATTAAAAATATATAAGTTATGGATTATCAAATAATTAAATAATAGAAATTATTTACATAATAAACATATTATCCTTATATATTATATCATATAATCTTAGGATAATTGATTGATTATCAAATAGATAGATGTCAGTTTTCATTGATTTATTTTTATTCAAATTATATTCTTATTTCTATCTTTTTGAATTATATTTGCATTAACTAAAACACACACAAGGCCAAATGAAGAATTTTCTTATTTGCCTACTTCTTTTGACGACTTCTTTGTTAAGTGCTCAACTTAACCCTAAACACATATTTGTCAATGGTCAAAGTGATGTTTTAGCTCAAGTTAATATTAATTCAACCCATGTACCTCAGGTTGTAGTTCTTCCAAGCATTTCCACTGATTCATTATC
>CAZBXL010000017.1:0-16246 GCA_964495785.1 uncultured Saprospiraceae bacterium | reverse complement strand
ACTCTGTCTAATACTGAGAGTGGTACAGTTCACATTGTAAGAGAAGACTCCACATTAGTTGATTCTAAAAATGTTTACGCTGATAACAAATCACCTATAAGATTAAGTTTAACTTCATCCAATTATGCAGTACAAACTGCTCCTGCTCATGGTTCGGTGTCCAATGGAGTTGATCCTCATGTTTGGTATTACGAATCAGATATTGATTATATAGGTTTAGATACCGTTGTTTTCTCAACTTTAAATGGAGGCACTATTTCATACTCCATAGATGTTTTAAATAAAGGATCCAATAATTTTTTAGTTCAGGATGATGAGTACTTCATCGAGACGGATGGCAGTTTATCTTTCAATGTATTTGATAATGATTACAGAGACAATAGGACTATCATAGATTATTCGTCAGATATAACGTATTTAGGCAATGGAGAATTTACATACGATGCTCCGACTGGCTTTACAGGTGATAAAGTTTTCTATTATAAAGTATTTACGGGCTTAGCCATTCAGACTGCTGATATCATTATCCATGTAGATGATTTTGCTCCTACGACGGATATTTCATATGAGTTTGATATTCTTAAGGATCATGACTTAAAAATCGTTCATGATACACCATTAAGTTCTTATACTTACTCTGTGGCTGTTTCTCCTTCCTATGGAAGCGTAATTGTAATTGATAATGGAGGATCAGAAGTTTTAGAATGTGCCACTGTTACTGGTGATAATACAATCATCTATACTCCTAATCCAGGCTTCAATGGCTTAGATGAGTTTGATCTCGAATATTGTACAGATCAAGGGCATTGTGAAATTGTTAAAATAGATGTCCAAGTTTTAGATACTAATTTCGATGATTGTCTATGCTTGAATAGTTGTGTCTACAGTGGTGATACGAATGATGATGGCGTTGTTGATATGAAAGATGTACTTGATATGGCTTTGAATTTGGGTCAATCAGGTTTCGATAGAGATAATGATTTCAATTTAATATGGACAGGTCAAGAAAGTGATGATTGGGGTTACAATCAAATGAATGCTGGCATAGACCTTAAATGCAGCGATGCAGATGGTGATGGTTACATAGACTACAATGACTTCTCTGATGTATACGACAATTATGGACAAGTCCATAAGTTAGTCTCTGATGAGTATGCTGTAACAAGTCAAGTTCCTATTTACTTTATACCTCCATCCAATCCAGTAGATTCTGGAGAATGGATAAGTTTAGATATAGTTATAGGGTCAAGTGGACAACCGGCTATAGATTTTTATGGTTCTTCTTTTACCTTGAATATCAATCCAGATATTATAGATTCATCAAGTGTAGTATTTACACCTTACTATGATAGTTGGTTAGGTTACGAAAGTCCCTTAGAGTCTATGTACTCTGTTCCTAAGGATGGACAGGTTGATATTGGTATAACGAGAATAAATAATATATCAGCTGATGGTATAGGTGTCATAGGGACTCTTGAGTTTATAATTGAAGATGAAATTGAGGGCTTTAAAAGGAGTTCTTTAATAGAGCAGAGTTCTTTAGTGACTATGAACAATATCATTTCTACAAATGAATTCGGAGAATATCACATACATCCAGTATTCTCTGATGAGATTCAATTGAGTCAAGATGGTAGATTTGATGAAGATGATCTGAATCAATCAATAACGGCATTCCCTAATCCTACTACAGGATTTTTAACAATAGAATCTGATAAATATAGCATTGATAAAATTGAGTTTATAGATGCTCTTGGACGTCTTGTTCATATGACATATGGTTCTGATACTAAGGCCCACAATTTAGATATATCTTCATTTAATCAAGGAACATACTTCGTAAGAATAAGTAGTAACGATAGAACCACTGTTAAGAAGATACAAAAGATAGATTAGTACTATTTATACTTTTCTATGATACTTTCAACCTGACTCAGGTAAGATCTCCCAAACATATTAAGGTGTACGAGTAAATAATATAGCTGGAATATATCCATTCTTGTTTGCCATCCGCTTGTTAGTGGTTTGATCTCAGTATATCTGTCCATAACTAATTCTGGTACGCTACCAAAAAGATGCAACATAGCAATATCCATTTCTCTATGACCATAGCTGACGGACGGGTCTATAAGATACGCTTTGCTGTCATGTGATATGATATAATTGCCTGACCATAAGTCACCGTGGATTAGAGATGGCGCTTCGTTTGGGATAATATCGGATAGCTTTTTAGCTATATTTTCAATAGGTGTATAGGAATTGAAATAGCCATTGTTATAAGCCAAACTAAACTGTGATAGTAATCTTAATTTATAATAGTAATCATATAAGTCGTCATACCAGATATTGGTCTGGACTAGTCTGCCGATGTAATTATTTTGATCTGCACCATACTTATTGTTTGCAGAAGTTACGGAATGCATTTTGATAATTTGATCCGCTAATGTTATTTGGCCAGATTTAGATGTATGGATAGGTATCGTCTTGATCCATTCCATAATGATTGCAGAATAATCGTCTTGTGATAAATGTGCAATGATATCAGGCACGAGCACACCGTTAGCTTTCAGTAGATTCAGCCCATCAATTTCTGACATTATAATCCCAGCATGATCACTACCTGTATTATACTTACAGAAGTATTGCTGATCTTCTGTTTTCAATAGTAAGGCATGATTAATATCACCTCCTCTTACACTACTATAACTTACTATCTCTTTCCCAATTTTAGAGGAGATTGTCTGTATTATATGTTCCTTCAATTATCCTACAACTTGTTGCTTTCTATAATGGCTACAAGATCATCCTTGTAGTTTTTGCCAATGGGAATATCTTTTGTTTTTCCGTTTTCTAATATCTCAATCGTGTTGCCCACGACGGCTTTTATCTTAGCGATATTGACTATATATGACCTATGCACTCTCATGAATATGTTAGATGGGAGTTTCGCCTCTAAACTTTTCATAGTCTGTAACGCGATGACTCTACCTGTCTCTTTTTTTATAATGACATAATCTTTAAGACCTTCTATATATAAGATTTCATTAAAGTGTATTTTGATCAGTTTTTTATCAGCTTTTACAAAGAAGTAATCATCTTCGGCTGCTGTGTTGATTTTGTCAGCCCCATCAGTTACTTTATTTACAGCCTTCATAAATCTATCAAATGCAACTGGCTTCAAAAGGTAATCAACTGCGTCTAACTCAAAGCCCTCAACAGCATACTCAGAATATGCAGTAGTAAATATAACTTTAGGTACTGTCCTTAGAGATTTAACTAATTCTATACCTGTCATTTGTGGCATTTGGATATCGAGAATGATGAGGTCTATATGTTCCTTTTGCAAGATTTCATTGGCGCTTATGGCATTGTCACATCTGGCAACAAGTTCTAAGTCAGGGATCTTTTCGATGTAAGATTCAATAATATCTAATGCAAGTGGTTCGTCGTCTACGATTAATGTTTTGATCATATAAATTTTGCTTTTAGTTTAATTTAATATCAAGTAATACCTTAAAAGAATTGGCTTTATCAATGATGTCGATATTGTGGCTGTTGGGATATATTAGCTTGAGTCTTCTTTTGACATTTTTGAGGCCTATGCCACCAGATTTCTTAATAAGATTCCTATCGTTGAGGCTTGTGATTTTTGAGTTTTCTATGCTCATCATAACATCATTGTCAGTTAGGTCCATATTGATATTGACAAAGCCTGATTTGATTTGATTATTAACTCCATGCTTAAAGCTGTTCTCTAAAAATGGAATAAATACTAAGGGGGCTATGACTTTATCACGTGCTTCACCCTTAACATTAAAACTGATTTCAAAATTATCTCCTTGTCTTAGTTTTTCAAGTTCGATATAATTCTGTAGATATTTAATTTCCTTATCTAAGGGTACTTTGAGCTCATTGCATTCGTATAGCATATATCGCATCATCTCTGATAATCGTAAGACGATCTCCGGAGCAAGATCAGATTTCTTAAGCGTTAGAGCGTATAAATTATTGAGTGTGTTAAAGAAAAAGTGTGGATCGATTTGAGATTTAAGAAATTTTAATTCTGATTGTAGCTTTTGACTTTCTAATTCCTTACGCTCTTGTTGATGTATCAGCCAATCCTTGGTTACCTTAAAGAGCATAGACGCTAAGCCCACGAATAGGCATATAATAAAAGCAGTATTCTTAAATTCTAACCTTGTGCTTACCTCATCAAGAAAATTTCTATATATAAGAAGATATGCAGAAGTCAAAATAGGAGACAACAAAAATGCCATCCCAATCAATGATAACATATAGAGAAGTGGCTTCTTGTTCTGAAGAAACTTAGGTATGAGATAGTAGATATTAATGTAGGATATGAATATAAAGAATGATATATCAACAAGATTATCTATCAACTTATATAAATTAGGTAGATCCCTATTGTCTATGATAAATAGAAAAAGATAAGTTAATAGCCAGAAACTAAGATGTAGAAATCCTGGCGCAGTGGCTAAGTCCTTAGCTGTACTTTTAATATCGTCCCAATTCACTACTACAATTTAACATATAGAATATGATGTTTCATTAGAGATAGACAAAATCATAATTTTTTACGACTTATGAGTACTAATAGTTTTCTATTTATTACGTTTGATGAACCTATTGAACCTTATTGGGTTTATAAAAACTGAATACACTAATACTTTTCGTAATACTATAATATATTAATGAGCTATACTAAGAAAGAGAGCTACGACGTAAAAACGACTGAAAAACTTAGGAAAAACTATTCTACTATAATAAAAACCTTAGGCGAGGATGTTAAGAGGGAGGGGCTTCTAAAAACACCAGAAAGAGCTTCTAAAGCAATGCAATTTCTCACGCAAGGCTACTCACAGGATCCTATCAAAATAATGCAAAAGGCGGTATTCAATGAGGAATACGATAGCATGGTATTAGTTAAGGATATAGAGTTATATTCATTATGTGAGCATCATATGCTACCATTCTTCGGCAAAGTCCACATCGCTTACATTCCAAATGGTAAGATTGTAGGCCTGAGTAAGATACCACGAGTTGTGGATGTATTTGCAAGGAGATTGCAAGTACAGGAAAGATTGACTGAAGAAATCTTAGAATGTATTAATACAGCTCTCAAGCCCCAAGGTGTCGCAGTTGTCATAGAGGCTTCTCATATGTGTATGATGATGAGAGGAGTTGAAAAACAAAATTCCATGACCACAACATCAGCATTTAAAGGAGTTTTTGCAGAGTCTGAGACACGGAACGAATTTCTTAGGCTTATATCTTAGACTTCTAACTACGTTCTGCTACATTTGTAAAAACTGAAATAACAATGGCAGTACTTCTTTTTCCAGGTCAAGGGTCACAATATGAAGGAATGGCTAAAGACCTCTATGATAGCGATGATATAGCAAAAAAATGGGTAGATAAGGCAGACGATATATTGGGCTACAGTCTAAGTGATGTAATGTTTAATGGCTCCGCTGATGATCTCAAACAGACTAAAATAACTCAACCAGCAGTATTTCTTAATGCAATAATTAGATATTACATTAATGAAAAAGATATTACGCCTGATGCAGTAGCAGGTCATTCACTTGGCGAATTGACAGCATTGGTAGCTTGTGGTGTTCTAAAATTTGAAGATGGAATATCTTTAGTGCAAAAAAGAGCACTGGCCATGCAAGAGGCTTGTAATAATACAAACGGTACAATGGCTGCTGTTCTAGGATTGGAGGATGGAGTAGTCGAAGACATATGTAGAGAAATAGGAGATATCGTAGTCGCAGCTAATTATAATTGCCCTGGCCAGTTAGTTATATCGGGTAAGCTTGATAAAGTAGAAGCTGCAACAGTACTTGCAAAGGAGAAAGGGGCTAAGAGAGCTATTGTATTAAATGTAAATGGTGCTTTTCATTCTCCATTAATGGAGGAAGCACAGGAAGAACTCAGTAAAGCTATAGAAGCTACGACATTCCATGAAGCTGCATGTCCAATTTATCAAAATGTAAATGCAACAGCAACCAAGGATCTTGATATCATACAATCTAATCTAATTAAGCAATTAACTTCTCCGGTTAGATGGACACAGACTATGCATAACATGATAACTGATGGTCATAAGACCTATGTTGAATTTGGGGCAAAGGTATTAAGTGGATTCTTTAGAAGAGTAGATAGAACATTAGACATAAGTCAATTATAATTATTAACTGATATGTCGGATACCCAAAGAAAAATAAGTGCTGGACAAACCCTAATAGCTCAGCCATTTATGACTGATACCAACTTTAAGAGATCGGTTGTGTGTATTTGTGAGCATACTAAATCAGACGGTACTGTGGGGTTTATACTTAATAAGCCTATTAATATGGATATCACAGAGTTAATCGGTGATGTAGAAACTGAAGAGAAATTCTCAGCATATTATGGTGGACCTGTAGCTACAGATACGCTCCATTACATACATAACGTAGGAGAACTTTTAGATGAAAGTATATTGATCTCTCCTGGGATTTATTGGGGAGGAGATTTCACTAAACTTAAGTTTCTTATCAAGACAGGTCTAATAACAAATAAGAATATTAGATTCTATGTTGGTTATAGTGGGTGGGAATCAGGTCAGATAGAGCATGAGCTCGCAGCTGGTTCATGGATTGTTTCCGACCTATATCCTAATTACATCTTTAAGTCTAAACCTGCTGCTCTGTGGCAAACTGCATTAGGTCATAAAGGGGATGCTTATTCAGTTATTGCTCAGATACCAAACTACATAAGTCATAACTAATCTTGTACGCCCTCAGAGACATAAGCTTGTTCTTCGGAAGTCATCATTTATTAGATGGTATAACTTTTATGTTAAATGATGGAGATAAGGCTGCACTCATTGGTCGTAATGGTGCAGGTAAGACAACCTTGTTTAAAATTATAAAAGGTGACATCACTCCAGATTCAGGAGAGGTTCTGATGCCCAGAGATTGCAATATTGGTTACCTGTCTCAGCACTTTAACCTTGATGAAAGTAAAGGTATTATGGATACCTGTTTAGAATGCTATACTGAGTATTTTGAATTAGAAAAAATAATAGAGGAAAAGAACAATGCTCTCGCTACAGAAAAAGATGAAGCAAAACTAAGTGAATTACTTAATGACCTCGCAGATCTTAACATCAAATTATCAAATTTAGAAGTCAATAATCCTCATGCTGAATCGAGTCGCATCTTAAGAGGACTTGGATTTAAAGAAGAGCAGTTTAGTGATCCGATCAGTAGTCTATCGGGAGGATGGAAGATGAGAGTCCAGATGAGTAAATTACTTTTAACAAAGCCTGATATTCTACTCTTAGATGAGCCAGATAACCATCTCGATATAGAGGCTCTGATATGGTTTGAGAAGTACCTTCAGACCTATCCCAAAGCGCTACTTTTTATTTCTCACGATATAGAATTCATGAGTAATATTGCCAATAATATTTTGGAGCTAGGAAATAAGAAGATTTTCGCGTTTAAGGGGACTTACAAAAAGTATTTAGATTCTAAAGAAATAAGACTTGAGAAGGAGCAGCAAGCATTCGTTAATCAGCAAAAGGAAATAAAGCAAAAGGAGAAAATCATCAATAAATTCATGGCTAAGGCAACGAAAACTAAGATGGCCCAGTCGATGAAAAAGCAACTCGATAAATTAGAAAGAATTGAAATTGAATCTGATGATATTACACAGATCAATATTAATTTTCCTGTAACGGGGTCTTCGGGCAAGGTGGTTGTCAAAGTAGAAAATGCTTCTAAATCATATGGTGATCATAAGGTATTAGAGGGAGTCAATCTTGAGGTGCTCAAAGGTCAAAAAATAGCTTTCGTTGGTCAGAATGGACAAGGCAAATCAACACTGGTTAAGATGATCGCCGGAGCTATAGATTACAACTCCGGTAAGGTTGAGTTGGGACATAATGTGATCGTTAATTATTTCTCTCAGGATCAATCTGAAATATTAGATGATAAGTTAACTGTTCTTGAGACTATAGAGTCCCTCTGTGATCCTGATTATTATACTTCATGTCGTAAGACCTTAGGTGCCTTTTCATTCTCAGGGGATGATGCAGGAAAGAAAGTCTCAGTACTGAGTGGTGGCGAAAAATCAAGATTGGCGATGGCATGTCTTGTCTCTCAGAAATCTAACTTCCTCATATTAGATGAGCCGACTAACCACTTAGATATACACTCCAAAGCGATGCTTAAGCAAGCTATTATAGAATATCCAGGTACTCTTATTATTGTATCTCACGATAGAGATATACTCAAAGGTAGTATCGATGTCACTTATGAGTTTAGAGATAGAAACGTCATTCAACATCTTGGTGATTTAGACTATGTTTTGAGTAAAAGAGCATCTCAAGACATCAGAGAATTCGAAGTATCTCAAGCAGAAAATAGTAATGACAGAAAAGTCAGTAACTCTCAAGCTCTACCCGCAAAGAAAGAGTTGAGTTATGAAGAACGTAAGACTATAAATAAAAGGATCAGTAAAGCAGAAAAGGCTATTGCAAGATTAGAAAAAGAGATGTCAGAAATTAATGAAAAATTAATGGATGTATCTTACTACAATTCTCCAGAAGGAACTGAAGCTTTAAAGTCCATTAAAATCAAGGAAGACGAACTCGATAAAGCCAATGAAGAATGGGATGAGTGGGTGACGAAGTTAGAGTCATAGTTAAATACTATATCGTCTAATCTTATAGTCTCAGATATCGTATCATTTCATTCGGTCAGCCATTCCTTTAGTCGTCAATAAGTAAGCTTTCTGCCTTATTCTTATCCATGAAAATCTGAATAATAGAAGAAAATATAAAGACACCTAACACACCTATTAGGTTGAGCCATAAGTAAGGGACATAGTCCATATAGAATATAAAAATAACTAATGCCTCAGCTAATAGGGCACCCATAAATACAGCATTTCCTTTAATCCATTTGACATAAAATGCGACAAGGAAGATTCCTAATATCGTACCGTAGAATATAGATCCTATAATATTAACAAACTGAATAAGGTTCTCAAACAGCTTGCCGTATGATGCAAATAAGATAGCAACGACTCCCCAAAATAAGGTCCATAGCTTAGATGCTTTAAGATAATGTTCTTCGGATCCGTCCTTATTCATCAGTCGCTTATAGATATCTATTGTTGTAGTAGAAGCCAATGCATTTAATTCTGAAGAAGTTGATGACATCGCTGCAAAGAATATGACAGCAAGAAGCAATCCTATCAATCCATTTGGTAAGTAAGATAGGATGAAACTGATAAACACGTAGTCCTTATCATTTGTCTCTAACTCTTTGCTTGTGTTTGTAATGAGAGTTTTTACCTCAGACCTTATGAATGAGTCTCTCTTGGAGATGGATAGTACTCGTTGACTAATAGTGGCTACAGCGACCTCGTCATTAGCTCTACGTGCACTCACAAGTTCTTCATTGACAGAGGCTCTTTCTTCTAAATGTTGCGTGTAAGTTTCTTCTAAAGAAATTAAGGCGTCTGCATTTTCACTCTGTCTCACTTGTTCAATAACATTACTATTAAAGAATAGCGGAGCATCATGACTCTGATAGTAAAGAAACACCATAATCCCCAAGAATAAAATGAAGAATTGTAATGGTAATTTTAGTATACCATTCATAATAAGACCGAGCCTACTTTCTTTGATGCTTTTGCCTGAAATATACCTTTGGACTTGTGACTGATCTGTACCAAAGTAGGAGAGAAATAGAAATAACGCCGCCATTGAAGACCATATATTGTATCTATCATTCAGATCGAAATTGAAATCTAAGACATCTAATTTAGCATTAGCTTTAGCTATTAAAAGATTCTCTGAGAAGGTGTAGGTCTCTGTTACGGTGCCTACTAGTAGGAAAAAAATTAAAAACAAACTTAAAAGGATGACCACCATCTGGTGTCTATGTGTGACATGCACAGCTTTTGTACCGCCACTCACTGTATAGGCGATCGCGATAATTCCTGTACATATAGTTGTGAATTGAAGATTCCAATTCATGACTGAAGATATGACTATTGATGGAGCATATATCGTGATACCGGTAGCCAATCCCCTTTGTATAAGAAATAAAAAGGAAGTAAGAGATCGAGTCTTTAAGTCAAATCTGTTCTCCAAGAATTCATAAGCCGTATATACTTTCATTCTATAGAAAAGTGGTATGAAAGTCACACAGATAATGATCATAGCTACTGGTAGCATCAAGTAAAATTGAGCAAACTCCATCCCATCGTTATATGCTTGACCAGGTGTAGAAAGAAATGTAATAGCGGATGCCTGTGTAGCCATAACTGAAAGTCCCACGGTCCACCACTTCGCTTCATTACCTCCTAATAAGTAGCCTTCTATGTTTTTGCTTCCTTTGGTTTTCCATATTCCATAACCCACGATGATGGTTACGGTAAGAGAGAGTACGAGCCAGTCTATTAATTCCATAAGTACTAAATACTATTAAAGAAAATATATATGACTGATATGGTCACGATGTTACAGATAATAACGATAGCATACCATACATTCCACGATTTAAAAAGTGGAGAGTTATCTTCAAATGTCGACTCGTATTGTTCCTGCATACTTAAGGTTTGTTGCTGTCAGATAATGCCAGCATATTTGCAAAAATTCTATATGCTCCTGGTACACCAGCAGGTAATTCTCTAAACCATGATAAGGATGTATATACAAAGTAGCCATCTCCGTGTTCCGCTATGAGCATGCTGCCATCTAATGGATCTTCATCTTTATCATTACAAGAGAAAATTGCTTTATACTCTGGTGCCCATTCTTCTGCAAAGTATAATCCTCTCTCCTGTACCCATCCTTCAAAATCTTCGCTTGTTATCTTATTCGGATAGTTAAGTACCTTATGATCAGGCTGCAAGATTCTCATTTCTGCATTTTCATCAGTCACTCTGCCTCTAAATAACTTAATAGGGTATGGAGCAAGATCGTCGAAGTTTAACCTTCTTGAGGTATTATATTGCGTAATAACTGTACCTCCACGATGAGCATAATCGAATAGATGTTGGTTGTACAGTTTAAGAGATTCTAATGTATTGTATGCTCGTATACCAATGACAATTGCATTATATTTATCTAAATCCAGATTTGGCAAATCGGTTGCTTCTAATAATGTTACATTATATCCTACACCTGTAAGACTCTCAGGTATTTTGTCACCTGCACCCATAACGTAAGCTATATTCTTTCCTCCCTTATTGAGTGGAACTCTCACAATTACAGATTCTGCAGGTTTTAATATCGTCTGTAATGGTATGTGGTCGTAGTCTATGTTAATAAGGCTTTTGTCATTTATCACACCATCTATCGTACATGTGGCCGAAATAAAAGCATTGGATTTATCTTCCGGTGGAGTCAGTACGAAAGAAAAACTTTTCTCTTGCAATTTATTCGGTATGTCTATTTCTACGGATTTAGGATTGATTGACCATCCAGTTGGTACGATAAGTTTGAGTGTGCCTTGAACATCGTCTTTACCAGCTCTTACCTTGACTTCAATTTTTTCAGAATCTGAATTTGCAAAGAGATATATTTCCTTAGAGAAAGATAAAGTGGCTGCCGGTATCACAGCTAATGGTTGCTTGATTTCTCCTTCAGCGGGATTTACATATTTATAAATGACATCCCGTTCTATATTGATTTTTCTGCTTCCGATATTAAGGCTTATTTCTGCAGTTAATGCGGCAGGACTTTGAGGCAGATTTCGGAGATGTGGATCATCAACTTTAAACATACCTAAGCTTGCTCTTTGATCAAGCCAATAAGGATTAGAATATGAGATGTTTTTATTTATGAAAATGCTTTTAAACCATTTACTTTCTGTATTCGCTTCGATCGCTTCTTTTATATTTTTATCATTTCCATTTAATTCAAGTTGATTTATCTGAATTGTTAGAGGACTTCTGTTTGTAATTTCTATTTGTACCTCAAGGCTATCCCCATGTGTTGTAGTCTGTGTGTCAGTTGATACTTCAGCGTAGATGCCGTAGCAACTTAAAATGATTTCTTTGAGATGATCTAATTTTATCTCTCTCCAGTGTTCGTCTTCAAGATTATTGACTGCATCATAGACTACCAATAATTGAGGTACGACAGATACTGGATTTTTGAAGTCGTAAGAAGAGAATACTTCATCCATCATGCTTTGAATATCTGATCCTCCTTTGACTCTTGTCCATGTTGTATTCACACCATCAAACATGTTGTCTTTGTCAGCGGGGATATTACCGTTAATTACCTCAAGAAATTCTTGATATGAGCCTCTGCCACCACCTGATCCAAATCCCTGAGATCTATGCTTACTTCTTGCCTGAGCAGCTATCTCTCCATTAGATATACCAAGAATGGGATAGTACGGTCCTGCATCTACACTTATAAGATTTGTCTTATCAGCTTTTTCAAAATTTTCACGACTACCATAGAACCACCACGAAGTATTCATGAATTGTCTATGAGGTTGCCACGTGCCTATTTTTTTTGCTTGCTCAGGATAAGCTGATGGGTCTCCTGCGAGATCAAATGCCTCCACTGATAACATCGCTGAGCTGGTGTGATGTCCATGTGTCTTACCAGGAGTCCTATGGTCAAATCTATTGATAATGATATCTGGTTTGAATGTTCTAATCACATGCAATACATCTTCTAATACTTTTTCTTTATCCCATATGACTAATGTTTCAGAGGGATTTTTAGAGAAACCAAAATCTTTAGCTCTCGAAAAGAATTGCTGGCCTCCGTCTGTGGCTCTTGCCATTTGTAGTTCCTGACTTCTTAGGACACCAAGTAGATCTTGTATTTCTGTACCAATAAGGTTTTGACCACCATCACCACGTGTAAGGGATAAGTAAGCCGTTCTTGCATGTATTCCATTAGATAGATAAGAAATTAATCTCGTGTTTTCATCATCTGGATGAGCGGCAACATATAATGCTGTGCCTAGGAAATTAAATTTTTCGAGCTCTTCGTATATCTGAGCACTACTTAGCTGTGGATTTTGTGCTGATACTGTAATGTATATAGAACCCCAAAACAGTATGAGAAATAAGCTTTTGATCATGATGGTATTTTGATAATAATTGAGAATGGACTTTTACTTTTCTTCTGGCATCTGGCAAGCTTCGTCAGCTTTAGCACCACAGAGGTTACAGTCTCCAACTTTATTCTTAATCATAGGATTATTTGTAGCACAGGTGCCTCTAAATTCTTTTCCGGTAAATATCTGCCTGATATTGATCAAAGCGAATGATATTAAGAACAAGGAAAATATTATCAAAAATGTAGAAAGTAGCGTGTTCATTGTATTATTGTGATTTGTATTACTAACGCTAAGATACCTTAAATCGTTTAAGATGAATAAGACGGCAGCTGCATTTACACGACTAGTGGATATTATGGATGAATTAAGGGAAAAATGCCCTTGGGACAAAAAGCAAACCATCCATACACTTCGCAAATTAACGATAGAGGAGATGTATGAGCTAGTTGATGCCATTTCCAATGATGATTATCAAGGTATTAAAGAGGAGATAGGCGACATATTTCTTCATTTGGTATTTTATGCTAAGATTGGTAAAGAAAAGGAAGCATTCACATTAGAGGAATCATTGAATGCTATATGTGATAAACTGATCAATAGGCATCCTCATATATATGGAGATGTAGATGTCAACTCTGACGAAGATGTCAAGCAAAACTGGGAACAAATCAAATTAGCTGAAGGCAAGAAGTCTGTATTGTCAGGTGTTCCTTTGGCTCTGCCTGCTATGATTAAGGCTTATCGATTACAAGAGAAAACAGCAACTGTAGGCTTTGAATGGGAGAACAAAGATCAAGTATGGGAAAAAGTCATAGAAGAAGAAAACGAACTTTTAGAAGCAGTTGAGACAGGAGACCAAAATCACATGGAAGAGGAACTCGGTGATTACTTGTTTTCTATTGTAAATTATGCACGTTTTATTAATGTAGATCCTGAGTCAGCATTAGAGCGAGTCAATAAGAAATTCAAAAGGAGATTTGAATACATAGAACAACATGCTAATAAACCATTATCCGATATGTCACTTGAAGAAATGGATGCACTATGGAATCAAAGTAAGGCTAAGGTTTAATATGGTTATGGTGAATCAGTGGGGATACGATGAGAGTTATTCTTCCTCTTCTTCTAAGAGATTTTTAGGATTAAAATTTTTTTGATAATTGATAGGCTTCAACTTTGGTCTCTTGTTTTTTGGTTTTCTACTCTTTTCGATTTCTGAGAATTCCTTATCGAAAGTGAGGCCTTTTTTTCTAAATTTCTTTAAGTCCTTAGGCATTATACAAATATTGATAGTCTACAAAATGTGGTCTATTTGTTTATCTGAATACTAAAATAAAAACTGTTTTCGATTTAATAGAAAAAGGAGATAGAGAATCTATCTCCTTTTATATAGAGTAAGGGTGTTGAGCGTATAAGGTTGATATTTTAATTGTTGGATTTCGAAATAAGTGTTTTAGCTAATTCTAAAATGCTTGTATTTGATAGATTTACAATACCACCATGCGGGCCAGGTTGAATGTGTTGTCCTGTTGTTCCACCAGACTCGTACTTCTGAGCACCAAAATAGTTTCTGACTGTCTGTTCATCTATGTTTAATGTCTGAGCTATTCTTCTGACACTTCCAGTTGGTAATTTGTGTTTGATGTCTCTGAGTTCTTCGTAGGTAATATTCATTGGCAGTTAGTTTTGATGAAGATTAAAATATTCACATTTGCAATATAATGAATATATAATAAAGTAAAATAATATTTAATTAAAATTTTATATCACATACATTAAAATTAAAAGAATATAATTATTTAGTATTGTCCTTGCACTTTTGGTATTTTTTGAAATAGATAAGTGAGAAAATAAAAAGGTCTAAGTTCCATCGGAACTTAGACCTAAAAGTATCTTGGATTATGTACCTATTGACTTAGATACTGTGTAATTTCATCTTGAATGCTTCTGACACCCCTTTGTGTACAACCTTTCCTTCTATGATATTAAGACCATTTTTAAGACCTTCATCATATTCTACGGCTTTCTCCCATCCCATCTCTGTAAGCATGATCGCATAGGGTAGAGTAGCATTAGTAAGCGCAATAGTACTCGTGTATGGAACTGCACCTGGCATGTTAGCTACACAGTAATGCACTATCTTATCTACAATGTAAGTCGGATTTTCATGAGTAGTAGGTTTGCAAGTTTCTATACATCCTCCTTGATCAACTGCAACATCGACGAGCACGGTACCAGGATTCATCTCTTTCAGCATTTTTCTCGTGATGAGGTTGGGAGCTTTAGCTCCCGGAATTAATACAGCACCTACTATAAGATCACTATATGTGATCGCCTTTCTGATATTATATTCATTAGAATATTGCGTCATGACGTTCGCAGGCATTATGTCAGCCAGATATCTTAATCTTTTGAGGCTTACGTCCATAATGGTAACGTTAGCACCAAGTCCTGCAGCCATCTTCGCTGCTTGAGTACCCACGATTCCTCCTCCAAGTATCAATACATTAGCTGGAGTGACACCTGGGACACCACCGAGTAGAATACCTCTACCTTTCATCGGTTTTTCAAGATATTTAGCCCCTTGCTGCACGGCCATTCTTCCAGCGACTTCTGACATGGGAACCAATAGTGGGAGTGAGCCATCTTTGTTAGTTACTGTCTCGTAAGCTAAGCATATTGACTTGCTCTTGATCATTGCATTGGTCAATGGTCTGGATGAAGCAAAGTGAAAATAAGTGAATAGTAGTTGTCCGGGTCTTGCAAGGGCGTACTCTTCTTTGATAGGTTCCTTGACCTTCATAATCATTTCAGCCTTCTTGTATACATCTTCGATTTTAGGGAGAATCTTGGCTCCAGATTTTTTGTATTGGTCATCAGTAAATCCAGAGCTAATTCCAGCTGTCTTTTGTATTAATACCTTGTGTCCTCGTCTGGTTAATTCGAGCGTGCCGGCAGGGGTAAGTGCCACTCGATTTTCATTGTTTTTTATTTCTTTAGGAACTCCAACGATCATTAGTAATTGATTAGTAAATTATTGAGTAAGTAATGTCGTTACAATAATAAGGAAAGCCGATAAGATTAAGGTGCAGGAAAACAAAAAAACCCGTGAAAACCATTCACGGGCATAC
>CAZBXL010000016.1:0-59517 GCA_964495785.1 uncultured Saprospiraceae bacterium | reverse complement strand
CTTCAGATACTGAGAAGGTGTAATGCCTTCTCGCTTCTTGAATACTCGATTGAATGAAGCCTTAGAATTAAAACCACAGTCTAATGCGATTCCTAATATACTGAGGTCTCCCGCGGCTCCGTTATCCATTTGTTGTTTGACGGCTTCTATTCTGTATCCGTTGATGAAGTCGTAGAAGCTCTGATCTAATTGACTATTGAGAATCTTTGATATCTTGTATTGAGGCACTTTCGTGATCTCAGATAATTTATTTATTGATAGGAGAGGGTCTAAGTACAGTTTCTCTTCTTCTACCTTATTCTTAAGATCATTAAGTTCTCTGGAATAAGATGTATCCTCAGCAGGAGTTTCTTCTTCTATCTGTTCTATAGGTTCTAATTTTTCGATCTTGATTGGTATGACATTAGACTTAGATTTAGAAAAGATATCCGTTCTTGTAATCGCAACAAATGTCAAAGCAAATAAATAGATCGCCAAGAATCCAACAACATAGAAATCAAACAACAAGGTCATAGGTGTCTCGCTAAATGAGTTGTAGATGTAACCTGATGTTGCTATGACCCATAATATTATTGCGCCGGCAATTATCCATGTTAGCCACATCAGATTTACTTCTAATTCGTAAGAGTAAGCTTGCTTGAATTGCGTCCTGTATTTCTTAAGTAATAAGAGCGTGGCAAATAAGTAGAAAGGTGTGATGAGCAATTTGATAAATGGAAAACCAATATGCTTTGACTCCATGAGTTCTATTCCAAAAATCAAAGGACTTATTAGGAAAAAGAAGAAACCTACAAAAGGTAGAAAGTGAAATCCATCAAATTTGGTAAACTTATAGTCGGCTTGCGTCAGAGCTCTCGTATAGAACCAAAGTAGTGTTCCATATAACAGAGGTATGGCATAATTTAATTCAGAAAAATAAGGCCTATAATAGAATTCTTCGCTGTGATAAAACTCAAATATGTAATAACTATTGACTGTAATGAGTAAGAATATGATAGATAAGAATATGTGCTCAAATTTCCTTTCCTTTTTACTGAGAAGTAAAAGGAAAAATAATGCAGCAAACACGCCGGATATGACGAACAGATATCTCATATGATTGTTATGCTATAATGATTTACCGCTAAATTATAATTTATTAGTAATCACAAGTTAAGACTATTACATTTGCACCAATAAATTAACAATTATGACAGCTATCAACAAATATATAAAAGCCAATGAGAAGAGATTTCTTGACGAGCTTTTAGATCTCCTCAGAATACCTTCTGTTAGTGCCGACCCCAAATATGCAGGTGATGTGAAGAAAGCAGCAAAATTTATTGCTGATAGAATGAAAGAAGCTGGCCTTAGTAAAGTCAAGATCTATAAAACTGCTGGACATCCAATAGTATATGGAGAGAAGATTGTAAATAAAAATCTACCAACTATCCTTGTATACGGTCATTATGATGTGCAACCACCAGATCCTATAGAATTGTGGGATAGCGGTCCTTTTGATCCAGTAATTAAGAAGACAAAAAAACATCCTAAAGGGGCGATTTTTGCAAGAGGTGCTTGTGATGATAAAGGGCAGATGTATATGCATATAAAAGCATTTGAGGCTATGCACAACAATGGAGGAGTCCCTTGTAATGTTAAGTTTATGATAGAAGGAGAAGAGGAAGTAGGATCAGATAATCTGGAAATATTCTGTAAAGCCAATAAGAAATTATTAAAGAGTGATGTTGTCTTGATCTCTGACACCTCAGTGATAGATAATAAAACACCGAGTGTAACAGTGGGATTAAGAGGATTGAGCTATGTAGAGGTAGAAGTAACAGGTCCAAATAAGGATCTGCACTCAGGAGTCTACGGAGGTGGTGTCGCTAACCCTGTCAATGTGCTCTGTGATATGATCGCTTCTCTAAAAGATAAAAATGGAAAGATTAAAATTCCAAGCTTCTACGATGATGTAGTTAAACTAACTAAGAAAGAAAGAGAGGCCATTAATTCTGCTCCATTTAAAATAACTCAATACAAAAAAGATCTTGGTATTAAAGATGTTATGGGAGAGAAGGGATATTCTACTATAGAAAGAACTTCTACGAGACCGACACTTGACGTAAATGGAATATGGGGCGGCTACATTGGAGAAGGTGCTAAGACAGTGTTGCCATCTAAAGCTTACGCGAAAATAAGTATGAGGTTAGTGCCTAATCAGCATCCCGATAAGATTACTAAACTGTTTTCTAAGCATTTTAAGAGTTTAGCGCCCGCAGGAGTTAAGGTGGAAGTCCGACCTCATCATGGTGGTTGGCCAGCGGTAACACCGACAGATACAGTAGAATATCAGGCAGCTCACTTAGCTATGAAAGAAACTTATGGTAAGGCGCCCATACCTGTAAGGGGAGGAGGCTCTATTCCTATAGTTGCGATGTTTGAGAAAGTCTTTGGTGTAAAATCTGTCCTAATGGGATTCGGTTTAGACTCGGATGATATCCATTCTCCCAATGAACATTATGGATTATTTAACTACTATAAAGGCATCGAAACAATACCTTTGTATTTTAAAAATTACACAGAATTAAAAACTAAGAAGTAACGATGAAATATTTAGCCCTTTCATTTTTAATATTATTTACAATAAACTTATCAGCACAGATGGATTCAGTTAGTTATAGCGCAGGTTTGATCATCGCTAAAAATTTAAAGTCTCAAGGATTTACAGATTTAGATAAAGCTTCATTTATGCAAGCTCTTGATGATGTCTATTCTGGTAATACATTAAAGTTGTCTTTAGATGAAGCCAATACTAACTTCAGAAATCATGTAGAAGGTGCTAAGTCAAGAATGGATGAAGAAAATAAGTTGGAAGGCGAGAAATTTTTAGCTGAAAATCTCAAAAATTCAAATGTAAAATCGACTGCTTCAGGATTGCAATATGAAGTACTCGAAGAAAGCAATACTGGCAAGAAACCAGCTCTTACTGATAAGGTAAATGTGCACTATCATGGGACCCTTATTGATGGGACAGTTTTTGACTCTTCTGTAGATAGAGGAGAGCCTATTTCATTTCCACTAAATGGTGTGATTTTAGGATGGCAAGAAGGTGTTCAACTTATGGATGTAGGATCAAAATATAGATTCTATATACCATACAATTTAGCGTATGGTGATAGAGGAGCAGGAGGTTCTATCAAGCCTTATTCAGCATTAATATTTGATGTTACATTGTTAGCGATAGAATAATAGGCTGTATTGGTTTTTGATATTATAACAGCTGTTCCAGAATTATTAGAAAGCCCCTTTGCACATTCTATTCTTAAGCGAGGGGTTAAAGCAGGTTTACTCGAGATCAATATAATCAATATTAGAGATTATGGTGTCGGTAATCATAATCAGATTGATGATTATCAATACGGGGGTGGTGCAGGCATGGTTATGATGGTAGAGCCATTAGATAATTGTATATCTGAGCTAAAGAAATCTAATAATTACGATGAGGTTATCTACCTCACTCCTGATGGTGAGACCTTTAAGCAAGGAATCGCTAATCATCTTTCTACCATGGATAGACTCATGCTCGTATTGGGTCATTATAAAGGCATCGACCAGCGTGTAAGAGATATGCATGTCACTAAGGAAATATCTATCGGTGACTATGTGCTTTCTGGTGGTGAGCTTCCAGCTGCTGTGTTAGTAGATGCCGTATCAAGGCTGATACCTGGTGTCATGAATGATGGGACTTCTGCCTTAACTGATTCATATCAAGATAATCTATTAGCGCCTCCAGTTTATACGAGACCAGCTGATTATAAAGGTCATGTTGTACCTGATGTCTTATTATCCGGTCACGATAAGAATATTTCTGATTGGAGACAACAGCAATCTGAAGAAATCACAGAAAGAAAAAGACCCGATTTGCTTTAGAATCCTTTTCTAATTTATGTTGAATTGATATTCAGCTTTCGAGATACGCGGAATAATTATCGATCAACTTTAGTAAAGTTCCTACACGATTTATATCGATCCCAAACTCCCGATAATTATAATCAGGGCTCTAATCCCTATAACGCCATCTAACAAGCCAGAATAATAATAATCTGATTCTTTACCTCTTGATAAAAAGATTGCTCCAAGTGAGAGAATAAAGGCTATCGTAATGTATCCTAATAAATTGTATTGATTCGAAAATACCGCAAGGGAGATGTATAGGATAAATGAAATAAGAGTGAGAGTATACGATAGGAAATAAGATTTTCTTACACCAATGTATTGAGGAATCGTTTTAGTAACTAAAGACTGATCAATTTTTAAATCTCGTACATCAAATGGAATAGTAATACCGATAATATAAATCAGTCTCTCTATAGCAACAATACACAGAATGCCGTAGTGTATGTCAGTACCTGATGATGCTATCGGCGCTATAGATAGGGCAGACCATACAATAGCAATCAAGAATATTTTTATAAAATTAATGTCTCTAAGTCTCTTCTGGTCTGAGAAAAAAGGCACTGCATACAAGAGAGATATTATTCCTAAAGGAATCAAAAAGACAAGATAGCTGAGCGTACTAAAGACAAAGCAAAATATAAGACCCAATAGAGAAATAGCAGCATATACCTTAAGGTCTGACTTGTGCTTATGTATGACCTGATATCTACCTAATATCAGATCTTCAGAGACCTTTGTTATCCCTATTATTCTATGTAATGAATACATGAATAAGGTAGAAAAAAATACAATGCCTAAGTAGACTAAATCTATCTCATGGCATATAAAGAAAAAGGTCTCTGCGCAGAATAAAGTCGCAACTATGGCAACGTGAATACTACTATAGATATATAGATCTATTACTGCCTTAATGAAACCTTTCACATTGTTTAGAAATATTTAAAGTTATGATTCTTCTTGATGGATAATAGCGATTGATATATGAGTAAGCTTACGTTTTCTATATCACTCTGATGTGCCATTTCTACAGTAGTATGCATATACTTAAGTGGTAACGATATGAGTACAGACGGAACTCCTGAATTACTATAAGCGAATGCATCAGTATCAGTGCCTGTCGTTCGAGACGACGCAGATCTTTGAAATGGTATTTTATTTTTTTCTGCCGCGTTAATGACGAGTTGTAACAACTTATTATGTACAGCTGGTGCATAAGTCAATACAGGTCCCAGTCCACCTCTAAGATCTCCTTGTTCTTTGGCTTTCATCAGTGGAGAAGAAGTATCGTGAGTGACATCCGTGACGATAGCAACATTAGGTTTGATTCTATTAGCTATCATTTCTGCTCCTCTTAGTCCTATCTCTTCTTGCACTGCATTAACAACATAAAGCGAGTAAGGAAGCTTCTTTTTGTTTTTCTTTACCATTCTTGCAACTTCAGCAATGCAGAATCCACCCATTTTATTATCTAATGCTTTTCCAGCATACCACTTCTTATTTATTTTAGTCAGCTCATCATCAAAAGTCACAACACACCCTACATGTACGCCCATAGAAAGCACCTCTTTTTTATCTTTAGCCCCAATGTCGATAAAAATGTTAGAAATTTTAGGAGTCATGTTCTCATCCTTACCTCTTCTTACATGAATTGCTGGCCATCCAAATACACCATTGACAACACCACCTTTCTTAGTATGTATTTTAACACGTTTGGAGGGAGCAATAATATGATCTGAGCCACCATTTCTTATGACGTTGATATAACCGTCATCTGATATGTAGTTTACGTACCAAGCTATCTCATCTGCATGCGCCTCTATGACAACTTTATATTCTTGACCAGGATTGATTATGCCATATGCTGTACCATAATCATCTAAGTGAGTTTCGTCTACAAATTGGCTTATATAATTTAACCATACCTTCTGACCTTCAGCTTCATACCCCGTAGGAGAGGTTGCGTTTAGATATTCGTATAAGAATTCTTCTGATTTTTTATTTATAACTTTCATTATTCTGCTCTTTGATAATTTTAACTACTTTTCCATGCCTTTGGATCTTTATTCCAAGATTCAAGGACAACTTTTTCTTCTTGATTTATATAATTACTTTCTACAGCTTCTTGTAATAATACTCTATAGTTAGAGAGTGTCTCGAGAGGTATTTTCTTAGATGTAAATAACGCTTTGCCTTCTTCAAAACCATAAGTAAATATGGCTAATACACCAATGACATTAGCGCCTCTGTCAATTAGAGCATCTACCGCAGCCATACTGCTCATACCTGTAGATATCAGATCCTCTATGACTAATACATTAGCTCCTTCTTTTAATTCTCCTTCTATGAGATTTTGTCTGCCATGCCCTTTACTCTTAGATCTAACATAGATGAAAGGCTTATTAATGGCATCTGCGAGTAGTGCTCCGTGTGGTATTCCAGCAGTCGCTACTCCGGCAACTGTATCTATTTCTGGAAATGCCAAAAGTTTATTGACCAATGCATTCTTGATGAATGTTCTGACTTCTGGATAGGATAACAATATTCTATTATCACAATAAATAGGTGAATTTATTCCGGAAGCCCATCGAAATGGATTTTTAGGTTGTAACTTTACCGCTTTAATGGATAACAGTTTTCTGGCTACTTCAGAAGCAATAGTACTCATCAAATAATTTGTTTTCAAATGTACAAAATATACATTAACGAAAATATCCTCGAGCTGAAAGATGCTGAAGATATCGAAAAAGGAAAGCATGCAGACAATGCAATGTTAGCGCCATATGGAGGAAAGAAAAAACTCCTGTTGTCCTACGTAGATATGCTTGAGAAATCAAATAAATTCAGACATGTTGTTTTATATGACAGAAAAGTAAAGCAACTATGGAAAGATTTTAAGTCGCTATTTGAAATTATAGAAGCAGGTGGAGGGGTCGTTCGTAATGAGAAGAATGAGATTCTATTCATATACAGAAAAGGTGTATGGGATTTGCCTAAAGGGAAAAAAGAGAAGAATGAAAAAAAGAGAGTCACCGCAGTCAGAGAAGTGGAAGAAGAGACTGGGATAAGTAACGTAAGTATCCACAAGAAAATAGTGGTCTCATATCATATGTTTAGACTAAAGTCGGCTAAGAGGGCTATCAAAAAGACACACTGGTATGCCATGTCCGCTGCTAATCAAGTATTAATACCCCAAGCAAAGGAGCATATCACTAAAGCTTCATGGAAGAAATCCGAGTTTATTTATAAAAGTGATGTTGTTATTTATAATAGTATAGTCAATATCGTAGAAGAATACATGAGAAAGGAAGATGTTCTCGGTATAAAACTATAATTAATCGATTTATAACTTTTAGTACCTGATATTATACATTAAACTTAATTTTAATATTACTTTTACCTTTACAAAAATATACAATTGATTTTTTTTTCTAATCCATGGTGTTATAAGGTTCTCGAAGCACATAAAAATGTTTGTGTAAAATGCTGAGTAGAAGAAGTGTAAGAATAAAAGCAATGCAACTTTTGTATTCTATTGATAGGGATTCTTCTTTGACCAAGAGGGAGGTTATCAAAAAGTACGATTTCTGTATAAACCAAAGTTATGAGTTATTCTTATACTGCCTATATATATTAATGCAGATAACGACGTCGGCGGAGAAAGACTTAATCAAAAGAAAATCAAAACATCTACCCTCTGATTATGACAAGGCATTCACAGATAAGTTGTATTCTAATGCACTCATCCAGGATATTGTAGAAAACAAAGATCTTAATAAGAAATTCGAATCTCTTGATTTCGCCTCTAAGTTCAACAAAGAATACACACAAAAAATATACGAAGCATTTTCTAAGAAGGACGAATACAAAGAGTTTGTTACAAATGATACTAGTGACAAAGACACATTAGAGCTATTATTGGATCTATTTAGATTCTGTAGACAAGATGAGTTCTTCAATGAAATGTTAGAAGATTCGTATTACAATTGGTTAGATGATAAATCACTCGTAGTAGGCGCAGTAAAGAAATATCTCAAAGCATTACCAAGTAAAAAAAATAAGCTATTTGCAGAGTTTCTACCTGAAGATGAGACTGTACAGGAGTTTGGTAAATCGTTATTGAAATTTACTTTAGATCAGCAGGATGAAATCATGAAAATCATAATTCCAATACTTGAGAATTGGGATCATGAAAGATTAGCTATTGTCGACACCATATTACTTAAGCTATCTGTATCGGAAATGCTTAACTTCCCCACGATACCTCCTAAAGTCAGTCTGAATGAGTATGTAGAGTTAGGAAAGCAGTACAGTACCGCAAAAAGTAAGGAGTTTATTAACGGTGTATTGGATAAAATAATGAAAAATCTACAAGCCGATAACAAATTGAACAAGGAAGGACGCGGTCTTATTGAGTGAAAACCCCCATTTTTTCTTTAAAAACCCCTATATATCTAACTTTTGTCACTCTTTCTACGTTAAAAGAGTGTTCAGATATTGTTATTTATAATATTAATACCAACTTTTGTTATAAGATAAGAATACCAATAGAACTATTTTAAGCAAATTATAGTTAACCCAACGAGTTAAAATACCTTAAAAGTCAATTTTTTTTAATTCGAAAAAATTTACCCATGAAAATTTCATTCCCCCAATTCGTATCCCTAACCGTATGCATATTTGTCTTTCTCGGTACCAATACTGCCCAAAAAACAGTGTTAGTGAACGGAGAAGCTACAAAGGTGACTGTTTCTGATAATAATATTACATCAATTAAAGGCACATCCCCTGGTTATATGGCGGGTTATGCTGATGCATCAAACGATGTATTTACTAAAGTTCAACCAAGATTAGGCTCTACACAAGCAACCACGAGCAGAGCGTCAGCTCCAGTGGCTGCCAAGAAAGAACCATTGCTAAGTAACACGGATGCTGTTTCGTTTGCTGAAGGAGCCTATGAGATAGAAGCAGACGCAAAAAAATATCTTAATTCAGTAGCTAAATCAGTTAAATCAGGAGAAGTAAAAACCATTCTTCTTAAGACTGGGTACAAGACAGGTGATTCTGATGATATCTCACTCACCAGAAGAAGGTTGGATAGTTGTAAGAGACACTTAGAAAGTAAAGGCGTCGGGTCTAATTTAATCTTGACATCGATGGTAGCACGTAAAGATGCTTCTACTAAAATCGCTGTTTTAATGAAATAGCTCAAAAAATAAAATAATTTATAAGCCTATTGGTCATATGATCAATAGGCTTTTTTATTTATGAGTGATATAATTGGAATTGCCCCAGTACAAACCCTATATATTTTCAAATACTTTAATATGTGAGTATGGTCTAATTCTTATCTTTGCGACACATGGAAAAAATTATAATCCTCGACTTTGGATCACAATACACTCAACTCATAGCAAGACGTCTCAGAGAAATAGGTGTATACTCAGAAATACATCCGTATACTGCAGAGATAGACTACAATGATGAACTTATTAAAGCTGTTATTCTTTCTGGCAGCCCATGTTCAGTTAATGATACAAATCCAATATTTGTTGATGTAGGAGCTATACTTTCTGCCAAGCCTGTCTTAGGAGTGTGTTTCGGTGCTCAGTTAGCGGCTAAGCAGTTTGGTGGAAGAGTAGAGAAATCAGACAAAAGAGAATACGGAAAAGCATCTATCAAGATGGTGGCTGATAATGATATAGTGCAAGGAATAGAGGATAACTCACAGGTATGGATGTCTCATGCAGATACAATATTAGAATTGCCAGAACAATTTGAGATTATAGCTTCTACAGAATCCATTCCTATAGCTTTATACACTTCTAAAGTAAAGGCATTTTCACATCCTTATTATGGAATGCAATTTCATCCAGAAGTTACTCATTCACTCATAGGAAAGCAGATCTTGGATAACTTTGTTACTCACATTGCTTCATGTAATAAGACGTGGTCTCCGGATTCATTTATTCACTCATCTGTGAGTCATCTTAAAGAGACCCTTGGTGATGATAAGGTGATATTAGGATTAAGTGGCGGCGTTGATTCTACAGTCGCAGCTATGCTTCTTCATAATGCTATAGGGAAGAACCTCACGGGCATTTTTGTAAATAATGGATTACTCCGAAAAAATGAATTTTCAGAGGTTTTAGATTCCTATAAAGGTCTTGGACTTAATGTCATAGGTGTAGATGCAACTGATGATTTTCTTGATGAATTAGAATCTGTAAGCGATCCAGAAACGAAGCGTAAAATTATAGGTCGGGTATTTATAGAGGTCTTTGATAGAGAAGCTAAAAAGTTAGATAATGTAAAGTGGTTAGCCCAAGGGACTATCTATCCTGATGTCATAGAATCTGTATCTGTTAATGGGCCATCAGCGACGATTAAGTCACACCATAATGTCGGTGGTTTACCAGAAAAACTTAATCTTAAAATTGTAGAACCTCTCAGAACTTTATTCAAAGATGAAGTAAGGGAAGTAGGTCGTTCTCTAGGAATATCAGAAAGCTTTATAGGAAGACATCCATTTCCAGGTCCTGGTATGTCTATCAGAATATTAGGAGAGATTACAAGAGAGAAGTTGGCGCTCAATCAAGAGGCAGATTTTATTTATATAAATAATCTTAAGAAATCTGGATGGTATGATAAAGTATGGCAGGCGGGCACAATTTTATTACCCGTTAAGTCCGTTGGAGTAATGGGTGACGAAAGAACATATGAGTACACAGTAGCATTACGTGCTGTTAATTCTTCAGACGGGATGACTGCTGAGTGGACGCCGTTGCCATATGAGCTTTTAGGTAAAATTTCTAACGAAATAATAAATCAAGTCAAAGGAATAAATAGAGTTGTGTACGATATCAGTACCAAACCACCAGCGACTATAGAATGGGAATAATTATGAGAATAATACTAATTATATTTTCTGCTTTACTTGCGATAGGTTGTAAGACAACAAGTAAAACTACTCGATCGGGTACGTCTATGGCAAAACCCAAAACTAAACGTACCTCTACCACAAGAAAAGGTACAGGCAAGGTTGACACTATTCAGTGGACTGAGATAGATAAATCAAAGGACTACTACGATGCTATCGAAGACTTAGACTTAGAAAAAAGATCAAGCTATGATGTAAGTCTATTCTTACCATTGTCACTTGAGAAAGAAGATATGGGCACTGCTACATCTCCTAATTCTAAAGTAGGTATTATGACGCAGTACTATGCTGGGGTTAAGATGGCTTTAGATGTATTAGAAGAGGAAGGTATAGATCTTAATGTTAGTGTATTTGATGCAGAGTCTGGATCATTTCAGAGTAAGCTACAGAAGTGCAAATCATCAGATGTAATCATAGGCCCGCAGGATATGGATCAATTAGCCGTGGCAGCTAATTTTGGAAAAAATAATGAGATACCCGTTATATCTCCATGGAAGAGCAGTAGTAAGATAGCAAAAGATAATCCATATTATGTCCAACTCATTCCAGGGCAAATAACCCATTATGACAAAATTGTAGAAGATGCATTGACTCAATATAAGCCTGATCAAATATATCTGTTAGGTAGAGATAAGTCTTCTGGACAGAACTCATTGGATAAAAAATATATGAACTACATGCAGAAAGTCGGAGCGGCTATTGCGGGAACAGGTAATAAGAAACCATTTAAAGAATACTTCTTAAATGAAGATTCTCTTAGAGTAGGTGAGACAGCTTTTGATTCTATTTTTTATGATCAAGAACTCTCTGTTTTTATATTACCACATTGGTCTTTTGAGAGAGATAATGAGTTTGTCTACAATACGGTTAGAAAAATGAGTGCTGAGAGAGGCTTTGAAAAAGTGGTATTATATGGGATGCCCATCTTGATGGATTCTGAGAGAATAGGTTTTGAGTACTATCGTAACTTAAATATGCAAATATGTAAAGCCTCTTTTGTCGATAAGAAATCAGTCGAAGTTCAAAATTTCAGGAAGAACTATTATAATAAATATAAAGACTTGCCGAGTGATAATGCGTTTGAGGGATTTGATATGATGATGCTCGTAGGGAGGCACTTGTTCAACTATGGTAAGAAATTCCAATACTACATGGAAGATTATGGTGCTAATCTCTTAGAGACACAGTTTGATATTCAGAAAGTCTTTGAGAAAGGCGGTGATGATCAGTTCAAGAATATTCAATACTTCCAAAATAAACATCTCTACATCTTATCATTTGAGAATAATCACTTCGTAGCTCGTTAGAATGATTACGGACAGACGATTGGCAAAATTTCAGAAGGTAGCAGCCTGTCGACAGAAGATGACTGTCATATTAGAGAATGTACATGATCCTCATAACATAGGAGCTGTCATGAGATCTTGTGACGCTATCGGAATCCAAGAGGTGTATGTCCTCACTACTGATCCAAGAATCCAAAGAGCGAACGCAGTCACATTTAAGCCGACATCTACAGGTGTAAGAAAGTGGTTGAATCTACATCATTATGAGGATATAGAAGCCTGTTTTTCAGATGTAAAGTCAAAGTATGATAAAGTTTTAGCGACACATATAACAAGCGATTCAGAATCATTATATGATCTTGATCTTACTGGGAACATTGCTTTTTTATTTGGTAATGAACATGAAGGAATTTCTGAAGAGTCATTAACTCATGCAGATGGAAATTTTCTTATACCTCAATACGGTATGGTGCAAAGTCTCAATATTTCAGTGGCATGTGCTTTGACAATATTTGAGGCAGGAAGACAACGTATAATGAAAGGTATGTACAATGATGAAATAGATAAAGCTGACAATCGCAACAAGAAGATACTATCTCATTTCCAAAAGAAACACGAAGAAAGTTATAGGAAATGAACATAGAGATTCTAAGAGATTATTGTTTAAGTAAGACGGGTGCAGAAGAATCTTTTCCTTTCGGAGAAGACACTTTAGTATTTAAGGTCATGAATAAAATGTTTGCTCTTCTGCCTCTGAATAATGAGATCCCTCGAGTCAATCTAAAAACTGATCCTGAGTGGTCTGAAGAACTACGGGAGTCATACTCTCAGATCTACGGAGCTTTTCATATGAATAAGAAGCATTGGAATTCTGTAGAAATAGAAAATGGAATAGAAGATACATTGATTACTAAGATGGTAGATCATTCTTACGAATTGGTCGTCTCTAAATTACCCAAGAAACTAAAAGAAGAGTTAGCTCTTCTGAAAAAAATATAAGATGAGAATATTTGGATGTTTATTGTTGCTTTTCTTGACCTTATTTACAAGTTCCATTTCTCATTGTCAGGAAAACTATTTGAGTGGTATAGAATTATCAATAGATCAAGATTATTTTTCTGACTTTTTACAAGATGGTGAGAATAATGAAAATAGGAATTATGCGACTTCATTAAGAATAGGAATATATGGTGAGCTTGCTGATAATACTAAGCTTGGATTGCCCTGGGTACGCCAAGCCGTAGATGGTTTTCTGATAGATCGCATATTAGAAAATCGTGGATTCCGTCAGGACCGAGAATCACATAGTTTTTCATTTGAAATAAATGGTTTTAGTCCCTCTTTGATTTCTGATGAAGTAGAGGGTTTTCAGAATGCAGTGCTTGGAGGTTATGACATAGCTTCTGATCGTCCGTTTTCTTCATTTACAGGATTTAGAAGTACGAGAAGATTAGAAGGTAATAAGTTGTTTGTGCATTCAGCTCGCCGACTTGATCTTGCAGTGACTACATCATTTACAGCTGGTTTTGCAAGTTTCGGAATTATACAAGGTGTAGAAAATCTATTCGGAGCTAACAGGCCCGATGGCAACCTCTGGGATAGAAATGATGATGCTCCGTATCCAACCGGACAGTTAGTCTTATCGCCTATACCCATGCTAATGTATTCTGTATCTGCAGAAGCTGTTGTTTGGCGTCCAATTAGACAAGTTCTATTACAAGTACGACCTGAAATAAACCTTGGCTACTATACTAATATTGGAATTGGATTTGATTTTGGTAAGGTAATGAACGTGGAGAAACATATCGATAATTTATCCTATACTGATAACAACAATCCAGGACTCATCGTGGTAAATAATGATCACTTCGGAATATCTATTGTTACAGGTGGGACTGTTAGATTTGTGCTATACAATGAACATATTAATGGATTATACAAATACAGTAAAGGAGATAATTACGTTACGTTTGGTGATACAAAGAAGGTGGTGTTAGAAGGATATGTGGGAGTTAAGTTGCAATTATTCAAAAAGGTAGAGCTTAACTTCTCTATTAATCAGAGGACTACCGAATTTAGAAATGACAGAAGGAGCAGACCAATGTGGGGTACTTTTGGGTTAAAGTATTTATTAGGTGAAGAAGGTGAGGGTTGCTACGATTAAGGGCTTTAATTTACATCAATATGTTTTGAAGTCTACTTTTTAATTCATCCAGCATACTGTCATCGAAGTCGAGATGTGTTACAAATCTCACTTGCTTTTCTCCGAATGCAGAAGCAACGATCTGATTGGCTTTTAACAGTTTTACGAACTCTTCAGCTAACATATCTTTAAGTGTGAATATGACTATATTCGTCATGACTGGATTAACACTTTCCACATATTCCAAATCTTGTAAGAATAAGCCAATGTTTTTAGCTCGATCGTTATCTTCTTTGAGCCTATCGACATGATTATCTAAGGCATATAGACAAGCACTTGCGATTATTCCAGCTTGTCTCATGCCGCCACCCATAACTTTTCTGAATCGTCTTGCTTGAGTTATAAAATCTGATTGCCCTAATAAGACTGATCCGACTGGAGCACCTAATCCCTTAGATAGACAAATTGAAATACTATCGAATAATTCTCCTACATCTTCGGTTTTATCATTTGTCTCCACAAGTACATTGAAAAGTCGAGCACCATCTAAATGGAGCAATAAACCATTGTCCTTACAGCACTGGCTTATCTCTTTAATCTCTTCTAAAGTATAATAATTGCCGCCACCTTTATTAGTACTATTTTCTATGACAACTAATTTAGTCAATGGCAACCAGTCATATACAGGCTTAATGGCTTTAAGGATAAGTTCTGGATTGAGTTTACCATATTCTCCATGGACTAAATTCACACCTATACCTGAATTATATCCATAACCAGCCGTCTCATATTGATACACATGGGAAGTATATTCACATATCATCTCATCGAGAGGTTGCGTATGTACTTTTATAGCGATCTGATTAGTCATAGTCCCTGATGGACAATACAGAGCAGATTCTTTATTAAACATATTACTGAGCTTGGATTGAAGCTTATTTACAGTAGGGTCTTCTCCGAAGACATCATCCCCAACAATAGCCTGACTCATCATATCTCTCATGCCTTGGGTGGGTTTTGTCACAGTATCACTCAGAAGGTTAATCATCATATCTATAATTATTTTTAATTTTATGATTACAACAACTTACTTATGCCATTTGGAGCTGACACTTATAAAACTGCTTTTTCAGTAGATAATATCATATTTGGATTCGATAAGGACAGGTTAAAGGTATTACTTATCAAAAGAAAGGAAGAACCATTTTTAGGAGAATGGGCATTGCCTGGGGATATTGTACGTCCAGATGAGGACCTCAGGGATTCTGCATTCAGAGTATTAGAACAGTTAACAGGAGTAACAGATGTATACTTAGAGCAAGTATTCACTTTTGGGAAAGTAGACAGACATCCTAAGGGTAGGGTGATTACAGTAGCTTACTATTCTTTGATCAATATAGCTGATGTAGATATCAGAGCGGCTTCTTTTGCTGAAAAAGTCGCGTGGAAGGAAGTCAGAGGAATAGAATCCTTGGCATTTGATCACCTAAAAATTATGCACACCTGCTTACAAAAGCTACAAAGAGATGTCAAATTTAGACCAATAGGTTTTGAATTATTGCCTAATCACTTTACACTCACTGAGTTACAGAAACTTTATGAAGCTGTACTTGAGACAGAATTGGATAAGCGAAACTTTAGAAAGAAAATTCTAAAAATGAATATTCTTGATACAACACACGAACTACAGACTAATGTTGCCCATCGTCCAGCTAAGTTATTTGGTTTTGATAAGGACAAATATGAAGAAGCCAAAAAGAACGGCGTTATTTTCGAATTGTAAGACATTGAATATCAATTAATTAGGTAGTTTCAATTCTCATTTTTTGAATATATAAATCCATAGACGAATTTTACCCTTTAGCTTAATTAGATTTCTCAATCTAAACCATTTTTTGTTACTGCTATTGTAGTGATTATAATTTATCTTTGTGGCTTATGAGTGAAATAAGAAATTTTTGTGTGATAGCCCATATTGATCATGGCAAGAGTACGCTCTCTGATAGAATGTTAGAGTATACGAGCACTGTCTCGGAGAGAGACATGCAGAATCAGGCTTTGGATGATATGGACCTAGAGCGAGAGAGAGGTATTACTATTAAGAGCCATGCGATCCAATTAAATTATAAACATACTGATGGTAAGGAATACGTTCTCAATTTAATTGATACTCCGGGGCACGTAGACTTTTCTTATGAAGTGTCACGATCTATAGCTGCATGCGAAGGTGCATTACTTCTTGTAGATGCAAGTCAAGGTATCCAAGCTCAAACAATTTCGAACTTATATTTAGCATTAGAGCACGATCTTGAGATCATTCCCATATTGAATAAGGTCGATATGGAAAGCGCCATGATAGAAGAAGTCTCAGATCAAATTATCGATTTATTGGGCTCTGATTTAGAAGATATCATACATGCGAGTGGAAAGACAGGTTTTGGTATTGAGAATGTATTTAAGGCCATAGTTGATAAAATTCCTAAGCCTAAAGGCGTAGCTGAACTGCCACTTCAAGCTTTGATATTTGATTCTTTATTTAATCCGTTTAGAGGAGTTATAGCATATTTTAAGGTTGTAGAAGGGACTATGCGAAGTGGTGAAAAAGTGAGATTCTTCAATACGGGTAAAGAATATAATGCTGATGAGATAGGAGTGCTTAAAATGAAGATGCACCCTAAAAAAGAATTGAAAGCAGGTAACGTAGGATACATCATTACGGGCATAAAGGAGAGCCGAGAGATAAAAGTGGGCGATACCATAACATCATTAGCTAATCCTTGTGAGGAAGGTATCAAAGGATTCGAGGAAGTCAAGCCCATGGTATTTGCTGGATTGTATCCGATAGAAAATGAAGACTTTGAAGATCTAAGAGATAGTCTTGAGAAGTTACAATTGAATGATGCAGCACTCGTATATGAGCCTGAATCTTCAGCTGCTTTAGGATTTGGATTTAGGGTAGGATTCTTAGGAATGCTTCATTTAGAGATTGTACAAGAGAGACTTAGTAGGGAGTATGATCAAGAGGTTATTACAACGGTACCTAACGTTTCTTATCTCGCATACACAAATAAGCATAAGGATGTTCAGATGATCATCAATACACCAAATGATCTTCCAGAACCAACATTAATTAATAGGGTAGAAGAACCTTATATCAGAGCACAGATTATTACAATGCCTGACTTCATAGGTGGTATTATGAATCTATGTATGGATAAGAGAGGGACTTTAACTAAGCAGGTGTACCTTACAACTGATAGGGTGGAATTGACATTCGAGCTGCCGCTTGCTGAAATTGTTTTTGACTTCTATGATAAGTTGAAATCTATAAGTAGGGGTTATGCTTCATTTGATTATGTCACTGTAGATTATAGAGAGTCCGATCTTGTCAAACTTGAAATCAAACTGAACGGTGAGTCTGTAGACGCTATGTCATCATTAGTGCACAGAACTAAGGCAGATTCTTTCGGTAGAAAAATCTGTAAGAGACTCAAAGAGTTGTTGCCAAGACAACAGTTCATGATTGCGATACAAGCAGCCATAGGACAAAAAGTAATTGCAAGAGAAACCATATCAGCTCTAAGAAAAGATGTAACTGCCAAGTGTTATGGTGGTGATATTACACGTAAAAGAAAGCTCTTAGAAAAGCAAAAGAAAGGAAAGAAAAAGATGCGTCAGATTGGTTCCGTAGAAGTGCCGCAGAAAGCATTTCTTGAAGTGCTGAAGATTAATGATTAAGACCAACAATTATCCTTGCTGAATATAATTAGTTGTTTGGAATTTAGTATACGTCAAAGTATACAAATTATAGCAAGCGAAAATTTTGTATTAAAAGCTATTCCTCATTAATGCGATCTGTCAACTCTTTGAGTTTGAGCATACATTCTATGGGAGTCATAGTTTCTAAATCAATGTCATCTATGATCGATCTTAATTCTTTCATCATACGACTGTCTTGATCAAATATACTTAGTTGTATACTTTGACTTTGCTTACTTTTATTTTGAATAACAGATTTGACATCATCTTTATTTCCAACAGTTTTTTCTTCTAAAGCTTTGAGTAGCTCTTTAGATCTTATAAGGAGTTCTTTTGGCATTCCAGCTAATTGAGCAACATGAATTCCAAAACTCGCATTACAAGCTCCTGGTATTAACTTACGTAAGAAGATAATCTTATCATCGATTTCCTTAGTAGATATATTGAAGTTAAATATTCTATCAAATGACTCTTCTAACTCACTCAGCTCGTGATAGTGAGTTGCAAATAGTGTTTTAGGTTTTCCATTGTTTTCGTTGTGCAGATATTCTGCGATGGCCCAAGCAATGGAGATGCCATCGTAGGTACTCGTTCCTCTACCTATTTCGTCTAAGATGATAAGACTTCTCGCTGACAAGTTATTAAGAATACTGGCTGTTTCGTTCATTTCTACCATGAAGGTAGACTCTCCACTCGAGATGTTGTCTGTAGCTCCCACTCTGGTGAATATCTTATCGACAAGTCCTATAGTTGCTGATTTTGCAGGTACAAATGATCCTATGTGAGACAATAAAGTTATTAGTGCAGTTTGCCTAAGCACGGCAGACTTACCAGACATATTGGGTCCAGTTATAATAATAATTTGTTGGGTATCACTATCAAGATATACGTCGTTAGGGACATATGGATTCTCTGCGGGCAATTGAGATTCGATGACAGGGTGCCTTCCAGATTTTATATCTATGATATAGCTTTCATCTATGAGAGGTTTGACATATTGTCGTTGTTCTGCAATCGAGGCTAAAGAACAATAGCAATCTACTTCACCTATTATCTTAGCGTTACTTAATAATATAGAAACATATTTTTCACTTTTCTCTATTAAGTCTGAGAATAATCTTTGTTCTATTTCATTGATCTCAACTTCGGCTTTTAGAATTTTAGTTTCTAAGTTTTTGAGGTCTTCGTTGATATATCTTTCTGCTGCTTTTAGAGTTTGTTTTCTGACCCAATTATCTGGTATAAGTCCTTGGTCTTTAAATCTATTGGTCACTTCAAAGTAGTATCCAAAAACATTATTATACCCAATCTTGAGAGATGATATGCCCGTCTTCTCAGCTTGGTCAGCTTGCATATCTAAGAGGATGTCTTTGCTATTCTTTGCTATTGATTTCCATTCGTCAAGTTCTTTTTCAAATCCATCTTTGATTATATAGCCCTTGCTTAATGATACAGGAGCATCTTCTCTTAGTGTATTAGAAATGATTTCATGAAAACCCTGGCAAGTATCTATTGTCTTAGAGAGTTCCTGCATCGATGATGCATCACTCTGTGCCATGATGGTTTTCAATTTTCCTATGGTCTCAAGAGTATTTTTAATCACAACAAATTCTCTTGGATTGATACGCCCCATTGGAATTTTAGAACTGAGTCGCTCAAGGTCGCCTATGGATTTTAATAGGGTTACAATCTCTATTCGTGCCTTCTCATTAGAGTAAAAGAAATCTACTTTTTTTAATCTATCATTTATATCATCTACATGCTTGAGTGGTAGTACGATCCATTTAGAGAGCATTCTGGCTCCCATAGGTGTGGTCGTTTTATTTAGGATTTGGAATAACGACACACCGGTTTCATGCAGTGGCTGAATCAATTCCAGGTTTCTAATAGTAAATCGATCAAGCCAAAGATATCTATCCGATTCCATTCGCGATAGGTGATGTATATGACTTACTTTCTTTTGTTGTATTGTCGATAGATAATGGAGAATGGTACCAGCAGCAATCTGAGCTAATTTCAGATCATTCAAACCAAAACCTTTCATAGAAATCACCTTGAAGTGCTTATGAAGCAGATCTTGATTATAACCTAATTCATAAAACCACTCATCTAATCCGAATGTATAGATGTTGTCGCTTATTCTGCGTTCTATGATATCCTTTTGAGATTTAGAGAATAGAATCTCATTAGGAGCAAATGATTGGATTAGATTTTCTATTTCAGAAATTCTGCCTTGGTGAGATATAAATTCTCCTGTAGATATGTCTAAAAAAGCAATCCCAGCTTGCTTGCCATCATAGAATACCGAAGCCAAAAAATTATTCTGAGTCGCATCTAATATGGAGTCACTTATCGTGACGCCAGGGGTAACGACCTCAGTGACATCTCGTCTAACGATCTTTTTTTCTTTACTTGGCTTTTCCATTTGCTCGCAAATAGCTACTCGATAGCCTGCTTTGACAAGTTTGGGCAAGTACAAATCGACGGAATGGTAAGGAAAGCCAGCTAATTCTATTTTAGAACTTCCATTATTTCTGGCGGTTAGGACGATACCTAGTATTTCTGAGCATTTGATAGCGTCCTCGCCAAAGGTCTCATAAAAATCACCAACTCTAAATAAGAGCAGAGCGTCAGGATGTTTCTGCTTTATTTCAAGGTATTGAGCCATTAGTGGCGTCACTTTATCCTTCTTGGCCTTAGATTTTAGCTTCGTCTTGATGAGTTATTTATTTCAAAAGGCTAAGCTACGAAAATACAGATAGAGAATAATTCTAATATTGATATGAAAATGAAATATTTTATTGGATTTTATGAATATAATTATCATATATTTGCGGCGTTAAAAACCTAAAGTTCGATAAGCGGATGATTTAGGTTTGGACATTTCCATAAAATTTTAACTTAATAAACATGCCAGTAAAGATTAGACTTGCCCGTAGAGGTCGTAAAAAGAGACCTTATTATCACGTTGTTATTGCGGATGGCCGTGCTCCAAGAGACGGAAAATTCATTGAGAACTTAGGTTCTTATAATCCTATGACAACACCAGCAACAATAGAAATAGATAGAGATAGAGCTTATGAGTGGCTTATGAAAGGTGCTCAACCTACAGATACTGTGAGGGCTTTACTTAAATTCAAAGGAGTATACTACAGAAAGCATCTAATGAGAGGTGTAGCTAAAGGTGCAATGACTGAAGAGAAAGCACTTGAGCTATATAACCAATGGATTGATGCTAAAGAGGCTAAAATAGCTGAGAGAGTAGAGGAAACAAGAAAGAAAAAAGAAGAATTCTGGAAGATGGTGTCTGGAGAGATCAAGCCACCAAAGAAAGTCGCTACTAAAGAGGCTGGTGATGCATTCAGAGAAGATGGTGATGCTACGGCTGCTGAGGAATCAGCTCCTGAAGCTGAAGCTCCAGCTGCTGAGGCACCCGTAGCAGAAGCAACTCCGGCGCCTGAGGCTCCAGCAGCTGAAGAAGTAAAGGAAGAAGCACCTGCACCAGTAGAAGAAGTAAAAGAAGAAGCACCTGTTGAGGCTGTCGCGGCGGCTGCGCCAGTAGTAGAGGAGGTAAAAGAAGAAGCGGCACCAGCTAAACCAGATGACTTAACAAAAATTGAAGGTATAGGACCAGCTATTGCTAAGGTACTTGGAGCTTCAGGAATTATAACATTTGCTGATCTTGCTGGTAAGAAAGCTGATGAAGTAAAAGCTGTACTGGAAGGTGCTGAAGGAAACTTCAAAATGCATGATCCGACGACATGGCCACAGCAAGCAGATATGGCTGCAACTGGAAAGTGGGATGAGTTGAAAAAGTGGCAAGATGAACTTGATGGAGGTAAAGTTGTAAAAGCAAGTTCAGAAGAAGAGTAAGATACTATACATGGCCAAAGGGCCAAAAATGATAATATATAAACCTAGTAAAGCCTTGATGTTTTACTAGGTTTCATTTTAGGTAAACTAAGCATTTACATTTTTAAAAGAAAATCTAACATCATGCAAGACTTAAATATCAAATACAAAACTGTTCTTGATAATATCAAAAGTAGTATCCAATTATCCGATGAATTGAAGACTTACTTAGATACGGAAGAGGATGAAGATTACAAAGCACTGATAACAGCGTTTGAAGGCCAGATACATGATCTTTATACCACAGTAGCTGATGAAAATCCATTACAGTTGGAGGCATTTGAAAATTATCTTCTTGATGATGGCTTTGAAGGTCTATACCTTCCTAAAGTATTAGGATACTCAGTTCTAAGAGGACGTGTCAATGAAAGAATAAAGTATTACAGACCACAGAACCACTTTAAGAGTGTCTTAATGCATATTACTAATTCGTCTAATTTTGATCAAATAAAACAACGTGTTGGGCAGTCTATACAAATAGGTTTTGCTCTTAGTTCAGATATATGGATAACTAATATTCTCGCTTTAATTACGAATAAGAGAGTTCATGCATTTTTAGAATCTCAAAAACAAGAAAAGTACAGAGATGACGCTTTAAGAAATACAGGTTTAGTAAAGTATAGAAAACAGTTCTTAAGTCTTAATTTCAGAACAGCAGAGTTTCCAAATGATAAAGAAACATTGCTCTTAGAAGCGGATAGTATTAAAGACTTTCTCACCTTCAGAGCACAGAGTGATTACAATAACGAGAACCTCATACCTGTATTAAAAGATTTTGTATCTAATAGACACTTCATTGATATGAAGGAATTCTATGAGATCTGTATTTTGACTGGATACTTCTATGACCTTGGAGAACAAGGAGAGAAGGCGCTGCAAGAAACTTTAGATCACATAAGAACACACAATCCAGGTGCTAATGATCACTTCTTTAGATACATCAATGGTCTATATGATAAAGGAATAAGCATCACAATAGAGTCTGAAAAGAAATTATCTTACGCATTTACACGTAATGAAGATGATACTATCTCTAAGTATCTCAATGTCATCGATATTGTGAATAAAATGGGATATGTGCATCAGGATGCAATCAATGCTGTAAGAGAATTCTATTACAAAAATGAAGGTCTCTCAATGGAAAATGAGGCTTTGAGAAATTCAATCCTATCTAAATTTGGACAGCTATTAACAAACCTAAGTGTTAATGATTACGGAGAGTATTTCGAAATCAATAAGACGTTCGGTGCTTATATGGATGTATTCTCTAACCAGAAGTTTAACCAGAATCTGAAGGCTTATGCATTAAGATATATCAAGAAGTGTCTTAAATTCTATAAGGATAAGAGAAGTAAAGAATATCAGGATATTAAAAAGTTTGTCAAAACCACTTTCGAAGATTTTGGTTTTATGACATCCAAAGAGCTTGTGGAATTATTCAAAACTAAGAGAAAGCCACGTAAGCAAGCTTAGTATATTCTGTATTGATTATTCTATAGTTCATATATTCTCATATTGATTCTATCTATAATTTTTACTTTTGAATAAGTAGAAATTGTAAATTGGACTATGATTTCAGGATTTTTAAGTTCTACATATAACTCCGTCAAAGCTTTAGAGTATTTGTTTAAACCTTGGGTAATCAAGTACCTTGTCTTTTCAGGTCTAATCAGTACTCTAACCTATGTTGTTTTTATATACTCAATTTTCAAATTTGGTGATGACTTAGGTCAACTAATGATTTCAAAATTTGTAACTGAGAATACATGGCAATGGTTGATCACCACGATTGAGTGGTTAACAAGAATTATTTTGGCAGTTGGCTTTGTATTTATATTCAAGTATATCGTCCTTATCATCACCTCACCATTCATGAGTGCATTGTCTGAGGATCTTGAGATGAGAATCACAGGCAAAGAGAAGATGAATGGAACTTTAGGTTTTCAAGTAAAAATTATGTTTAGAGGTCTCAGATTATCACTTGGTAATTTAGTCAAGGAACTAGGGATCACATTAATTCTGTTACTTATTGGATTAATTCCTGTTGTCGGTTTAGTAAGTTCGATTTTGATCTTTGCTGTGCAGGCTTACTTTGCGGGTTTTGGTAATCTTGACTTCTTTATGGAGAGAAGATTCAATATAAAAGAAAGTACTCGCTTTGTTCAACTTAACAAAGGTGTAGCCATAGGAAATGGATCAGTTTTTCTCTTACTTTTCTTGGTTCCAGTTTTTGGTGCTTTCTTTGCTCCGACGATATGCACTATATCTGGTACAATTAGCGCCTTAGAAAGAACTTGATTTTATATAAGGAATCAATTGTTGTTCCTGATCAGTAATTAACTCAATATAATACAGTCCGTCAGAATCGGATTCTATCTTTATTTCAATCATTTCCTGATTAATTCTATGTGTATAATCTATAAGTTGTCCTCCTAAGTTGTAGACACGAATTCTTCTTAAGTCATTATCACTTTTTATAGTAATACGACCATCTCCTGGATTAGGATATATGGTGGTTTTCTCAACCGTAATTTCATTATTACTACTTACTAATTGAACATTAAAGACGGTATCCAAAAAGCAGGATTCTCGATCTGTTATTCTTAGTTCATATACACCCGGAACGAGATTTTCAATTTTTGCATCGGGTGGGAGAGGTATAGGCCCGTCCCAATCATAAGTGAACGGGCTCAGGCCATCAATAGCTATAATTTCTATTTGTCCATTATTGCCATCGGAATTAATGACTGCAGCATCTATTGTAATAGCTTCATGACTTGTTAGAGATATGATATTGCTTATTTCAATGCAAGAATTATCATCAGTAATCGTAGCTTGATATTGTCCGTCTGGGAGATTAGTTATTGTATTGCCTGATAAACCAGTATTCCACACTATATTTTTTTCTCCAGAACCGCCTGATACATCTATGGTAATTTGTCCATTCGTGTCATACCAGCATTCATTTTCCACAATTTCAATAACATCGTATATTAACTCAGCAGGCTCGATTACGATTATGGTATCTGCTATGCCAGTGCATCCTTCAGCATCTGTTACGGTAAGGTTATAGGCGCTTGATATTAATTGCCTAATGGTGTCTTGATTGAATTCAGAAATGTTCCTATCTCCATTACTCCAATTATAGTCAAAGGGTGCTTGCCCGTTGTTGACAATAGCCGTTATAGAGGCTATGCTATCTCCAAAGCATAAACTCGAGCTGATTAATTGAGCATCGACATTGATAGCTCTGTTTCTGTTGACGATTTCAAAAAATAATGGATTTGATTTACACCCAAATTCATCTACGACTGTAAGAGAGTATAATCCCGCATTGAGAAGTGACAATTCATTATTTTGAGATTCTATACCATCGGTAACACTCCAGTTGTATATGTAATTGGGTTGTCCTCCAGATACATTGACAGATATAAGTCCGTCGTCACTTGCAGGACAATTGACATTAATTATATCTTCTACTTCAACGGCTATTGGGTCTGGTGATTCTATAATAATATTATCAAGAGTTGTAAAGCATCCATTAAAATCATTAACTGTTAGACTGTACATGCCTGAGTTTATATTAAGCAGATCCTCGCTTCTACTGCCGTCTGACCAGAAATAACTAAATGGACTTTTACCACCGATAACAGAAATATCTATCATGCCTGATTCATCATCAGGACAATTATTGTCTTCTGTATTATTGACTATTATCTTAAGTGAATCTGGTTCAGATATTATTATGTTATTGACGATCTCAGAGCATCCCATATTATCAGTTATCGTAGCGGCATAATTTCCTGCTTGTAGTTGTGATACAGAAGGTGTTGTCTCTCCGTTACTCCATTCAATAGCATAAGGTGGAGAGCCGCCATTAATACCTAATTGTATAAATCCGTTGTTTCCTCCATTACAATCGACATCTCTCGATACTGCAACTCCAGCAGTGATGACTTGATTTCCTATTACAACAATAGGATCTGTAACGATACTACAATTAGTCGCATCCGTAATGGTGACTTTATAAGTGCCAGTACTGAGATTATTGACTTGATTTCCATTGATTTCATCTGACCACTTGACATCATACGGACCAAGACCTCCGCTAATCAGTAGGGTAGCTGTGCCATCATTAAGTCCTTGACAACTTGGTTGTGATAAACTGATAAGGCTGTAGCTTATGATATTTTCGAAGTCAACAAAGAATGGTTCAGTAACAATCTGGCAAGTTCCAAGATCAGATATTGTACAAGTGTATATTCCAGTGCCAACGTTATCTAATGTGGGACTTGTACTACCGTTAGACCAATTGTATGAGTAGGGAGCTTGCCCATTAATTACATTGAGCTCTATTCTTCCATCTTCTCTACCTTGGCAAGTCTCATCCACTATGCTAATGACATTGTAATCTAAATCCGTAGGTTGATTATCATCGCTGTTACCGTTACAATTCTCATCTGTGAGATTACAATTTATTTCTATAGCGTTTGGGTTAATATTTGGATCAGTATCATTACAATCATCTGGATTATCAGAAAATCCTATTGGTGCATTGATACTGCATAGTAGCCTTATTTGATTCGCATCACCAAACCCATCACCATCGCTATCTGCATAAAATTCCTTAAAGCCTATCGTATCGACGCCGATGAGCTTAATTTGATCAATAGCGATATCATTTCTTATACTGGATGAATTTCTATATCCGATGATTCTAAGTTGTCCAGTATCAAAATTAGACGATAGAGAAACAGAGGCCTGTCTCCATTCATTACCTTGTTCTCCTTCGATAGACCACAGCGGAGACCAATTATTATCAGTTGATCTTTGTTGTACTTCCAGTTTAATTATCTGGCCTCCGTACATGTGATAGAAGAATGATAAATGACAGTCTGTACTATTAGTGCTCTGAAGACAAGTGGATTCTAATACGATGGTATCTGAGTGGCAGTTCGTGTTATTATTTTCGATATAAATATATTTTCCATCACTGCTGATGTCATTGTCTGGGCCAGTAAACTCAGTAGGTGTCGATCCTTCATTTACAATCCAAGCGTTTGTTTGTCCAGGAAGATTGTGCCAGAATTGATCTATGAGACATAACTCATCGCATGAAATTGGACACTCTTCAAGTTCATTAAATGTAGAAGTATAGTTGCTGTTGGCACAGGCGGTTCTGAAAATAATCGGACAACTCTCAGGTGATTCTACTCCTGTATTACAACGAGTACTAATCGTCATGATATATTCAGTATCAGGAATAAGGTCATCTAAGTTAAAGGTACTCTCATCACATTCTATTAATTCAAATGAAGTCTCATTAATGGGAGCACTCAATATCCTATAAGCTATCTTATAAATATCACAGTTAGATTGTTCAGTCCAGGAGACGTCTATATTATCTGCCTCTATATTATCCAAAGAATAATTCTGTGGTGCTCTACAGATTGACTCTGAGAAGTCTATACTTAATCCTCTCAATTGCCCTATGTCACCTCGTGCTCTGTCACATATGTTGAGAAGCCATATTCCAGAAGGATTGACTCCATCAAAAGTATTTCTCAAACTGCTCTCTGGTCTGAATTGTCCGAGTAGGGGTGGGATGACTTGCTCGACCCCAAGACAAGCATCGTCAGTAAATGAAGCGGGCTCCATGCAATCAGGCACTCTCGGATTACCATAGTTATCCCTACCGTTTCCATTATATCTTGAAAGTATTGCCGTCTCTCCATTAGGAGCAGTTAGACTAATTTCTAAATCGGGAGGCCATGTGTGAGCAATATTTATATTGACACTATTTATATTATAATCCTCTCCGAGGACTAAGTCGTCTCCGAGATCGACTTCTATTTGAAAGATCTGAAATTTAGGACAATTGTTATCTGGAATGTCTAAGAGAAGATTACAACCATTATCATTATCTATGATGGTATTAGCAAAGTAAGGACCATTCCACTGACTTGTAGTATTGGTGTTACAGACAGTTCTTATATAGATTTCATAAGTTGTACCCGAAGATAGATTACTGAGTTCAAGCGAATCATTAATTACAGAAGGAACATTAGGATTGAATGTTCTCGTAAAACCCTTAGGACCTAATTCAATTTCATAATTCAGTATATCCTCATTACTGTCAGTCCAAAATAAAGTAAATCCATCAATAGTCTGATTACTGATAGTGGTGACAATTGGTAATTGGCAACCTTGCCCATAACCATAATTAATTATGAAGCTGGATATACAGAGTGTAAGTAAGAACTTCGTCTTCAATGTATTAGATGTAATTAAAAACCATCAATTAAAGTGAAGATAAGTAAATAGCAATTAAATATAGACTCAGCTTAAAGCTAATAAAGTACCAAATTACATATCGTCTATATTACTTAACGACGATATTGATCATTCGCTTCGGCACCACTATGATTTTAACGACATTTTTACCATCTATCCATTTTTGGATACCATCCACAAGTAATACATCCTTCTCAAGATCTTCCTTAGAGGCATCTGTAGGATAAGCTTTTGAAGTTCTTTTTTTGCCATTTATACAAATAGGATACTCAAAACTATCATCAGTCAGATACTGTTCATCATGCTCTGGATATGCTTGAATATGTACTGAGTCTGAATGACCTGACAATGACCAAAGTTCCTCCGTCATAAATGGTGCAAATGGTGACAACAATTGTATTAATGGATATAGTACTTTCTGTTTATTACACTTTAGTTTTCGGAGCTCATTGGTACATATCATGAAAGCACTGATGGCTGTATTAAAGGAAAATTTCTCTATATCCTCAGTTACTTTTTTTATCGTTTGGTGAAGTACTTTGTATTCTTCTTTCGTCGGTTCCTGATCTGAAACGGTAAATTCTTCTTCGTTAAAAAATAAACCCCAGAATTTCTTTATGAACTTAGATACGCCTTCTATGCCTTGCATATCCCATGGCTTAGATTGTTCTATAGGTCCTAAGAACATCTCATACAATCTAAATGTATCAGCGCCGTACTTTTCTATGACATCATCAGGATTTACAACATTATAGTATCTCTTTGACATCTTACCGACTTCCGACTTCGTGACAAATTTGAAGTCTTCAGGATTTCCATCCAATTGCCCTCCTTCATAAGTACCGTTGCTTGTTATGAATTTTGGCTTGCTGTAGTTAGGTCGCCACTCTAAGAATTTATTAATACCATCTACTGTAAGATGTGATGTGTCACTGCCGTAAGATTCTACATAATCTATGTGTACAGGGATGTAAGCATATTCATACTCAAACTTATCAAGCATATCATAACTGACGAATATATTCTGATCGTCCTCAGTCTTAGCTAACGGGAGGAATTCTATGATCCCTTGGATCATACCTTGATTAATCAATTTCTTAAAAGGTTCTTCCGACTTAACGTAGCCCAAGTCTTTAAGAAACTTATGCCATAATCTCGCATATAGTAAATGTGCAACTGCGTGCTCTGCACCACCTACATAGAGATCTACATTCTCCCAATAGTCAAGTGCTTCTGCTGATGCAAAAGCTTCTTCATTATGAGGGTCCATATATCTCAAGAAGTACCAAGATGATCCAGCGACTGCGGGCATAGAGTCGGTTTCTCTTTGTCCGTCCTCGGTATTGACCCAGTCTTCCATTCTTGCAAGTGGAGATTGGCCACCTGCAGCGGGTTTAAAGTCATCTGTATAGGGTAGTTCTACTGGCAGATCTTCAAGATCCAAACTTCTCGGAATACCATCTTTATAGACAATAGGGAAGGGTTCTCCCCAATAACGCTGTCTGCTAAAATTAGCATCACGCATTTTGTAATTCACTTTTGACTTACCGATACCTCTCTTTTCTACTTCCTCACACATCTTACTTATAGCATCTATGACTTCCATGCCATTGATTAAAGGAGAATTGATAATTGTACCTATTTTATCTTTTCGTGTTGCATCTTCATGAGCACTCTTATCTATGACTTGTACGATAGGTAGGTCAAACTTTTCTGCGAAAGCAAAATCTCTATCATCATCAGATGGCACCGCCATGATGGCTCCAGTACCGTAGTCCATCAAGACGTAATCTGCAATCCAGATAGGTGCTTTCTCGCCGCTGAACGGATTGATTGCATATGCACCAGTAAATGCGCCAGTGACTTCTTTGACTTCTGTCATTCTATCTCTGTCAGATCTTAATTTGGCGTAAGCTTGATATTCTGATATCGCTTTCTTCTGATCCTCTGTTGTGATATGATTTACATAAGGATGCTCTGGTGCCAATACCATAAACGTAGCGCCGTAGATTGTATCTGGACGTGTTGTATATATCTCTAATTTCTCTGAGTGGTCTGCAATCTCAAAAAACACTGTAGCACCTTCTGATCTACCAATCCAATTTTGCTGGATGGCTTTAAGTGATGAGGGCCAATCAAGATTATCAAGTCCATAAAGTAATCTGTCAGCATAAGCTGTAATTCTCAGATTCCATTGTGTCATGGCTTTCTTTTCTACTGGGTGTCCACCTCTCTCTGATAAGCCATCTTTTACCTGGTCATTGGCTAAGACCGTCCCTAAACCTTCACACCAGTTGACATAACCGACATTCCTGTAAGCCAGTCTATATTCACCAAGAATTTTGACTTTTTCTAATTCTGTGTAGCTATTCCATTCTTCTGCTGAGAAGGTCTTTTTATAGTTCGTATATGCTGTACTATATACATTACCTTTGGATTCAAAAACTTTGACTAATTGCTCTAAAGGCTGTGCTGAGTCTGTCGCAGTATCATAGTAATGATTAAATAACAAAGAGAAAATCCACTGAGTCCATTTGTAATATGATGGCTCACATGTCCTCACTTCTCTCGACCAATCAAAACTAAATCCTATGTTATCCAACTGGACTTTGTAACGTTCTATATTCTCATTAGTAGAGACAGATGGATGTACTCCTGTAGCGATGGCATATTCTTCAGCTGGTAATCCAAATGCATCAAAACCCATAGGGTGTAATACATTAAATCCTTTCTGACGCTTGTATCTACTGTAGATGTCTGAGGAAATATATCCTAATGGATGGCCTACATGTAGACCAGCTCCTGATGGATAAGGAAACATATCTAAGACATAATACTTAGGCTTAGATTTATCTATATCGACCTTGTATAACTCATCAGCCTGCCACTTTTTCCTCCATTTTTTTTCGGTCTCCGTATAGTCGTAGTATTTCATTTGTATTTACTCTTCTATTTTTCTTTTGTAAAATGTGTAAGGTACATTGTCTCTATAACCCCACTTTTCTGTCCATCTATCTTTGTCGTCTTTTTCTGTAATCTTGTAAGTTTCAATTAAGAAGTTATTACCATTCTGATCAAAACCTGAGAAACCAGTTTCGTTACCAAACTTGTCATATATAAATTTATACACACGATCGATCTGACCATTCTCATCTAAGATTGTTTTCTCTAATCTATTCCCTCTATGATCATATTTATATTGTTCTGCTCTAAGGAATGCATCGCTTTGCCCATCAAAAGCAGATTTTAACATAAGAAGATCATATTCGTAGACAAGGTTATAATATGATAGTAAAGTCGAGTCTGTAGAAAAATATTCTGAGTGTCTATCGGTTTTATTTCTGTCAATGTACTCTGTACCCGTTAATTCATCAAACTTATTGTAGAAATCTTGCTGATATAAATATCCATCCTTGTCGTAATACTTGACGTCTTTATAAGTTAGATTCCCTATAGCCACAGAATCCTTTGATAGTTCGATTGAGAATATTTCTAATATTTCCTTTCTCTTCTTAGAATCATCACCACATGATGATATACATAAACCAATGATTATCAGTAATATTATATGCTTATATGTCATTATTTCTTATTTAGTATGCGAATATAAGGTAGTCGAGAGGATATATGACTTGCAGCGAACTTAAATTGCCGTTTCTATCTAATAAATTGCTATTTGGATGGAGCTCAACTTAGAACTGAGAGGTATCGAAAACCTACCAGTTCTTGCTAAGCTTATAGATTATAATCTTAAATTCACCTATCATTAAATAATACTTAATATCAATATTCGATCATGAAGACCACTCTACAATTATTTATTTTATTACTGATATCTACTCATGGATTATCTCAAGGTGTTCAATTTGAGATAACAGAAATATTCTCAGGACAGACAGGAGAAGACCTCACAGCAGATTGGTTTGAGATTAGAAATATTGGTACTGCAGATTGGGTAGCATTAGATTCAGAACCGCTTTATTACGATGACGAATCCATGAATCCAGAAGATGCAGGCATCATTAGTAATCTTGGAGATATTTCGGTAGGTAGTTATGCCATTGTGCTTATTTCAGATACAATATCTGAGGTAGAAAGATTTAGAAATGTATGGAGTCCAGTAATGGATTTGTCTAATGTAGAAATAGGTTTTGCTGAAGGAGCAGCTCTCGGTGCTAATGGGGACGCCGTGACGATATGGCTGGGTGACCCTGAGCTTACAGTTGTGCATGACACAGCAAGTTATCCTATCACACTAAGTAACGAAGGACAGTCTTATGATGTCGAACTCATGGCATTCAGTGAAGTAGGCAATGCAAATAATGCTATAGCGACTATTCTAAATGGAGGGACTAATGGTGATGTGCCCAATGTAGCATCTCCCGGTAACGGAATGAATATCACTCCGACATTAGGTCTTGAAGTAACAGAAATTTTTCCTGGGCAAGAAGGAGAAGCATTAACTGCAGATTGGTTTGAGATTACAAATAATGGTACAGATACATGGATGCCTAATGTACAGGGCGAGTTATACTATGATGATGAATCAGCTGATGCTAATGATGCCACGATCATTACGGGAATAGATCAGATAGTGCCAGGAGAATCCGTAATAATCATTGTAGATTCAGATGTCCTTGCTGTATCTGAATTTTTATCTGTATGGGAAGAAGTCATTGACCTAAGTGATGTGAGTGTAGGTATCACAGATGGAAGTGGATTAGGTGGAGGAGGAGATGCCGCCGTCATATGGGTAGGAGATCCCATGCTTTCTACTCCAGTTTCTGTAGGAACTTATCCTGATACTGAAACCAATGATGGACAATCTTACGATGTTAGTTTAGGAGCTTTTAGTATTATCGGTAATGATAACGGAGCAGTGGGTACTATTCAATTAGGAGGAGATATGATGGCTGTGCCTAACATTGGTTCACCCGGTAATGGCTTAGCAGTTCCTCCAAAATCAAGTCTTGAGATTACTGAAATATTTCCAGGACAGATTGGTGACGATCTCACACCTGATTGGTTTGAGATAACAAATAAAGGGGACGAGTCATACATTGCATTAGAGGATGGGAATCTATGGTATGATGACAATTCTGCTGATCCCAATGCTGCAACTATTATTACTGGAATAGACCAGATCGGACCTGATGAGAGTGTTGTTGTGTTAGTTTCTGATGACCCAGAAGATGTTATAAGATTTGATAGCATATGGGGTCAAGTGATTAATTTAGATAATGTGCAGATTGGATTATCAGATGGTGCTGCATTAGGTGATTCTGGAGATGCTGTTGTTATATGGATGGGTAACCCTCAGACTGTTCTTCCCAGTTTTTCTGGGTCATATCCTGAGTTAGATAGTCTTGATGGTATCAGTTATGACGTCGACTTGGGAGAATTTAGTACAGTGGGCAATGAGAATGGTGCCGTACAAACTCTTGCCGCTGCGGGCTCTACAGGTGACGTACCTAATATCGGATCACCAGGTAATAATCGAATTATCTCTTCTACGAAAGTTACCGAATTAACTTTATTTAATTTATATCCTAATCCATCAGAGAATAGAATATTCATTACTGGGGATTTCACTGAGAATATTGAACTGTCCATCTTTAATATGCAAGGGCAACTGATTAGGTCATTACTATCTTATTCAGGTAGGGAAGGCGTTGATGTTTCAAACTTTGAAGTTGGGGCTTATATTATTCGTGTGCAGACTAATAAGGGTAATCAGATTTTACGTTTTATTAAGATTTAGGTTCTCTCGAAACTTTACTACAAAACAGTCATATCGTTACATAGTGAAATTGGAGGAAGATTATAATTTAAGTTATAAATGAAAATGCTAAAAGCACATTAGAACAAGTCACTTTGATATATAACTATTATGATGGAAATATCTCAGTCAATAACCACCTTGCCAGTAGACGTATACTTACCATCTGAGACCGTATAGATGTATATGCCTGAGTTAAGATAAGGTATATTAATGCCCTCATTAGGATAAGTCTTTTGATCTATCACTCTACGTCCACTGATATCAGTTAAGCTAAAGTGTACCTCGCCAGAGTATTCTGATGATATAATTTCTATATTATCACTGGCGGGATTAGGAGCTATTCTGTACACTGTAGCATCCTCAATGATATCTACAGTAGCGGAAGGTTTGATTTCTGAATAAAAATATTCTGTACTGCTGGTTTCGGTTAAGATACTAGTGCCATATTGAGAGCCGCCAGGTTCAGCATTTATAAATTCTTTTTTTTCGAGAATCATATGATTCTCATTGTTTCTTGGAATGTACGATCTGGATCGTTTTACCTGGTTATTTAAAACGTTTTCGTCATGAAAATATTCAGTCTTACTCCTTATATCCTCAAATAATAATCCTCCCGTACTTCCAAATGATGAGCTATCTGTTTGCACAGTGGTGATATCAGAAAGACTACCGTAGGTATGATACTTGGAAAATGTTGTATCTCCAGCCCTCCAAGAGTTATTAGCGTGATTATATCTGCGTGATTCAACTCTATCGGGTCTACCTTCATTGTCAAAGCTATAAGATGATTCTGTCCTTAGTAGCCAATCATCAGTTGTTCGTGCTTTTTCATAGGTAATAGTTTTTTCTAAAAGTCCCTCATTATTTACAATTCTTACGATACTATCAGTTGCGAAATATCCTCTATCTCTATCATTATCATATCGCATCGTTAGAACTAAATTATCGTTTGCATCATAGAAGTATTTAGTTTCCTTGACAAATATTAAGGAGTCGAGCTGAACTGACCAATCAAAAAATTCAGTTGATTTTAATCGACCATCATCGTAATAATGGTAATAATTAACATCGGCTAATATTTTATTTTGTAACTCAAATTGATTTTGAGCATGTTCTTCTGAGAGTCGCATATTTTCATCATAGAAAAAGGATCTTAGTACTAATGGATCATTATCATTAAAGTTAATAAGATCCCCATCCCAACTATTATAGCTGGAACTGGTCAAAAGATTCTCATCGTCGTAATGATCTATTATAATATTGCTAGCTTCCCAATCAGCAAAAAAGTTTTCCTTTCTATATATGCAAATGATATCTCTATCTTCTTCATAAAAGTAATATGATCTGCTATAATCGCGAGACCCAGCGTCAGGTCCTTGTGGGTAAAATTGGATATATAATGTACTATCAAGTCGATGAGTTTTGTCATTTTTATAATCGACTCTATTATTTAGATTCCGGTTGTTAAAGTCGTTAACCCACTGTAGGAGCTCATCATGCTCGAGTTTAGCAGGATCAAGAGTGAAATTCTTAAAATCATTCTGACCAAAAATATATGTAGTACATCCCAATAAAATGATTAACGAAAGAATATATTTTATCATAAGTTAAATTACTTCCTAATAGTAAATATAAGCATATTCAGAATCAAATATCTCAATCCACCACCACCTTACCAGTAGACGTATACTTACCATGAGAGATGGTATAGATGTGTATACCTGATGTAAGATGAGATATATTAATGCTCTCGTTAGGGTAAGTCTTTTGATTTATCACTCTACGTCCACTGATATCAGTTAAGCTAAAGTGTACCTCGCCAGAGTATTCTGATGATATAATTTCTATATTATCACTGGCGGGATTAGGAGCTATTCTGTACACTGTAGCATCCTCAATGATATCTACAGTAGCGGAAGGTTTGATTTCTGAATAAAAATATTCTGTACTGCTGGTTTCGGTTAAGATACTAGTGCCATATTGAGAGCCGCCAGGTTCAGCATTTATAAATTCTTTTTTTTCGAGAATCATATGATTCTCATTGTTTCTTGGAATGTACGATCTGGATCGTTTTACCTGGTTATTTAAAACGTTTTCGTCATGAAAATATTCAGTCTTACTCCTTATATCCTCAAATAATAATCCTCCCGTACTTCCAAATGATGAGCTATCTGTTTGCACAGTGGTGATATCAGAAAGACTACCGTAGGTATGATACTTGGAAAATGTTGTATCTCCAGCCCTCCAAGAGTTATTAGCGTGATTATATCTGCGTGATTCAACTCTATCGGGTCTACCTTCATTGTCAAAGCTATAAGATGATTCTGTCCTTAGTAGCCAATCATCAGTTGTTCGTGCTTTTTCATAGGTAATAGTTTTTTCTAAAAGTCCCTCATTATTTACAATTCTTACGATACTATCAGTTGCGAAATATCCTCTATCTCTATCATTATCATATCGCATCGTTAGAACTAAATTATCGTTTGCATCATAGAAGTATTTAGTTTCCTTGACAAATATTAAGGAGTCGAGCTGAACTGACCAATCAAAAAATTCAGTTGATTTTAATCGACCATCATCGTAATAATGGTAATAATTAACATCGGCTAATATTTTATTTTGTAACTCAAATTGATTTTGAGCATGTTCTTCTGAGAGTCGCATATTTTCATCATAGAAAAAGGATCTTAGTACTAATGGATCATTATCATTAAAGTTAATAAGATCCCCATCCCAACTATTATAGCTGGAACTGGTCAAAAGATTCTCATCGTCGTAATGATCTATTATAATATTGCTAGCTTCCCAATCAGCAAAAAAGTTTTCCTTTCTATATATGCAAATGATATCTCTATCTTCTTCATAAAAGTAATATGATCTGCTATAATCGCGAGACCCAGCGTCAGGTCCTTGTGGGTAAAATTGGATATATAATGTACTATCAAGTCGATGAGTTTTGTCATTTTTATAATCGACTCTATTATTTAGATTCCGGTTGTTAAAGTCGTTAACCCACTGTAGGAGCTCATCATGCTCGAGTTTAGCAGGATCAAGAGTGAAATTCTCAAAATCATTCTGACCAAAAATATATATACTGAATCCTAATAAAATGCTGATTGAAATTAGATATTTTAGCATATGTTAAAGCTTAATTATTCAATTCAACTTTGTATAAATCTAATACATTTTGTTGTAATACACATATCACTTCTCAACTTAAAAGTACAAACCTATCAACCGATCAGGATAATCAGTAATGATGCCTGTGACATTGAGTTCTATCATCGCTTTCATATCATCTACTTCATTGACCGTCCATGGTATCAATTGCATATTCTTGGCTTTGCATAAGTCTACAAGTTCTGCGTCTACGAGCTTATAATATGGACTATAGACATAGGGTAAGAAGCCGAGATTATCTAAGTTAGCTTTTGGGCTATCTTCATTTTCGATGAGATATACCAATCTTACTTTGGGATATTTTTCATTGATATACTGAAGTGTCGCTACATCAAAACACTGAACTGTTGTTCTATCCATGATGCCAAGATCAGTAATTTCATTTATAACTAAGTCTGCGAAAGTCTTGTAATGTGGATGATAAATTTCATCATTCTCAGGTCTTCTTTTGATTTCTATGTTGTATAATATTTGATCATTTTTTTCTTCAGTGACAGCTATGAGATCCTTAAGTGATGGCTTATGGACAGCAATCTTTTTTTGTTCTGGAAACCTTTGAAAGTCCTTAAGTCCTACGTCATAAGTTTGGATCTCATCGTAAGTGAGATTATAGATATTATGATTTTTTTCTGTCTCTTCTGTTATCTCTAATTGATTAGGACCTGTGGCAATATGATGAGACATATACGGATCATGTGATACAATGACTTTCTTGTCTTTAGATATCACGACATCGAACTCAAGTGTATGTACGCCTAAGTCCATCGCATGGATAAATGCAGGAATTGTATTTTCTGGAAGAAGTCCTCTACAACCTCTATGTCCCTGTATGTCTATTTTGTTTTGTGTCATATGATTCGTTATGGTCATTCTCTTGTTACAACTGCTTATACTTAGAGCTATGAGTAATAGAGTAAGAACATTAGTCTTAGGCTCTATTACAAAAATAGATCGGAGATATTTTATCAATAAGTATATTCCCTTTATGTGAGGTCGGTTTTTCATTTATGAATGCTTCTAAGATAATGTAATACTTGTCTGTCTCTGGGGTAAAATCAAAAGAATATTTTTTCCAATCTTCAGATTTGATTTTAGGAGAGGTAAATACAAGTTGTTGTCTTTTGTTTTTCTTATCAGATATCCATACACGCAGATGAATAGGGTTGTTGTAACCTGTGTAATTATCAGAAAATGCCAAATAGAGAGACATAGAATAACAGCTTCCTTGCTCAACTGTTCCACCTAATCTCTGGCTGATACTTTCATATGATCCATCTTGCCTCGTGATCATGCCTACATAGCTATCACCATCTTCTGGCTCATTATAGACTCCCCAATAACCCGGCAGTATGTCTGGAGTAGTGCCTTCACTACCAGCAAACCATCCAGCAGGCATAGTCGCATCTGCTGGAGTTCCTTCAAATGAAGTATTGTCTATAATGATCTGACTATGAGAAGTATAGCCTGTAAGTATAAAGAAAAGTGATATATAAAAAACTTTAATATAATTGTTCATACATTTGTATTCTATGTCTAAGTACTTCAAAAATAAGATATCCTATAATCATGTACTGCTCTTATGCATTATAGCTTGTTATTTTCTGATCTTGATATGCTATTACTTCATCAATAAGCAGGCACCGCAAGCTACTCATACTTCTACATTATCTTATCTTATTGAGATGCACTCAAATGTGTCTGAAGAACAAAGAGCTGATTTCTCAGAATATATTGATCAAAATAAGGATGTCATTATCGCTTCTGATGTCGTGTCTAAAAATGAGTTTTTTAAGTATTTTGATATTGACAATAATGTCAGTTCAGAAATTAACCTAACCGAAGCCCTTACTGATCAGTACATCATAGAAGTCAATGATAACGACGCAGAAAGTAAGGAGATAGTAATGGCTGATCTTAATTCTAAATATGGAATCTCAGATATCACTCAAATAGATAATACGCAACAAGAATTTATGCCGTATACGTCAACAGGACTCTCTAATCTTGGGCTATCAGTAATATTGGTACTGACTTTAGCTATTTTTTATTTAGGGCTTTCATTGGATTTTAATAGAAATAGACAAAGCTTATTGTCTATCATCCACAAAGGAGCTACTAAGGAATATCTCTTGAGTACATATCAGAAAAAAGGTTTCTTTCTTTCTGTAAAGGCCTGGATAGGTGGCATAGTTCTATTTTTTATGTGCTTTTATCTATTAAGGTTCAATGCTTATATGAATTTCAGCATATTTGATTTGAAGTTTTTGGGGATCGTATGTCTTGTCCCATTAGCTTTGATTATTTTTATAACATCATTCGTCATACACACTAAAATTATGACACTAATACGCGAATAGATTATGGCAGACAAGAAGAAAAAAGTTGTTGTTACAACAAAGAAAAAATCCCCGATAGATAGAACCGTATCAACTGCATCCTCATCTCGTAAAGGAAGGTCAGATAATGGAGCTGTACTTATTTTTAATAAAGAAAATTATAAGTGGGTATTAATAGGGATCGCTTTGATCACATTGGGTATGCTGCTCATGATGGGAGGCTTTAATGTAGACCCTAATGTATTTGATGAATCAGAACTTTATAGCTTTAGAAGAACTCTGATTGCACCTGTCTGCATTTTAGCGGGTCTTGGAGTCGAGATCTACGCGATATTTAAGTAAGAATATATTGTTTTATTAGATGATGGACTTATTAGAGGCCTTAATATTAGGTATTGTACAAGGCCTTACTGAGTTCTTACCTGTAAGCAGCAGCGGACATTTAGAGATTGTCAAGTATATATTGAAAGATGACAGCTTAGCAGAACAGAGTATGCTGACTACTGTTTTTCTTCATTTCGCAACAGCTCTTGCTACAGTGGTTGTTTTCAGAAAAGATATCTACCAGATTTTAGTATCTCTATTTACACCTTCCGGAAAAGAAGAAAGATTGTTTGTCCTCTACATAGTGATAAGTATGGTGCCGGCAGCGATTATAGGTGTATTTTTTGATGATATAATAGAAACATTATTTCATAAGCAGATCGTGTTTGTGGGTGTGATGTTACTTCTCACAGGCTTTCTACTCTTGATCTCTGAGAGGATCAAATCACAGACTAAAAATGTCGGGGTCAAAGAGTCCATCGTTATTGGATTGGCTCAAGCTGTTGCTATCCTTCCTGGTATATCTCGATCTGGAGCCACGATAGCCACTGCGCTGATATTAGGAGTAGATAAAAGTAAAGCCGCCAGATTTTCATTCTTAATGGTCATACCACTGATATTAGGTAAGATGGCCAAAGATTTACTATCAGGAGATTTTACTCAGAATATGCCTTCCATGACATATCTTATTATTGGTTTTGTTGCGGCATTTCTTACTGGAGTCGCTGCTTGTACATGGATGATATCTATCGTGAGAAAGTCTAAGTTATCTTATTTCGCATACTATTGCTTTACAGTAGGTTTTCTCGTTATTCTATTCGGTAGCTTCTTATGATTATTATAGATAAAAATTCAATAGATACCGAAGTTGATTATGAGACAGGATGCTTATTTTTAGTAGATAAGCCTCTTGGATGGACTTCCTTTGATGTTGTCAATAAGATAAGATATTCGCTTAGGGGATTATACCAAAGAAAGAAATTTAAGGTAGGGCATAATGGAACATTAGACCCTTTAGCTTCGGGCCTATTAATGATTTTTGTAGGCAAGTATACTAAGTTGATTCCCAAAGAGGAAAATCATGACAAGCGTTATGATGGTCATATAAAATTAGGCGCCACAACTGAGAGTCTTGATAGGGAATTTGAAGAGAAAGATCCCATGCCCATAGATAATATTACATTCAGCGAGATTGAGAGTGCAATGGGGTCATTCATAGGAGAGAGTATACAAGAGATACCCATCTTTGCAGCTAATAAGATCAACGGTCAACCCATGTATAAGTTAGCTCGTAAAGGGAAGACTTTTAAACCAAGAAGTAAGACTGTTGTTTTTAATGATATTAAGTGCTTAAAATATGAGGCACCGTTGATAGAATTTGACCTGACTTGTGGTAAAGGAACTTATGTTCGTGCATTTGCTCGAGATTTAGGGCATAAGCTCGGGACAACAGCGTATCTTTATAGCCTTAGAAGAACTCAGATAGCCAATTTTTCTTTAGAAAATGCGTTAAGCATTGAAGAAGTTTGTCAGAGTATAAATCAGAGAAAGTGAGCATCAAAGTAGAATCATTAACAAAACTATACGGTACACAAAAAGCGATAGAAAGTATCAGCTTTGAAGCCAAAGAAGGCCAAATTACAGGCCTTGTAGGTCCCAATGGTGCAGGTAAGAGTACGACAATGAAAATTCTCACAGGAAGCCTCACTTCTGATGGGGGAGGTGCACATGTCTGTGGGATCGATGTTGCAACTGATGATATAAAAGTAAAATCGCTTATAGGATATCTTCCTGAATCTAATCCGTTATATCCTTCTATGTACGTCAAAGAGTTTTTGGGATTTGTATGTAAAATCCATAAAATCAAAAACGCTGATGAACGTATAAATGAAGTGATCAGTTCAGTAGGCTTAGATAAAGAAAAGCATAAAAAGATATCTTCTTTGAGTAAGGGATATCGTCAGAGGGTTGGTATTGCTCAAGCTCTCATTCACGACCCTAAGGTGCTGATATTAGATGAGCCTATTTCTGGATTGGATCCTAATCAAATACAGGAAATACGACAACTAATTGTAAGTCTCAAAAAAGATAAAACGATTATATTTTCTTCACATATTCTGCAAGAAGTAGAGTCTATTTGTGATAAGATTATCATTCTTAATAATGGTCAGATCGTCGCGGATAATAAACTCGATTATCTGCATGAGGATCATTCTCAATCGGTAGTTATAGAGCTGGAATTATTAAAGCCGATGTCAGAGAATATATTCAAAAGTATAGACCCAAACCTTATTATTGTTAAGTCAGAAAATAATCGTTACCTCATTGAAATTGAGTCTGGCGAAGATATTAGAGAAGCTATTTTTGATAGGGTAGTAGATAGTAATAACAAGATATTATCTATGGCAATGCAAAAGAAAAACCTTGAGAATTTATTTAAATCCGTTACTAAATAATCTACAAGTTTGAGAAGCATATTTATAAAAGAATTGAATACATTTTTTTCGTCCTTGACGGGATATATTTCTATTGTCATTTTCTTACTTCTGACAGGCTTGTTCTTATGGGTGTTTTCAGACACAAGTATTATTAATTATAACTACGCGAGTTTAGGTCAATTATTTACAATAGCGCCTTTAGTATTTATGTTTCTTATACCTGCGATCACTATGAGTTCTTTCTCTGATGAGAAACAACGTGGAACGTTAGAATTATTAGTGACAAAACCATTAACGGATTGGGACATCGTAGGAGGTAAATATTTTGCAGCATTAGCATTAGCAGTTATTGCGATAATACCTACGCTGGTCTATTACTACAGTGTCGTACAGTTAGGCTCACCTAAGGGTAATATTGATACAGGGGCTGTTATTGGTTCTTATATAGGCTTGGTATTTTTAGCATCTATCTTCACAGCTGTCGGGATATTCTTATCGAGTTTGACTTCTAACCAAATCGTCGCTTTTATACTTACGGCATTTGTATGTTTTCTTTTATACTTCGCTTTTGGATTCCTAAGTGATACGCCTTTATTTTTTGGTAAGATCGATAATTTTGTAAAGTCTTTAGGGATAGAATTTCACTACGATAATATAAGTAAAGGACGAATTGACACAAGAGATATCTTTTATTTTATTTCTGTTATAGCGTTGTTTTTGTGGTTTACAATTATCTCACTTGATAAAAGAAAGTGGTAATATGAAATCAGTCAAACGGCCTACAAAAGTTTTAATCCAAACTCTGATTTTCATTGGGATTATCGTATTCGTCAATCTTTTGTCATCCACTTTTTATACCTATGTAGACCTTACGGAAGATAGACGATTTACATTAGAAGAATCTACTTCTGAGATGCTTAAGAATGTAGATGATATTATGACTATAGATGTCCTGCTTCAAGGCAATATGACATCTGGGTTGACACAGTTGAGGCAAAGAACATTGGAGATACTTAAGGAATTCAAGTCTATCAATCCCAACATTGAATATAAGTCTATAAATCTCAATGAAGGTTCTGTAAAGGATATCAATAAGATAAGAAGTAATCTCAGTAAAGATGGGATTATTCCAGTCAATCTCATGATCGTGGAGAATGATCAGAAGGTAGAGAAATTGATTTATCCATATGCCATAATCAAATTAGGAACGATAAAGGTCCCTATTAATTTATTAGAGCCACAACAGAGAGGAGAATCAGAGGCAGAGGCTATTAATAAGTCAATGACGCAATTGGAATACAAGATTATAAGTGGTATAGAAAAGGTTTCTCGTAAGAAGACTCCCGTAGTCGCGTTTACACAAGGTAATGGAGAGTTAATTGAAAGTCAGACAGCCAAATTAGCATCTGTCTTAGGTAGAACTATGGAGATAGAATATTTCACATTGGACAGCCTTGTCAAGATTAATCCTGCAGTTGATGTAGTTATCGTGGCTGGACCTAAGCAAATGGTCTCTCCTAAGAGTCAATTTAAATTGGATCAGTACATAATGAACGGGGGTAAGATTGTTTGGCTCATAGATCAGTTTGCAGTTAATCTGGATAGTCTCAATCGAAATAAAATATACGTACCTAAAAAATTAGAAACAGGTTTAGATCCGATGTTATTTAAGTATGGAATCAGAATAAATTCTGATTTGATTCTTGATTTAGAATGTTCTAAAATACCTCAGGTCATTGGAAGCCAAGGTGGACAGGAGCAGAAGCAACTTTTTGATTGGGTATATCATCCTTTACTGCAGGGTAATCAGGAATCACCAGTGGTTAAGAATATTGATAGAGTGAGTTCATCCTTTCCAAGTACAATCGATATACTGAATGATAGTAATGGTGTTGAGTATACACCTCTTTTGACAAGTTCTAAGTATGCACGTCGACAGATGTATCCTATGAGATTAACATTTGAAGTACTAAGAGCAGATATTAAAACTGAGGCTTACAATAAATCTTATCTACCTGCAGCCGTATTGCTTAGAGGAGAGTTTGAATCCTTTTTTAAGAATAAAGTGACGGAGGAGATGGATCAGGGACTAAGAAAAATCGACGCTACATTTAAGGAGAGGAGTCCTGTGACATCGCAAGTTGTAATATCAGATTCAGATATTATCAAAAACCTCTATGATCCTACTAATAACAGAATAAGTCCCATAGGTTATAATAAGTGGAATAATGTAGATTATAAAGGCAATCAAGAGTTTATCATCAATGTCATAGAGTATCTTTTAGACGATAATGGACTCATGGATGCAAGGACTAAATCTATGAAGCTAAGACTATTGGATCAGGTGGAAATAACAGAAAACAAACTGAAATGGCAAGTGATTAATGTTGTGATGCCCATAGTTTTGGTTTTGCTATTTGGCTTGTTATTCAGTTTTTGGAGGCGTAAGAAATATGCAAATTAGAATAAGTATTGAGGATTTTATCTTGATTTTTCTAAGTATTTCTTAAGTATAATCAGAGCTTCGGGCCAGCCATCAGAGACGGCTTTGTAGTACCAATCCCATAATTCACCGCCTTCTTTTATAAATCCATTTTGTACAACGGTTAAGGTTGAATATGTATCAGTTTCTTTTATATCAAAGTGGATAGTGAAAGGACCTAATATAGGTTTCTCAGAATTGATGTATAACATATCTTCAAGGTGAAGATGAGATCGAGGGTTGTAAAGGCCTATTCTTCCGGTACTTATGAATTTGATTCCATCTACGGACCTCAGCCAAGTGAGACAATATAATCCGCCATCTTTGGGTTGAATAAAACAAGAATCCACACCCCACCATTGTTTAAGATGTTCTAATTTAAGTAAGGCTTCAAGTATTACTTTAGCTTTGGCCTTGATTCGTATTTCTGATGTAATTCGTCTTTTCACTTAATCTGTACAATCTGAGAGCTGTTTTCTGACTTGAACGATACTTACTTCGCCTTCAAGTTGATTCATTTCTGATCTTATGTAGTTGATGATATTACTCATCTGAACATCCGATAGCCCCTTAATTGGGACCATTTCAAGAACGCTATTTTCTGACTTCTTTCCATTTATTATATAACATGAAATCAGACTGTAGTCATACTCTGATCCCAAGGTAGATAGAGCAGGGTAGAGGTCACCAACCCCAGAGCCATCAGGCATATGACATGTGGCACAATTAGATTCGTACAAATCTTTGCCTTGTTTATAGGTTGTGTGATTACATGCTACAGCAATGAGAATAGAACTCAGTAATATAATACTAATGAGTCGTTTCATATTCCATAAGTAATTTGTCAATGTCAGTGAGTAATTCTGTAATATCATCGGGATCTGTGCCCTGTGCTGAAGCCCTGATATGCCCTTTCTTATCTACAAGGACTACTAATCCGGAGTGATCTATACCTCCTGGTGCATCTTCGTCCTCATAAGCGCTTATAAAGTACTTAGCTGACATATCTATCAAAGAGTCCTTGTCTCCAGTTAGGAATAACCACTTATCTCCAGACACATTAAGTTTGTCGGCATATTGTTTTAGCTTTTCGGCTGTATCTCGTTTTGGATCCAAGGTGTGGCTGACAAGCTTTACCTCAGGATTGTTTTCGTATTTGTCATAGATTCTCAGCATTTGTTTTTTTACTATGGGACAGATAGATGGACATGAGGTAAAGAAGAAATCTGTCAAATAGATATAGTCACTTAGACTTTCATTAGATACTGGTGAACTATCTTGAGCTATAAATTTAAAGTCTGGTATTCTGTATAAGATTGTATCTCCATTCTTTATGGTTTTCTCTCCATAGATAGGCAAAGGTCTTTGTGTATCTGCATTTTCAGTTTTGCATGAATATCCAAGAATAAATATTTGAAATAAAATGAGAGTATAAATTATATTATTCATTGAGAAATTCTTTAGCTGTTTTTATTGAAGAATACATCTGGTCACTAACCTCTTGAATTTTCTTTTTTTCAATCTCAAGATATCGCATCTTGCTTTCTTTAGAAGAATCGGTGTATGTCTTATATACCTGAAAGTCAGACATCCAATTCATCATCCCATCGTCTGCATCTTCTAATTGCTTGATAATAGCGAGTGACGAAGGATTTTGATTATCTAATTTTCTCACCTTACGTCTTAGTTTGCTGATGTCTGATATCTTAGGCATAACTTCATCGTGTATTGCAATAACTTCATCATATAACTTTTTTACTTCAGGATTGTCATGTTTTGGCCCACATGAAATGAGCATCGTAAGTAAAAGGACTATGCTGATAGATAAATATTTCATACAGTTAAAACCAAATTGATTAAAAGATGTTTCAAAATTAGTTTTAATTCACTAATCTTCATCATATGAAACGATCAATAGTATGGTTCAGGAACGACTTACGACTTCATGATAATGAAGCTTTAGTTGACGCTATCAATGATAATGATGAGATTATTCCTCTTTATATATTTGATAGTAGAATTTTTGAAGATGAAACTCCTCATGGATTCTCAAAGACAGGTAGACATAGAATAAAATTCATTATAGATAGTATAACAGATCTGCGAAATAACTTTAGAAAGTTGGGTTCTGATCTGTACATACGGATAGGTATACCTGAAGAGATTATTCCAAAGATAGCAAAGGAATGTAAGACGAGATACGTTTATTGTAATAGAGAAAGGACCCAAGAAGAAGTAGCCGTACAAGATGCATTAGAACACGAATTATGGACGATAGGGCAAGAGATAAGATATTTTAGGGGGAAGATGCTTTACTACACTGCAGATCTTCCATTCCCTATTACACATTGTCCAGATCATTTTACAAGTTTCAGAAAGGAAGTTGAGAAGTTTGTATCGATAAGAAAGCCTATTGAGTCTCCAGTAAATGAGATTACCTCTTTATCCATAGAATTAGAATCAGGAGAAATGTTGGATATTAATTATCCTGAAGTTGACCAAGATATAGACTATCACATTATTAGTGGGGGAGAGACTGAGGCATTAAAAAGATTAGAGTATTACCTATGGGAGTCTGATCTAATTAAAACGTACAAGAAAACACGTAATCAATTATTAGGTGGCGATTACAGTAGTAAGTTATCAGCCTACCTAGCAGCAGGATGTATTTCCCCTAAGTTGGTATATGATTATGTAAAAAAATATGAAAGTAAAAATGGCTCTAACGAGTCTACCTACTGGCTTATTTTTGAATTAATGTGGAGAGATTATTTTAGATTCATGGCTAAGAAACATGGTAACAAAATATTCAAACCAACGGGAATTGGAGGTAAACCTCAAAGCCAATCTTTTGAGAATGATGTGCTCTTTAAGAAATGGTGCCAAGGGATGACAGGGATACCTTTTGTAGATGCAAATATGAGAGAACTCAATGCTACAGGATATATGTCTAATAGAGGTAGACAAAACGTTGCATCATTCTTAGTCAAGGATATGAAAATCTCTTGGATTTTAGGTGCTGAATATTTTGAGTCACTATTGATAGACTATGATCCATGTTCTAATTATGGTAATTGGAATTATGTAGCAGGTGTAGGTACAGATCCACGCTCAGACAGATATTTCAATATTCCAGTACAGGTCAAAAAATATGATCCTAACGGAGACTATATACGTCATTGGATTCCGGAGTTATCGGATGCTCCTTTAGACTATCTTATTAATCCATTTAAGAGTGAATTCAAATCACGGAATGAAACGGCATACCCTCAGCCTTGTATACATCTTAAAAATTGGAATTAGGATGGCGGCTTATGTTACCAAAAGACCATCTTGAATTTCAAGGCAAGTATCGCTTAGTTTGGCTAACTCTTCATTATGTGTCACAATGATGAAAGTCTGTCCCATATCTTTCTTTAGATCTAAGAATAATTGATGTAATTCTTCAGATGTTGATGTATCCAGATTGCCTGTAGGTTCATCTGCAAATACTAAGTTAGGTTCATTTATAAGAGCCCTCGCCACAGCAACCCTCTGTTGCTCTCCTCCAGATAATTCTGATGGCTTATGGTGATACCTCTCAGATAAGCCTAAATAGTCCAACAACTCCTTGGCTTTGGATTTTACTTTCGATGCTTTTGTATTACCAATATGACCAGGAATACACACATTTTCTAAAGCATTAAACTCAGGGATAAGATGATGAAACTGGAACACAAATCCGATTTTATTATTTCTAAATAACGCTAATTCTTTATCGCTAAGATCATTAATGATTTGTCCTCCAAGTTCTATATGTCCTTTGTCAGGTGAGTCTAATGTACCCAATATATGTAATAAAGTGCTCTTGCCACTTCCGGATTTGCCTACGATGCTTGTAATGGTCGATTTTTGAATGTCTAAACTAATGCCTCTCAGGACTTTAAGATCTCCGTAAGACTTCTCTATATTAGTTGCTTTTAACATGTATCTAATCTATATATTTTAAATGGATTTTGATAACCGATTTCACATTTGTACTAAATAGTTTTACAAGTTCTATGCAAATCATACATTTGCGATAGTGAGAATCTTACAACTAACTAAGAAATTTCCTTACCCACCTAAAGATGGAGAATCAGTAGCCATTTTAGCTATGGCCAAAGGCTATAAGTTGCTTAATCATAACATAGATTTATTGGCCATGAATACAGTTAAGCATCACGTGGAGATGGATTCTATTTCAGGACTTGAATCTTACTATAATAAACATTGGTCTTGTTCTGTCAATACAAATGTTGTTTTAAGAGATGCATTCATTAATTTATTCAGCTCTAAATCTTACAACATAGAAAGATTTATAAGCACTACTTATAAAGAGAAATTAATTGATGTACTTAAGAATAACAACTATGATGTTATTCAATTAGAGACAGTATATCTTACACCATATACTGATACGATTAAGAAGTATTCTAAAGCGGCTATAGTCCTAAGATCACATAACATAGAGAATGAAATATGGTATAACTTATCAGCAACAGAACCTAATTTAATTCGAAAAATATATTATAAACTATGCTATAAGCGGTTAAAGCAATATGAAATTAGTTCTCTGGCTATTTATGATATGATTCTTTCGATTACAGATCGTGATAAAAAGACTTATTTTAAAATTAATCCTCATTTGAAGGTTAATACTGTTCAAGTAGGAATTCCATTGTCTAATTACGACATATCTAAATCATGTGATTCTTGTGAACGTTTTGGTTATATAGGTTCATTAGATTGGCGGCCTAATATTGAAGGATTAAGATGGTTTTTTGATAATGTTTGGGTTGAAATAATCAAGGAATTTCCAGATATAAAGTTTCATCTTGCAGGTCGCAATGCGGATCAAACATTTTTAGATGACTTGCCTCGCGGAGTAGAATATTTTGGAGAAGTTGATGACGCCACAGAATTCATATCAACTTTAGACGCTGTGATTGTGCCACTATTATCTGGAAGCGGAATAAGGATAAAAATCTTAGAAAGTATGGCCATGGCAAAGACTGTAATTTCTACTTCTAAAGGATTTGAAGGAATAGAAATAGAAGATATGAATAATGCAATTATTTTTGAATCCTATCATGATTTACAATCTAAGCTACAGAAATGGATGAAGGATCCAAATCTCAGAAAAATGATAAGTTCTAATGCTCGTCATCATATAACTGAGAATTTTGATATTGCTTCAATCAATAAAAATTTTATTCAAGAATTAAATACTTCCACTTAATAAATACTTAATCTATGGACAATAAAAAGCGGTATGAAGAGCCTCATGGCTTGAATGATGTTTCTTTATTTCATGAGACATTTTCACTACCTATACTATCCTCACCTGCAATACCAGATAAGAACAGATGTGATCTCAGAATTAATCTCCTTCAGGAAGAATTAAATGAACTGAAAGAAGCTATAGAACAGAATGACATTGTAGAAGTATTAGATGCTCTATGTGATATTCAATATGTCTTATCAGGAGCTATTTTAGAATTTGGAATGGCAGATAAGTTTAGAGCAGCTTTTAGCGAGGTTCAGCGATCCAATATGAGTAAGACTTGTAAGTCTATGTCAGAAGCAGAAGCTACTCTTGAGCACTACAGAGAAAAAGATGGTACTGAGGGACATATAGTAGAAAGAGGGGAGGAGTTCTTAGTTTATCGTAAGTCAGATCAGAAGGTTCTCAAGTCTATAAATTATAGCCCCGCTGAGCTCAGCCAATTTGTAAAGGACTAATTTTTATTACAAACTGTAAAGCTTAGATAGTAAAGATTCTTCATCTATTTCAGATGGATCTAATTCTATCATACCATTAAGGTCTTGGGTTTCTATTGTTTTGGAATCGTAGTAGAATTGGTCTTCATCTTCAAGGTATGAGATGGATATTATTTTGAGAGTATTACCAGTTACTGGGAGATTATAATTACAATAATTCTCTGATGATATAGATTGAGCTTGCAGCAAGTATTGATAAGAATCAAGCAGGGTATAGACTAAGGTGTTACTCTCATTGAGTTTACTTTCTTCTATGGTCATGCATATATCTATTAATTCAAAAGGAACATCGTTTATAACTGAGAGTGTATACCATCCTGTTTCTTTTACCTTGAATTCATATCCAGAAATTATATCTGTGCTGTTATCCTCATTGACTTTTATCCACTGTGTGTAATCTATAGTGGTTGATGAGCTGTAGTCCCAAGCGATAGAATTTTCGCTGACAAATCCAGTACCTATTTCCATCATCCCGGTGTACCTTTCACTTGGTATTCTTATAGTGATATCTTTATCTTCTCTTAATTCCAAATTAGTATCCTCATTATCTTTAGCTGAGATATACAAGCTAAAAATGACGTCTCTGATACCATCATCAGATAGATGTGTGATATTATTTGTTATGAAACCTACATATGAATCTATTTCAATAACATCTAATTGAAATGGAATATCATTGGTTTCGCTTTGACTTTTAAATGTATTTGTTGGTATTTCAATCTCTAAATCCTTTGTCGTATTGATCTTAGAATCAACATTGTTATTAAGATCAAAACTCGATGAACTGGATGGACCTATTTGTTGAAGTTCGCTGTACACTACCGATACGTCATTAGGTACAAATTCATCTATATTATCTGAACAAGAAAATAGAATCAAACAAAGAAATAATAATAGCCCTGTCGGTTTTTGCATATTGTTTTGATATGGAGTTTTCTAATTCTTGATTCTTCTTGTTATAAAAATCTGTATTTGATACCTGAAGACAGACCGTACTTAGAAAAGCCCTGAATTATTGGATTACTGTCATCTTGTATATTACCATAAGATTTATAAGTAAAACCTAAGTCAAGAGAAAGTTTATCAGAAAGATTTTTTATAAAGTGTGCTCCAGCGATGTAACCTACTCCAAACTTATCTTGATAGAGATTAACATTTGTATTGTCGCCAAAGAAAATAGGATTACCTTCTACATCCAATACTCTTCCTGAGCTTGTAGATGATAAGTTGAAATTAGGACCAGCTTCAATACCTAAGCTAAAGCCGGGGTGTATAGGTAATTCATATCCAAATAATAAAGGGATTTCGATCTGTGTAAGCTTGTTAGTATGTTTTATTTCATTGTATCCTATAATAGGGACCACTTCAGTAAATGTTCCAGTTACTTCTCCATTTTCATCTTTTGATGTTCTTATGATTTCTTCAGTACCTATAACATTTTCTTCGATTTGGTGAAAACGCGTATTGATCTGGTCGTATGTTAATCCTGTTTTCATATACCAACCAGAGACATGAATATATCCAAAACCTAATGAAGTTGAATACGAATATGATGCACGCTCACTATCGTTTCTCCTGACTATATAATCATTGAATTCATTATTAACTCTTGAGCTTAATGATTGATTAGCGTAAGCTGAAGTATAGTTACTCCAAACAAATAATCCTCTAAGTTTTCTTGAAAATTTTGGACATTGAGTACCAGCAGAAAATAGTCTTTGTATGAAAGGTCGCTCATCGCCGTTATCACTTTCTGAACTTAATTTATCTATACTCATTGCCTGTAAATCCGGCAACTTATCTATATAGCCAAACTTAAGTAATACAGACTCTATAGGTTCATCATAAATGATATCATCGTCGGCAGAGAATAAAGAGTTATCTGTATACTCTATCGGAGTATCAATTATACCTCTATTAACGGTATTCGTATATTCCCTTTGTAATAAATTGGTAGCTGATTTATCGTTGTTAGATATGGTAATATTTTTAAAATTAGTTTCATTAGATATGAGACTGTTTTGCGCTACCGTTTTAGCATTTTGATTTTTTGTGTTTAGATATTCTGTAGAGTAAGAAAGATTTTCTTCTATTTTCTCAGAGGTAGGTTGATTTACAGATTTCTCAGATAATGATACATAGAAAGCTGGCACTGCAACAGCGACTAATATAAATAGCATCCAGTATTTAGGTTTATCTGGCTTTGTATCTATTCGATTTTCTATCTTATCCCATAGGGTAGATGATACGGGCATTTCTGCGTCGTATAGTAAATCTCTTATTTCTTTATCGAACTTGTTCAACCTGCTAATTTTGTTAAGTTGCTTAATTTATTTCTAAGTAATGCTCTCGCTTTTACGAGTTGGGACCTTGATGTACTTTCACCTATTTCTAACTTCTCAGCAATCTCTTTATGACTATATCCTTCTATTACATAAAGACTAAATACAATTCTATATCCTTCTGGTAATTCTTGCACGAGTTGTATAATCTCATTCTTCGTTATATCTTCTATTACTGAAGGTGTCGTATCCAAAGGATGAATATTGTCTAATTCGGTATAACTGTGCTTAGTTATATTTCGTTTCTTATATTTTATCGCGGTATTTAATATGACTCTTCTCATCCATGCTTCTAAAGAGCCCTCACCGCTGTATAAGTGTAGTTTGTTAAATATTCTAACAAAACCCTCTTGCATAATATCATCAGCCTCATTTCTATCCCTCGCAAAACGATAACAGATGGCCATCATTTTCCCTGAGTATAAATCAAATAGTTGCTTACAAGAATAGTTGTCCCCTTCTATGCAAAGAGCTATGAGATCCTTTTCAGTGTTATTATTTAAGCTTAAAGGAGACATTGAGGCATTTGATGATATAGATACGCAATATTTTCATTTCGCTGCCTGAGGACTATGTTTCAGGATCAATTATAGCATCGTCGATTAATTCATTACCATCACCATCCAGATCTTCAAAGCCTAAGGCTGGCTTCCCATCTTCAAAGGATGTCTTTTCTTTTGTTCCGCTTTCAATAGTTATTTTACCTTCTGAAAAGGAATCATATTCTCCATCAGCGAACTTATCTGCTTTGCTGAAAAAGTCATCAGTATCTTCCAATAATGAGCCTCCAGCATCAAGTGTTTCATCAGCAAAATCTTTCTTTGGCTTAAGCTTTTCTTCAGCTGCCCATTTATCAGCTTTATCCATGGTAGCATCTAACTTTTCTCCAAGCTGTTCTTTGACATCCATAGCCTTGTCCATAAGTTTGTCTTTAGCATCGAGTACCTTTTCTCCTACTTGCTCACTGACAGACATTCCTTTATCTAATAAATCGTCTCCTGTATTCAGTACTTTCTCTCCGACATTTTCAGTCATATCTTTCATCTTATTCACTATCGGGCTCGAATTTAATTTCTCACCTATATCGTCTATTGTACTTTTTGAGTTTTCGACCCATCCCGATCCTTTATCCATCACAGTTTCCTTGAGATCAGAGGTCTTATCCAGTATCGTGTCACCTGCATCTGTTACTATATTTTTTGTTTTCTCAAACATTTCTGCACCTTCCTCCTTCATAAAATCTCCAGCTTTTTCTGCAGCATGTTTAGTTACAGAAGATGCTCCAAAAAAAATGTTTTTTAAGTCTTTTATTAAGCCCATAATTTCTATTTGATTTTCATAAAAATACTTGAATTTCTATACATATAATACATTTTCGAGATTTTCAGTCTTATTTTACTATAATTATGGACAATTAATTTTTGTGATGTTAGGACATTCTTCAATTCAGAATCAGATACACGCCACCTTAGGGGATATAGAGGAGCTTAGAAAAATAGAAAACCACCTTAATGGTATTCACGAGGAACTCAAAAAAAAATATGACAAATTAAATATAGCTAAGGTGAATTTAGAGAAAGAACTTCAGGACGTAAATGATCTTGAAAGTCTTGGTGTTAAATCCCTTTTTTATAAAACCCTCGGCAGCAAAGAAGAACAATTAGAAAAAGAGAGACAAGAGTACTTAACTGCTGCTCTACATTATAAAGAATTGAAAAAAAGTATTGATCTATTAGAGTTTGAAAAGAAGGTACTTGCTAGAAAAACTACACAACTGATTGACTTAGAGACAAAGTTAGATGCCTTAAAAAATGAAAGAGAACAAGAAATTATTTCTACTAATAGTCAGCTAAAAGTAGAGCTCAAGGAGATACTACACAAACTTGAGAAGGACTCTGTACAGGGTAGGGCAGTAGATGAAGCTATTGTAGAAGGAGAGAAAGGATTAAAACACTTAAATATAGTGATTGGCTTTTTGCGTCAAGCAAAAGATTGGGGTAGATGGGATATGTATTCTAAGAATAGAGCTGCTGGCTACAGAAAGCATCAGGCAATAGACAAAGCAATAAGCAACATCACAAATACTCAACACCAGTTAAATAAATTTAGTAGAGAATTGTCTGATCTCGGAGACAGATATTATACATTCGATCTCAATATTGGTCAGTTTAATAAGTTCATGGATTTCTTTTTTGATAATCTAATATCGGACTGGATAATACAACAGAGAATAAAAGCTTCTCTCAATAATATGGAGAGGACATTTAGTGCTGTACAGAGGATTGTTTTGGAGCTCAAAGCTCAGAAAGAAAATATACAAAAAAGTACACACGAACTTTTAGCTACAAAAGACAGACTTTTACTTAATTTATAATTATAGAATATTTCAAGACCTATGTCATCGAAAATGAAAAGCAAAATTCAAGAACTATTTGAGTATAGAAAATTACCTTATCTCTTAAGTCAAGTAAATAAAAAAGAAAGAAAAAAACTTTCTAAGAACCTGATAGAACTACAGAAAAGAATCTATCAGTTAGATCAGTACTTAGAATCTAACTGGGATTTGAAAGCTAAAAAATTAGATAAATACTGGGTGAAAATATATAAGTCATTAGCTAAACTCGGCTTCGATTCACAACAGTCTGATGATCTTACCAAACATATAAGAAAATATCAATTACACGAATCGCAATTGAGAGACGCGAAGATGCCTACAAGATTATCTAAGGAGTACTATTATTATTATAAATCATGTGATGTAAGATTGATGCGATCTATAATCTTAGAGTATACAAATGACAATAACAAAATTTTTGAGATTTCTGATTGGAGATATTTCGATTTAATTACAGAAATCAACGATGACGTTGAAGATATTTTTGAGGACCAGGATACAATTAACGGTAATCTATTTAACATATTAATACATGAAGATGGTATTGAGTCATCTAAGGATCAATTATATCAGGTTTTAACTGAGTTCTATGAGTCGTCTAATGAAAGGTACAGGATGACAGTCAATAAGGACAAGTTATTAATATCAAAGTGGACGGCAGAGTATTATTATGATACTGTCGAACTACTTTTTAAAAATGCTAAAAAGATAAGTAAGAAACCTTTATCAGATAATTCAGGACTATATTACCATTTAACCTATAACTAATAAATAAAATATTTATATCATTTTATTATAATTTTTGGATTTAAAAACTAAATTTGTAATACTAATGGAAGTTGTTCTATAATGATTGGCTAGTGTCGGTTTTACTGACACTAGTTTTTTTTATGCCCAGAATAACCTTATCATTTTGCCTATAATTTATATTATGTTAAATAGGCTTAATGAATTCCCCACTACCCCTATAATTAATTAATTAATAATGTTGATATACCTTATAGAATCTTATTATAGTGGGTCTCACAAAGTATGGGCTGATTGCTTGGTCAAATATTCGAAGTACCAAATCAAATTATTCACACTTGGAGGAAGATTCTGGAAATGGCGCATGCAGGGATCTGCAATTACTTTAGCAGCTCAAGTAAATGAGTTTACTGAAAAGCCTGATCTCATAATTTGTTCTGACCTAATTGATTTAGCATGCTTTAAATCATTGATAAAATATAAAGATGTCAATATTGTAATCTACATGCATGAAAATCAATTAACGTATCCCATATCTAAATATTCGAAGGACAACTATCAAGAATTATCTCTTGGTTATCTGAATTATAAATCATGTTTATGTTCTGATCATATTTTATTTAATACTCTCTATCATCAGAATGTATTTTATGAAGCATGTAAGAACTTGTTACAAAGAATGCCAGATAACAAGAATTTGGAGTCAATAGAAGAAATGAGGCAGAAGTCAAGTATTTTGCCTATCGGATTTAATAGCGAAGAGTTTTTTATATCTCATCAATCAAGATCAACCTCAGGTCTACCGACTTTGTTATTTAATCATAGATGGGAGCACGATAAGAGACCTGATCTATTCATGAGTTTATTGGATCATCTGATTACCCAGCATTTAGAATTTAAAATTAATATTACCAATATCACGAAAACTGAAACCATTCAGTTCTTAAAGAAGAAATATTCAGATCATATAGATTTTATAGGTCATTGTAAGACAAGACAACACTACTTAAATATTTTATCATCATCGGATATTCTTCCTGTTACAAATGACCATGATTTTTTTGGGATTAGTGTTTTAGAAGCTATAAAGATGGGATGTTATCCCCTACTCCCATCAAACTTATGTTACCAAGAACACTTTATCATAGATCCCCAACCATTTATTTATCAGGACAATAAACATCTTTTGGAATTAACAAAAACTAAAATTCTGGAGCAACGATCTGGCGTATGTGTGAGACTTAATCAAAGCATAGTCAAAGAATATGGATGGAAACATGTTATAAAAGATTATGATATGTTTTTTCAAAATATGCAGTATGATTCATAATATTTGATAATTTTGTTTTTTGATAATTCATACTAATGTGATTTTTATTACGAATAATTTTTAATTAAACGTGACAAAAATTACTTTAGCACTCTAAAGTATAAAGCTCGATTAATCAAATCAATCATTTTCGTAAATCGGAAGGTTGATATATTTTATCCCGAATTCCCGAAATATAGTTTGATTTAATTCAAGCAAATGTTGATCAATTCTTTATTTGTAACATGTTTTTATAAGTGTATTACATAACCTTATCTCAACTTGAGACATAAAGAATAAGTTAACCAATTCAATTCCATACCATATATTAAAAAGGAGTTTACCAACTTTTTTTAACCAAGTGTTCAAAGTCATAAATTGATATAATTCAAATTAATTATATATTTTTTTATTTAATTAAACTGACGCATAATTTTTAAATAATGGTAAAATCATTACTCATCAGCATGGATACTAATTGCAATCAAGTATCTGTGTTTTCTCGTTTTAGAATGTTTGCAAAGGTGTCTACCCTACTGGTGTTAGCGGTCTGCTTCGCAGGCAACGTTGATGCCCAATTGAAGTTAGGTGATAATATGAATAACATCGACGATGCTTCATTATTAGAACTAGAAAGTACGAGTCTTGTATTCGTTCCTACTCGTATGACATCTGCACAAAGAGACGCTATTGCGACTCCTTTAGAAGGTGCTATTATTTATAATACCGATTTAGACTGTGTGCAAGTCAATAAAGGAACTGATACAGATCCTGAGTGGCATTGCATCGAAGCCTACTTGTTACAACTAACAAGTACCCAAAGGGATGGAATGATTTTCCCTTCTACAGGTAAGATAATTTATAACACAGATCTTAATTGCGTTCAGGTTAATAAAGGGACACCTAACAATCCATTATGGTCTTGTTTAGAGGGAGCAGTTGGTCCACAAGGTCCACAAGGTCCACAAGGACTTACAGGAGCTCAGGGCCCGCAAGGAGCCCAAGGTCTAACAGGAGCAGCTGGTGCAACAGGTCCAGCAGGTCAAACTGGAGCAACAGGACCAGCAGGTCCACAAGGTCCACAAGGACAGACAGGACCAGCAGGTCCACAAGGTAGCACAGGTGCTGCAGGTCCTCAAGGTGCAACAGGCCCAAGAGGTCCTCAAGGAAATACAGGTGCAACTGGTTCTGCAGGTCCAGCGGGACCAGCAGGGGCACAGGGTCCGGCTGGCCAGCAAGGAGCGTCAGCTTATCAAGCATGGTTAAATGCAGGTAATGTAGGTACAGAAGCTGATTTTATAGCCTTTATATCAGGAGCGTCAGCTTATGAAATATGGTTAATGTTTAATACAGGGTCCATGGCAGACTTTTTAGCATCATTGCAAGGAGCAACTGGAGCAACTGGAGCAACCGGAGCGACTGGTCCTCAAGGAGCAGCCGGAGCGACAGGTCCACAAGGTCCTCAGGGGAATACGGGATCTGCAGGTCCTGAAGGACCGCAGGGTCCAGCAGGTCAGCAAGGTGCTACTGGTGCCACGGGAGCGCAAGGCCCACAAGGAAATACGGGACCGCAAGGTCCACAAGGACCGCAAGGTGACACTGGACCACAAGGTCCTGTTGGAGCAACAGGTCAGACTGGTCAGACTGGAGCTCAAGGTCCTCAAGGAGAAAGAGGTCCTCAAGGGAATACTGGTCCTGCAGGAGCGCAAGGACCTCAAGGAGCAACTGGACCGCAAGGTGCAACAGGTGCAACAGGTGCAACAGGCCAAACAGGTGCAACAGGTTCTACTGGCCTATCTGCATACCAAGTGTGGTTAGCAGCTGGAAACATTGGCTCAGAAATAGATTTTTTAATATCACTTAGAGGTGCTGTTGGAGCCACAGGAGCAACTGGCCCACAAGGTCCTCAAGGAGTTCAAGGAAATACGGGAGCGCAAGGAAATACAGGAGCAACAGGTCCAGAAGGCCCACAAGGTCCAGTTGGAGCAGCAGGTCCACAAGGACCAGCAGGTCCACAAGGAGATACGGGAGCAACTGGTGCTCAAGGTCCTCAAGGAAATACAGGAGCAACAGGTCCACAAGGTCCACAAGGTGAGACAGGAGCTACAGG
>CAZBXL010000015.1:0-59743 GCA_964495785.1 uncultured Saprospiraceae bacterium | reverse complement strand
TCATCCGATTCCTCAATTATAAGTCGATATACCTTTTACAAAGCAATTATCAATCAACACTATGTAATACCGACAACTACAAAAAGACATAAATGATAATAACTAAGTCTTACATCATCTTGCAGCTTCTACACAATAGAAATACTCATTACTTGACCATACAACCCTTCCTTTCTCACCTTCCTTACCAGGAATCACATACAAGTTCCCACCTGTATATTCCCGATTACCTTCCAGCCGTTGAGAATCCAACTTCCACAATGTAACACCTCTACTCAGATCAATAGCAAAGATTCTTCGATGTGCTCCACCGTCAAAGTAAAGTACATTGTTTAATATACGATCTGTGAGTCTTGTAGATGTTCCAGAGCCTTCTCCTCTCCATATGATCTTACCTGTCATCTTATCTAATGCATAGAGTCTACTATTCTCACAGTTACCTATGATCTTATCTTCGTGTAAGACTATACCAGAAAATGTAAACGTATGATCAAACAATTCTTGCCATATCAATGACCCCGTCAATAGATCGTGACATTCGATAAATTTGCCAGTAGCTACATAGACTCTGTTATCTTCTATGATAATATTACCAGAGTTATTGCCTATAATTTCTCCTACGGGCTTCTTCTGATAGACCCACTCTTCATTATCCAGATTATACAAGCTGAAGTGTCTCTGTGTCTGCGTACTTGGCTTAGGATCTCTGCCGTCTACCAGCAGATATCTCACACCATTGTATAACGTGCATTCTGTATTACCTACGGCGGTTATTCTAGTATCTCCAGTTACCCCAGATGTGACCATCTCGTCATACATGAGGTAAGGCTTAAGCTCACCAGTAGTAAAGTCTCCTTTATGCACCATGCTAAAATTGTAGTACTCTTGTAGAGTATCAGATGGACCAGTAAGAAAATAATCATTATCTATGCCTGACATCCATATATAATATGACTGATCTCGCCTATGTTTCCATACAGTCTTTCCTGTCTCTAAGTCTAATAAATAATGACGCGTTCCTACTGCCCAAGTTATCAGATTATCCTGTTGAAAATAATCTGAAAAAACCGTGCTTTCTACATCAGGCAGATAAGTATCATTCCACTTCCATATATCTTCTCCTGTCTCTATGTCTACCATTCTTATAGACCTATTAAGAGGATCTTCCGTAATATTTAGTACAGGATTCCCTTCAAATATTATGTTATGTCTTACGATACCATCAGTTAAACCTGGCTCTGACTCATGTCTATCTTTGCTCCATAGAACAGGTAATTCAACTATGACACCATTTTCTGTTATAACACCGTCTTGTTTTCCATCATCCTTTGAACATGACATTATTATCGTCAGAAATATTAACATTATCAGTTTGTACATATTATCTAACTTGGGTTATAAAAAAACGATCAGACCCTCCTGTAAAAATATCATTTAAGCTGGCGATGACTCTTTGATCATCTCTCTCCTCTAAGTGATTAACACCAAACGCTTCAAACTCATCACCAATCCTTTGTGAATTCTCACATATAAAACCGTCGGAGTCACGATTGGTAACCACGTAATAAGTTTGCGTATAAGATTGGTCACAACCCTCTATTACTCCCCCGCAGTGTTCATTAAGGCATTCAACCCAAGCCAAACCTGCTGAACTATTATACCCTGGACTAATACTGTCCATAAAATAGACTTGGTCAAAAAGTGCATCATATGCATCAAGGGTAGTCATATTGTCTCCTAATCCATGAACCCAAATTGCATTTCTTGTCTGAGATTTTGTAGCTATACTTAAAAAAGGGATGCTACTATAGCTATATACATCTTGTTTGAGCTTGTTTGAGCTTGACATACTAATTAGGTTTTGTTAAATAATAATTTCAAAAGAAAATAAATGATAATAACTGAAGCTTACATTATCTAGCAGCTTCTACACAATAGAAATACTCATTACTTGACCATACAACCCTTCCTTTCTCACCTTCCTTACCAGGAATCACATACAAGTTCCCACCTGTATATTCCCGATTACCTTCCAGCCGTTGAGAATCCAACTTCCACAATGTAACACCTCTACTCAGATCAATAGCAAAGATTCTTCGATGTGCTCCACCGTCAAAGTAAAGTACATTGTTTAATATACGATCTGTGAGTCTTGTAGATGTTCCAGAGCCTTCTCCTCTCCATATGATCTTACCTGTCATCTTATCTAATGCATAGAGTCTACTATTCTCACAGTTACCTATGATCTTATCTTCGTGTAAGACTATACCAGAAAATGTAAACGTATGATCAAACAATTCTTGCCATATCAATGACCCCGTCAATAGATCGTGACATTCGATAAATTTGCCAGTAGCTACATAGACTCTGTTATCTTCTATGATAATATTACCTGCATTGTTACCTATGACTTCTCCTACGGGTTTCTTCTGATAGACCCACTCTTCTGTATCCAGATTATATAAACTGAAGTGTCTCTGTGTCTGCGTATTAGGCTTAGGATCTCTACCATCTAATAGTAGATATCTTACACCATTGTATATTGTACATTCAGTATTGATTACAGTTGTAATACGTCCATCTGCATCAGACCGTACATGCTCATCATACATGAGGTAAGGCTTAAGCTCACCTGTTGTAAAATCTCCTTTATGCACCATACTGAAGTTGTAATACTCTTCTAAAGTATCAGATGGTCCAGTCAGAAAATAATCGTCACCTATACCTGAAATCCATATATAATACGACTGATCTCGCCTATGTTTCCATACAGTCTCACCAGTCTCGAGGTCCAATAAATAATGACGAGTTCCTGTAGCCCACGTTATTAAATTATCATGTCTATAGTAGTCACGAAAATCTGTTGTTTCGATATCTGGTAAATATGTATCATTCCAACTCCAAATCTCATCCCCAGTTTCTATATCTATCATTTTGGTAGATCTGTTATTCTCGTCTTCCGTAAAAATTAATATAGGATTACCATCATACGTAATATTATTATTTACAATTGTAGGCAAAAATCCGCTTTCCGTCTCGTGCCTTTCTAAAGACCATATTATTGGTAATTCCACAATAACTCCACTTTCTTTTACAACCCCATCTCCTTTACCGTCATCCTTTGAACATGCAGTTATTAGTAGTATAATTAATATAATGAGTAATCTCATATTATCTCTCGTTTGTTATGAAAAAAGCATCAGAGCCTCCCTTAAAGATTGCATTTAATTCATTAGCCACTCTTGTATCATCTCTCTCCTCTAAGTGATTGACTCCAAGAGCTTCAAACTCATCACCAATCCTTTGTGAATACTAGTGTAGTAATTTTAAAGTTAAAATAAACAATGGTATGTATAAAAAATAAACAAACTTTTATTATGCATATACTACTAAAAACCTACGTATTAATTAAATAACTCCGTTTAATCAACATAATCAATTGCCTTAACCATTAAAAAAGGTATTTACAATTTGTTATTTGGGAATTTAAATAAAGTATTGTCTCATATATACTGCGGTTCCAATATTTATACATTTTACAAGTTATGATTTCATATTTTTGCACTCTATATGACGTTTGTATATCCACAGATTTTGTGGGCTCTTTTAGCCCTATTAATTCCCATCATTATTCACCTATTCCACTTTAGGAGGTTTAAGAAGGTATATTTCAGTAATGTCAAGTTACTGAAGGAGATTAAAGAAGAGAAAAGTGCTCGTAATAAGGTCCGTAATCTATTAGTATTACTGTCAAGATTATTGGCTTTGGCTTTTTTGATATTTGCATTTGCGCAACCGTTTATATCTCAAAACGATAGTGTAAAAGCAGGCAAAAACTATGTCAGCATATTTATAGACAATTCTTACAGTATGATGGCGGCTACAGAAGATGTCCCGCTGATAGACAAAACGAAGAAGAGAGCGGAAGAAATAGTGGCTGCTTACGATCCTGCTGATCAGTTTCAGATCCTTACACATGAGCTAAAGGGAAGCCAACAAAGATGGATGAGTAAAGACAACGTTCGTAACGCTATAGATGAAATAGGGCTTAGCCCTAAAGTCAATGCCCTAAGTAACATCTACCTTGTACAGAAACAGTCTGCTCCTGCGGATGGCAATCATATCGTGTACATCCTCTCTGACTTTCAAAAGTCAATCACAGACTTGGAAGTAGAGCAAGACAGCACTATGGAAGTGAACTTCATTCCCATGCAAGCGATCAAAGAAAGTAATATCGCTATAGATAGTGCCTGGTTTGAGTCAGTTGTGCCATCTATCAATCAGAATAACAAACTCTATGTCAGAGTCACTAACCATAGTGACGAGGACCAAGAAGATATTAGATTAAGTATCACTCGCAATGGTCAGAACAGACCAGAAGGAACAATGGATATTTCCGCAAGAAGTAGTATAACGGATACAATTAATCTGTTGCTCACAGAAGCTGGCTGGCAAGAAATGGAGATTAAGATAGATGACTACCCTATCCAGTTTGACGATAGTTATTATATCAATTTTAATATCAAAGAAAGTATCAAAGTGCTCTCTATAAATAACTCAACCAGCGATAGATATCTCACTGCATTATTCCGTGGATTAAATCAGTTTGACTTAACTAACGTAAGTGAGAGTAATATTCAGTATGATAAATTTAAAGACAATGATCTGATCATTCTGACTTCACTGACCAATGTAAGTACTGGACTCGCTGGCTCACTTAAGACTTATGTAGAAAATGGTGGTAACGTTTTGGTATTTCCGCCGAGAACTGCAGATATATATTCTTATAATAACTTTCTCAACCAACTTAATGCCAACTCCATAGCACAATGGGATGAGTCTGAAGAAAGTGTAAGTCAGATCAATACTTCAGAATTTGTATTTGATAATGTCTATACGTCTATCAATAATAATCTAAAGCTCCCTATCACAAAAGGTCGATATAACTTCACTAACTACAGTGCTCGAGGGGGAGAGTATCTACTCCGATATAGAAGCGGAAATAACTTCCTCACAAAGTATAACCGTGCTAAAGGTAAGCTCTATGTATGTGCTGCACCACTGGATACTAAATACAACGACCTTGTTACCAATGCGGAGGTATTCGTACCGATGCTATACAAGCTATCCTTCTCTGCTACTCAGAGCGAAAAGATTTCTTATACGATAGGAAGTGATAACTATACAGAAGTCAATAACACTTCTACAAATAATGAAATCATATATAAGATCAAAGGCGAACAAGAATTTATCCCTGGTCAGACAAATATGGGTAACACTACACTTGTCAACTTTAACAATATGATAGATAAGGCTGGATTCTATGACTTAAATCTCGAAGAGAAATTAGTCAAAGGATTAGCATTTAATTATGATCGAGTAGAATCTAATCTTGATTACAAATCAACAGAAGAGCTCACTGAAAAGTATGGTGACAATGTAAACATTATAGGCAACACTGCCACAGCAGACTTAGGACAGGTCATCAAACAAAAAGATCAGGGTATTAGATTCTGGAAGTGGTGCCTTATATTAGCATTAATCTTTTTAGCTATAGAGACTCTGCTTTTGAGATTTTGGAAATTGTAAGAACTATAACATAAGACATAATCAGCTTCATGACGATTCTTATTAAAAATGCTCACATCATATCACCTGATAGCCCTCATCATGATTCTAAAAAAGATATACTTATAGAAAATGGGATTATCAAGAAAATAGGTGCACGATTAAAGTCTGAAAAAGCTAAGATCATAAGCTCTAAAAATCTCTACGTTTCTATAGGATGGCTGGATATAGGTCCACTCTGCGGAGAACCGGGCTACGAACATCGAGAGACATTTAATAGTCTCACGAAGGTAGCAGCAGCTGGAGGTTATACAGCCGTAGCACCGTTCCCAAATACAGATCCTGTAGCAGATAGCAAATCTTCCATCCAATATATTCTACATACGACTAAAGATCACATCGTCGACTATTACCCTATAGGAGCTATCAGCAAAAAAACTGCTGGCGAGGAGATTACTGAGATGATAGATATGAATCACTGCGGTGCTGTCGCTTACTCAGATGGAGTTGAAGCCATTGACACCAATGGATTAATGCTCAGAGCACTACAGTATGCTAAAGGAACAGAGAGCCTTATCATACATACGCCCGATGACCCAACAATATCTAACGGTAACAATATACATGAAGGAGAGGTAAGCACGAGTCTGGGTCTCAAAGCCAGTCCTGTGCTTTCAGAAGTTATGACACTCGACAGAGACCTCAAGTTACAAGATTATGCAGATGGCAAATTGCTATCTCATAATATCAGCTCTGCAGAAAGTATAGATAAGATCTCTACACTAAAAAACAAAAAACATTCATCTTCTGTATGCTATCTAAATCTTTGCTTGACGGATAAAGCCATTTCGTATTTTGATGTCAATGCTAAAGTCTCACCGCCACTGAGAACTGAAGACGATAGGCAAGCTCTTATCAAAGGCATCAATAGTAGCAATATAGACATCATCACAAGTAACCATAGACCGGTAGAAGAGGACCTAAAGAAAAAAGAATTTACTTATGCTAAGACGGGAGCTATAGGACTACAGACAACATTCAGTGGTATAACAACTTATGCTAACAAGATAAGCATCAAGAAATTAATTGCTGCATTAGCAGTTAATCCACGCAAAGTTTTAGATATAGATATACCAAAAATAGAGGAAGGCGCATCTGCTAATCTGACAATCTTTGATCCATCACTTGAGTGGACACTTAACGAGACCACCAATCTTTCTACTTCTAAAAATTCTCCTTTTTGGAATCAATCTTTAACCGGCAAAGTTATAGGAGTAATAAACGGTAAGTTATCTCATATCAATAAATACTAAGAAGAACATGAAGAATATCATCATAATAATATGTGCTTTCTTTCTATTAAATGCTTTTAGTACACCGCCTACATATAAGCTGGGCTTGTTAAAATATAGTGGCGGTGGCGACTGGTATGCTAATCCGACAGCACTGCCTAACCTTGCAAGATTCTGCAATAGCCAATTAGGTACAGATATAGACATAGATTATGGAACGGTAGAAGTCGGCAGCTTGGATTTGTTCAACTACCCATTTGTTCATATGACGGGTCATGGTAATGTTGTATTCTCAGATGCTGACGCCGATAACCTAAGACAATATCTAATAGCTGGCGGTTTCTTACATATCGATGATAATTACGGTATGGATGCATTCGCCAGATTAGCGATGAAAAAAACTTTTCCAGAATTAGATTTTATAGAACTTCCGTTTGATCATCCTATATATCATCAGAAATTTGATTTTGACAATGGGGTTCCTAAAATACACAAACATGATGATAAGCCATCCAGAGGATATGGTCTCATATGGGAAGGAAGATTAGTGTGTTTCTATAGCTATGAGTCAGACTTAGGAGATGGCTGGGAAGATCAGTCAGTGCATAAAGACCCAGAAGATGTAAGACTTAAAGCACTGCGTATGGGAGCTAACATTATAGAATTTGCATTCTCTGGAGAGTAATAAATCGATCAAAGCTCGACCAAGGAGTAAAATAATAAAAGTAAATTTTGAGAGCATTAATTAACGCTTGAGAAATCCTAAAGCCAATAAGTACTCACAGTTGCACAGCATCTAAACTATCTCTACCTCACAGAAAAGTCAACTGTAGTTGTCGTTTCGTTTTCATCATTATCGTATGCTTTAGCTTCTAATCTGTAATTCTGCATTATTACAGTACTGTCTATAGTAAGCTCCGTAAAGAAATCAATATCCATAAGGTTACTTACCGTAGCCAGATTTAATGATCCGCTGAACAGCCCATCAGTAAAGAATATCAAACTATCAATGAGCATATCATCTGTAACATTACCTGATATCCTTAGTGTGTCTCCTATTGTAAAAACGTCTCCATCACTTGGAGAATCTATAATCAATTGAGGTGGATTACTATCTCCACACGAACTCACTGACACAAGGCCTACGAATGCAAATAGTCTAAAAAAGTCTTTCATAACATATAATATTAAATGCTAATATATGATTCTTATTAATTATTTATTGCATAAAAAAAGAGCACCCAAAATGAGTGCTCTCAAAAGATTTATTATCTAAATAAATTCAACTATTGTATAGTAAGGTCTAACGACTCTTCTGTGCTATTGCTATCATTATCTGTCGCTGTGATAGTCAATACATAATCACCTGGAATAACTGTCGTGTCTATAGCAAGTGCTTGTATAGATGCAAGATTTATTGTAGTTCTATCAGTTGCCGCAGACAAGTCTATTGTATATGTCGTAACAACATCACCTGTGAGTACTATCGATAAAGCTGACACCTCTGTATCATCAGTTACTGTTCCTCCCAGAGAGATCGTCCCCCCTACTAAGAAAGTGTCACCATCTGAAGGTGATGTGAGATTAATCTCAGGACCACTATCTCCTCCACATGATACCATAATTAATAATAGAGATAATACTGTCAAAAAAAAGAAATTTTTCATCGTTGAAATAGTTTTTTATAGTTTAAAATTAAATGAATAGAACTTAGTTAATATTTCATTTATTGCCTTAGAGAGACGATATATTCTCAGCAAAAGAATTCCACGATTTTAATACATCCATATCATATATCGCTTTCACTTTTTTGGAATTCATATTATCACTTATTTCATCCTTCCATATTTTCTGTTTAGGACTTAGATATTCATCTGGGTTAGATCTATTAGCTATCGCAGAATTGATTTTTGTTCTTTGACCTTTAGTCAGAGGTAAAAATCTGTACAAACTCTTTTTTAGATAATACTGAGGATCTCGATCTATTCTAAATGTAGATGGATCAGTCACAAAGCTAAACTTATCAGACTTGACCTCCTGACTAATTTTTTTATCACTCACAAGACTCTTATCATACACTACCTTGACCACTTCCTTACCATTCATAAATCCTGGACTTGTAGATACAACTCCTTCAATACTTCCTAACTTCGCTTCTCCTGTCCAGAAACAATACATGCTATAATATGCCTCAGACAGATGCTTATCATCTGATGAGACTTCTTCAGAGAACAACTTGACATAACTTGGAACTGCATTACCATAAGCTACTATTGCAAATTGTAGATATGACATCAGACTTTCAGCATCATAATGTCCAGCATGGCGTTTAACAATATTCTTTCCATCCGCATTGATACTTCTAAGAACAGGATTATTCCAACTTGGCTCACCGTATTCCTTAAGTACGGCTGCATCAGAACCGCCCTTATTATTAAATATAGTTAATGGGATAAATTCATTTTCTATAACTTCAACTAATAGTGGATGACTCAGTACGTTATCACCATAATTTCTACATGTAGCACAACCCGGTACTTCTTGAAATAATATTAAAATCGGTTTATTGGTAGCTGCAGATTTTTCTTTGGCATCATCTATATTTCTATACCATGATATCTTACCTAATTCCTGAGGCTGATCTGCAACATTAGTTTTCTGACCAAAAGATGGGAAGACCATTATCATTGCAGCACCCATTACTAAAAGATTCAAACTTATAGACTTCATAACATGAGATTTTATTAACAAAATAAACTTAACCAATTTTAAGGGATAACATGATGCCTCTTTCGAAGTTCAGTTGTTAAGATATCATTATGAATGTCATTCGAGATATGTCTGCATGCGACAATGAATATTCATTTATCATAGCAGATGACTTAACTTTTGTTGCCCCAATTACTACACATATAATTTCTGACATGCATTTTCTAATTTGCTTAAACAATTAACTAATGAAATCAATCACTTGTCAGTATTAGAATAACTCTTAAAGTAATTTATTAGGATTTTAATATCTGTCTAGTTTATAATCCTTAAGTCTCCGATCCACTAACTTTAAGTTATGGCAGTACTCTACATTTTAAGACCAAATAATCCCTCACAAATAAAATCCAAGACCCCATCTACATATGTTAAAAATGTATATGTTTCTTATTTTTAAGATTATTGCAATTATTTATGAATATATCTATATTTGCGCCGCGTTTAGAATAATAAAAACTATTTTATGTTAATAATTAATGTCAAAAGTGAGGAATCAATAGATAGAGCCCTCAAGAGATATAAAAGAAAATTTAAGCAAACAAGACAGCTTCAAGAGCTAAGAAGAAGAAAAAATTTCGTAAAACCTTCAGTTGAAAGAAGAAACGAAATATTAAATGCTAAATACAGAGAAGAAAAATTCGGAGATCAATAATATCTTCTTATTATGATATAAAAAAAGGCTTTGAGAGTAATCTCAAAGCCTTTTTTAGTTGATAGTATATGTGATTAGCCTTGCTGCTGTCCTCCGCCTTGGCCGCCGCCATCTCCACCGCCGCCTTCACCTTGCTTTTGGTCTGAATTTTTGATCTTAGACTTTCTTTCCTTAAAGTCAACCTTACCAAACTTGTATCTCACATTGATACCAATAGATCTAAACGGTAGATTAAATCTCGATATCTGTCTGAAGTCAGTACCTGTTATATCTGAGTCAAAACTTAAGTTCTCAGCAAATGGCTGAATAACTCTCAGACCCAAACTCCAATCCTTCAAATCTTTTCTAAATCCAAAACCATACATAGAAAAACTTGCTGTCTCACCTTGCAGTGTAAATCTGGGAGCTTGAAAAAATCCAAAGAAGTCAGCCTTAAGAGTCCCAGTGAATGAATATTCTCCTCCACTAAAAATCCTATATGACAAAGCCTCATTACTCAGCTCTACCCCGTCAATAACTCCTGTGGCATTATAAGTATAGATATCTCCTCCTCCTCTTATCGTCAGTTTACCTATAGATTTAGTTGTAAATAAGTTAATACCAAAAGAATTATTCTTCCCTACATTACTGTACGTCTGTAAGTTAATCCCATTACCATCGGGTACGATGATCGCTTCGATGATCTCAGAAGTCCTTTTATTATAGAAACTTGAGAATATCATGAATCCCTTAAAATTAGTATTGTAGCTGATCTCATACTGATCAGTGATCTCAGGATTCAATAAAGGATTACCGACGACGACATTAGCGATATCAGCAGTATTGACAAATGGATTAATATAGAATAATGATGGTCTCTGGATTCTCTTACTGAAACTAAATTTCAAGTTCCTAAAACCCTTCAAGGATTTTGATACTGCAAAGTTGGGCAAGATATTATTATACGAATTCGTAAAGTTCTGTGTTTCTACTTCACCATTACCGGCTATTTCTGTTCTCTCATATCTGACACCAGTTACAAAGTTGAGTTTCTTAAAGAAGAAATTATATGATGCATACCCTGCGTAGACATTCTGATCATAGAGAAAGACATTAGATCTATCCTGATCTATAACAAAATCTTCAGTCCTTGGATTAAAGTTTGAAAAGTCAGAATCACTGTCGATATTTCTTTGTACAACCTTAGCCCCTACTTCTAACTTGTTGGACTTTCCTATAGGATGTACGTAATCTACTTGTCCAGTCAACTCAAGATTATCGCCATCATTTTGTTGTAATTCTCTCCTTGCGAATGGGCCTTGTTCTGTTATATCACTTTCTTGGTTCTCAATATTGCCTGATACCTGTACAGCAAATGATAATTCTTGTTTGTCATTGCCTTCAAACTTTTTAGTGTAATCAGTATTCCAATCATAGCCACTCATTAACTGATCTCCTACAGTCTCCCTCATAAAGTTCTCAGTGAAATACTGTCCTGAGACATCACCATTCTGATCACTTCTAAATCCTCTGTAAGAGATAGATGTATTGATAGCATTATACGCATTGAAATCATAGAAAGCGCTAGCAGAAGTATTAAATCCAAGACGAGAAGTATTGGTTACTCCATTGAATGCATAGCTCACATCAGGCACACCACTTATATCGCCAAAGCAATCAGTCAAGTTAGCACTTGATAATCCAGATCTTACAAAACAATTCTCTGCATCTCGAGGATGAGAATAATACATAAAGCCACTTGTAGAAAATCCAAAACGTCCCTTACCAACATTCAGGCTACCATTGGCGTTACTTTGTCTATTACCTAATGACGCATTAAGTGAACCAGCTATCCCCTCTACATTATCTTTCTTCGTTATAATATTGATAATACCAGCACTCCCCTCTCCGTCATACTTAGCTCCTGGAGAAGTTATGACCTCCACCTTCTTGATCTGATCAGCTGGAAACATCTTAAGGGCATCTGCAACATTAGAAGAAAACATTCCAGAGGGTTTGCCATTTATCAATATTCTAACATTCTGAGATCCTCGCAATGAGACATTACCCTCGAGGTCTACAGAAAGCGTAGGGACTTTTCTTAATACGTCAGCTGCATCTCCACCAGATACAGATGCATCATCCTCAGCGTTAAATACAATTTTATCGACTTTTGATTCATACAATGATCTCTTCTCAGTGATTTGTACTTCTCCGAGAACATAGTCTTGAGATACCAATTGTATCTTACCCAAATCATAATCCGGGCTCTTACCCGTGAGTTCTACATTAGTAATTTTTTTCTCTTCATAACCCAAGAACGAAATGGCCATATCATATTTACCCATAGCGATATCTGTGAGCTTAAACTTGCCATCATCTTCTGACAGCAATCCATTAATTTCCTTCGTCTTACCAGCTTTCGTCAAGACAATAGTAGCATATGGCACGGGTTCATTGGTTAATGAATCTACGAGCTGTCCAGATATCTTACCCTTGATCTTAGACTTATTTCCTCCCCCTCCCCAGTTACCAAACTGGGCATGACTGACAGTTAACCCAAAGCAGAATATAAAAAGTAAAAGTGGTCTCATTGTAACATGTTTTTTAACAGGCTTGAATTTAAGGCTAATTATAAACTCTATATGCTTAATTAGACGATTGGTTGTCATTCCTCTATTAAAATTAGACGTACCTATTATTACATTGCTCATAAGGGGACCAATATCTATGGCATAGACTTTGCAGTTACATATTAAATAAATAGTTAATATATAAAACCCCTATTATGGTAAGAATAAAAGAAATATTAGGCGCCTTATCTATCATCATATTATTAGCTTCTTGCGGAAGCGATGATATAGATACTACAGAAAATCTAAGTGGACTCAATGGACAATGGACTGCGACGTCATTCATCACGACAATTAGTTCTGAGGTAGGTGATGACAGCGAAATGACAGTAACAGAAAGTGCTGTTAGTGGATATAACTTTGATTATGACTTAGTAATAGACGAAAGTATCTGGACAACAGAAGGCAGTTACGAAACTCAAATATCTGCACAAACTAATGGTGTAACTACAGAAGCGACAACCAAGCTTTATGAAAATATAGATGCTCAAGGCACATTTTTCGTCGATAACAATGTTATCATATTAGATAGAACCTTATTTGAATATGAAATGAGTGGCCTGGGATTAACAGCCATTAATAATGGTGATCAAATTGTTACATACCAAATAAATAATAACGGAGAATTGGTATTCTCTCTCGCAGAGACAGCACAATCATCCATGAACGGTATGATTATCAGGTCTGAGATACAATCAGAATCTGTGTGGGTAAGAAAGTAAATATAATCGTGTTATAGTCAGAAAGGGGAAAGTCAAAAACAACTTTCCCCTTTTAGTTTTTTCAGTGGCTTTTACTATTCAGCAGTACTACATTTCCATGTATCTCCAGTAGGCATTAATTCGTAGAATTCAATGCAGTCAAGTTCTTCAGAATTAGCACAATACTGTTCACCTTTTACATCATACATAATTTTTCTATCGCCTTTTTCTAAGAGGACAAATTTCGTATCACCGTTCTTCATCTTGAACACATCGATTCGCTCCCCATTACAGTTGTTCACATCAACATGCTTTGACAACCAAGTATAATCATACATCAGTTGATTTACTTTATTATCCCTAATGTCAATTTCATGCTTTGTATCTATATCTATAGATTTTTCTTGAGCATGTGTCGCTACCACCCCACCGACAAAAAAGAAGATCATAGTCATGAAAAAATTTAAATAAGAGTTCATAAAAAATACATTTTGGTTAAAAAAATAATTGATTCCAATACGTGTGTCGCAACGCAGCTTTCGCTATCGCCATGGCAAACTCATTTTTAATAATTCAGTTTTTTTTTAGTTATTGCCCTTAGAACTAAGGAGCATTATATGGAGTATATAGAAACATGATTTCTATGTAATATCAATCGATAGTTTTCATAGAAACGAATCTGATATTTCCATATTGATAAGTCAAAATTCTTAAGTAGAAATTAAAATTCCAAATTTTAAAAGTGAATTTTACAATTTCTTAACAAAATATTTTCATTTTATAAAATGATTAAAAAAGTGCTATTTCTGTAATGTCTACTCGCCTATACATGAAAAGAGAACTTATAGATCTTACAAAGTTCTCACATCTTCTTAAGCCTAAAACTGAAAAAAAGCATTTAAAAATTACGCCACATTATATGTTGATTATATTTAATATCTTCGACTTATGAGTAATCCAAATTTGGACCCAACAGAGGAAAATTATACTCCCGAAGAAAAGCATCTCGAAAAAGCCTTACGACCACAGTCTCTAGGTGACTTCTCAGGTCAACCTAAGATTGTAGAAAATCTTAAAATATTTATCGCAGCTGCTAAATTAAGAGGTGAAGCTCTCGATCATGTATTATTACATGGACCTCCCGGCTTAGGTAAGACGACCTTATCTCATATCGTCGCTAATGAACTCGGAGCTCAGCTAAAATTAACTTCTGGACCGGTCCTAGAGAAACCTGGTGACCTCGCAGGCCTACTATCTAATCTTGCAGAAGGGGATGTCTTATTCATAGATGAGATACATCGACTTAACAATGTTGTGGAAGAATATCTCTATTCAGCTATGGAAGATTATCGCATAGATATCATGATAGATTCTGGACCTGCTGCAAGAAGTATTCAGATAGATCTTAATCCATTCACACTTGTAGGAGCAACAACTCGTATGGGGCTACTCACATCTCCATTGCGTGCAAGATTCGGTATTAATTGTCATTTAGATTATTACGATATCAATACCTTAGAAAGCATCATAGTAAGGAGTGCTGATATACTTCAGATAGAAATTGAAAAAGGGGGTGTCAATGAGATCGCAAGAAGAAGTCGAGGAACACCTCGTATAGCTAATGCTCTACTAAGAAGAATTAGAGATTTTGCTCAGATCAAAGGTAATGGCATCATAGATTCAGAAATAGCACAGTATGGCTTAGAAGCCCTCAATGTTGATGACGGTGGCCTTGATGAGATGGATAATAGAATCCTATCTTCCATAATAGAGAAATTTAAAGGAGGACCAGTCGGCCTGACAACCATAGCCACTGCAGTGGGCGAAGAACCAGGTACGATAGAAGAAGTACATGAACCATTTCTGATCATGCAAGGCTATATACAACGGACACCCAGGGGTAGAGAGGTGACTCAGAAAGCATATGAACATCTGGGCATTGTACCCCCTGCGCAAGCAGGGAGTCTGTTTTAATTATGCTTGAGCTGTTGGCGTAAAGTTCATGGGAAAATTAATTTTCTCTTGCTTCGCTTCTTTGATAGGACCAAACTGCTTTTCAAATTTAACGATATTATCATTTAAAGCATGTAACAAGCGCTTAGCATGTTGAGGTGTTAATATCACTCTCGACTTGACTTTGGCCTTTGGCACATTAGGTACCATACGTATGAAATCTACAACAAACTCAGATTGAGAATGTGATATTATTGCCAAATTAGCATACACACCATCTGCAATCTCCTCTGGTAATTCAATATTCATTGAATTTTTCTTTTTTTCCTCTGCCATTTTAAATTTAATTTTAACCCAAAGGTAAACCATTAGTATGAAAGAAAACAATGTCTATTTTGACACCAACAGAAAACTATGGGATGCAAAGACAGATATTCATGTAGATAGTACATTCTACGACATGAAGTCATTCATAAAAGGAGCGACGAGCTTAAGAAAAATAGAACTCGAAGAATTACCTGATGTGAATGGCAAATCTTTGCTGCATCTCCAGTGCCATTTTGGTCAGGATACATTAAGTCTTGAGAGATTAGGTGCACACTGTACAGGAGTAGACTTATCTCCTAATGCTATCAATAAAGCTAAAGAAATCAGAGATCAACTAAATCTCAAATCAAAATTCATATGCTGTAATGTGTATGATACAGATAAGCATATTAATGATAGTTTCGATATTGTCTTTACAAGTTATGGCACCATCATATGGCTTCCTGACCTCAATCTATGGGCAGCTCAGATAGCTAAGCGCCTATCTAAAGGAGGGACATTCTTCATGACTGAATTTCATCCAGTTTTGTATTTATTCGACTGGGAGAAAGATAAGATAGCTTATGATTATTTTAATTCTGGCGAGCCTATCATGGAAGAAGAACAAGGGACTTATGCGGACACTAATGCGCCTATACAAATGAAAGAATACTTCTGGCAACATAGTCTTGCAGATCTCTTTCAGGCTTTATTGAATAACGGTATGGAGATTACTTTATTTAAGGAATATGATTATTCTCCGTATATGATATTTGATAACTGTTACGAGAGGGCAGAACATGAATATATCTTTAGACATACTGGTACAAGTCTCCCACATGTATATACGCTAAAAGCTGTGAAAAAATAGATTATTTACACACAATGAATAATTTATACATTATAAAATTTTATAATATGTAAAATAGAGTATATATTTATCATTCCAAAAATTGATTTATATATGCTCCCAGTAACTGACGCCACACCTGCTGGCCATCAAGAAGAAGTACCTTATACGATTACATTACGTATCAAAGAGTTATTACTCATGTCAACTATATTATTTATGGGATTCACAGGATTTTCCTTGAGTTACGATAAGATATATGATAGTACTGACGATCAAGATGTCATTCCATTTGTGACAGTGTATGGATCTGATGTAGATGGAGTCGTTGTTAGCAATTAGGAAGACTTATCATTTAAGGAATTGGATATCGTATATCTCCATATCCAGATTGAATACACATCCTCCATTTGATTTTTTTTAATCCGCATTTGTATTACCAAGTCAAGGGTAATGAGTTATGTAGATCTTGCCATACTCTCTAATGTTCCAAAAATAATTTGGATAAAGCGTTCATACTATTACGATAAGATTATTATATTTATCATGATGATAGGTATGATCAGAGATATAGTAGAGAAATCGAGTTTTGGAGTCTGTAGTTCTATAGCTCGGAAAATGGGCATTAGCAGCTCCAGAGTACGTCTATACTTTATCTATACTTCCTTCATTACTATGGGGTCCCCTTTGATCATATACCTTGTTGTTGCATTTTGGCTTAATCTGAGAACTTATCTCAGAAAAGGATATCATATTCTTATAGATTAATTTATGTCTTCAGAAGAATTGTTGAGTACACTTATTAAGTTATCGCGAGTCGATGACTTTTTTGATCAGTTTGAGCTATCATTTCTTATAAAAGTTGGCCAACAACTTAACATAGATAATGATAGAGTAGAACAACTAATTCAAAAACCTCTTACTGCCGATCTGACAATACCTCCTGCTGAGAGAGATAGAATGTATATACTCTATCACATGCTATTCTTAATGAAAATAGATACCGTAATATCTGAAGCAGAAAAAGAAATGATCCACCATTATGGATTTAAGCTAGGGTTTTCTAAGCCTATGTTAGATGAATTTATTTCTGTAGCAGAGGCTCACAAATTTAAACCTATCCCTAACGAGCTTATGCTAAATATCATAAAGAAATATCAAAATTAGATCAACACTTTTACTACTTGTCTAAAAGTCGTGTAAGGAATAGCAGCATACTCAGATCTAAAAGAAAAGTGCCTCTTAGAATAGTATGGACTCATTTTCCTTAAGTGTCAACTCATCTTGATTCATAATCGTCTCCATAAGAGAAGTCGTCTTACCTAATTCATACTTAAAGAAAAACTTCATACATTCTATTTTGCTATTGTAAAAGGCGGCCTTGTTACTACCCTCTCCTATTCCCTCAGTAGCTGTAATACTCATCTCCAACCACAACCATGCGATAGTCACATGACTCATCATCTCCATGAATAGATTAGCATTAGCGGTAAATCTCTGGTAGTCTCCACTCATAGCATGAGGCAATAGATGTGAGAGTGTTTTCTGAACAGAGCCTAATTTCTTCTCTAATTTATCAGCGTAGGTACTCAGTGTATCGTGCTTCCGTGCCTCTATAATCGTCGTCATCATCTCTCCCATAAGAAGCTTCATAGCAGCACCTTCTTGCATGGTCACCTTACGACCTAATAGGTCAAGTGATTGTATACCTGTAGTCCCTTCGTAGAGACTATGTATTCTTATATCTCTCGCATACTGTTGTAGAATGTATTCTGAACAAAAGCCATATCCTCCCAATATCTGTATACCATCTTTGCAAGCTAGCTGACCTAATTCTGCAGGATATGTTTTGCACATAGGAGTTAATATTTCTAATAACAAACCATACTTTTCTTTATCAGCATCGTTGTCACTGGCTCTTCTGAGATCGTAATATTTACTTGTAAGTATTACAATAGCCAGAGCACCTTCAGCTATAACTTTCTGCGACAACAACATTCTTCTCACGTCTGCATGCTCAGTAATATTGACTGGTTCTTGATTAACATTTTTCTTACCTGTACTCGCGATAGGCCTACCCTGCTTACGATCTTGTGCATATGATAGTGCTGCTCTATAAGATGCCATCGTAATCGCTGCAGCTCCCCGACCGACAGCTATTCTCGCCGCGTTCATCATCAAGAACATATACTTGAGTCCCTTATGAGGTGCTCCTACGAGCCAGCCTTTGCAGTTATCCTGTTCTCCAAATATAAGATGCGTCGTACAGTATCCTTTCTGTCCCATTTTCTGAAAATCTCCAGCTGTGATAACATCATTGTTTTCTAATGTGCCATCTTCCTTTAATCTATTTTTGGGTACGACGAATAGTGATATCCCTTTGGTCCCAGCAGGTGCTCCCTCAATACGAGCCAGCGTTAAGTGTATAAAGTTATCACTGTACTCATGATCACCACCTGATATAAATATCTTCTGCCCTTTAATCTGATATGATCCATCATCTTGCGGCGTCGCTGAGGTTGTAATATCAGAAAGAGAACTACCGGCCTGTGGTTCTGTCAAGCACATTGTTCCTGACCACTCACCTGACAGCATTTTCTCTGTATATAATTCATTAAGTGTATCACTGCCGTATTCCATAATCAGTTCTGCTGCACCTAATGTCAAACCCGTGTAACCAGACACATGATTATTAGCACAATCGATGATGTATGTCGCTGCTGTATATGCCATATGAGGCATTTGTAATCCACCATGTTCTTCTGGTACAGGACCAGCAATGATTCCTAGTTCACTCAGTTTTTTATTAATAACTGCAATCTGCGGATGGACGATGATCTTCCCTTCATGGAAATGGGCAGGCTGAGCATCCATCTCTGTAAAGTATGGATACAGCTCTTTTTCTGAAAGATCTTTGATAGCATCTAAGAACATACTTAAGGACTCCATGTCATGATCTTTGTAATAATCGAGCTCTAATAGATCAGGCATCTTATATACTTCATTGAGTATAAATAAGAACGAGTCGTAGTCAAGATAATTAGATGTCATAATAATAATTTCAGTTAAAAGAGAAGTTCCAATATACTATAAAAACACAAAATTATACTCAGAGTTAAATGATTAATTTTTCAAATGTCCTTATCAATTAATTTATCTTTGGCTCATGAAGTTATTTCTGAAAATAGTCGTTGTCATATATATTCTCGTATGCATGTTAGCCTACATCCTACAAGACAAAATAATCCTGCAACCACAAAAAGTCTACGAAGAAGAAGTCTATACCAAAGGGCAAGAAGTAGAGATACCCATAGCTGACGATCTCACCATGAACTGTCTATTTATAAAATCAAAAACACCAAGTAAAGGTGTGGTCTTATACTTCCATGGTAACAAGGGCAATATCTTCAGATCTATATACCAATCAAGGACAGTGCAGAACATCGGCTATGATGTATTCATACCCGACTACAGAGGTTATGGTAAGACTGAGGGGAAGATATGGTCTGACAATGACTTACTGCCTGATGCTGATCAAGCCTATAAATTTCTTATGACGATGTATGCCGAAAAAGACATTTATGTGATGGGATATTCTCTGGGTTCAGGAATGGCGAGCTATGTCGCTTCTAAGCACACGCCAGCTCACTTATTTTTGATAGCTCCATTTACAAGTCTTGTTGATATCAAAAATCAATATGCATGGTTTCTTCCAGATTTCTTAATGAGAATCAAGTTGCCTGTCGAGGACTTTATGAAAAATGTAAGCTGTCCAGTATCTATTGTACACGGCACTGACGATACGGTAGTAGACTACAAGTATTCTGAACAACTAAAATCTGAATTTCCCAAAATCAAACTGATTACTTCAGAAGGTCAGAGCCACACAAGGGTCATATTTGATCCTCTACTCAAAAAAGAATTGGACCGAGTGCTTCTTGAGACAAATTAGAGAACGAAGTTCATTTTTTGCTTTTAACTATGTAGTGATGTTTTGAGTTTGTTTGTTAATTTTAAAAAGGTCATCATTCTTTTTATCTTAGAGATTATGCTACCGACCCACAGCATATAATATCAAATAAAAACTTAACAATACTGATATGAAATTTTCAGTCATCGCTCTATTTGCCTTAGCATCATTTTCTGGATGTTCGCAAAATATAGATTACAATATTACATCCTATCAAACTGAGGGTACTAAGGCACCGAATACACATTACTTAGGAGAAGCTTGGTTGAATGCTATTATTCACGATGATACAGAATTAGGTTACAACATCACTAAAGCTACTTTTAAAGCCAACTCAACCTTAGACTGGCATTCTCATAGTACTGCACAAGTCTTGATCATTGTAGATGGAGAAGCATATTATCAAGAAAGAGGAAAAGATCCGATAGTTCTAAAAGAAGGAGATATCATCAAATGTGATAAAGATACCGAACACTGGCATTCTTCAACTAAGAATAGTGATGTAACCTATTTAGCTCTATATGGCGGCGGACAACCCACCTCATGGACAGAGGTATTAACCCAGGAATACTATGATAAAATCGCAGAATCTTTTGATCATAAATAATTGTCTTAGAAAGCTCACAGACTATCATAGGTCAAATATGTTTATATCAAAAACTGTAGGAGATTTTCTTTGCTTTTTGGGATCATTGTGTACGTTTTTAGTAGTTACTGGTCATTTAGCCGCTTCCTTGCTAAAGTCATCAATGTTCATTATATTTGATTGTTCATGTTACGTGAACACATTAAATTAATGAACATGGAAGTATTAGAAATACTGCAAAAACTTAGTGATCAAGAGTATCTCGATTTAAAATTGAAAGAAATTAAAACTCGAGATAAGAATATTGATTTGGCCATAGAAATCAATAAAGAGAAGGTATATGTAGAAGAAAAATACGAAGTAAGACCGAATCAAGTTCAGCAAATACATAAACAAGCTGAATTATATCATAAAGAAACGTTTCTGCTTGCGTCAAATTATATAACGCCATATGCAAAGGAACTTCTAAAGGAATATAGAATCAACTATTTAGATTCAGGAGGTAACCTTTATTTAAAACTAAAGAAAGGAATGATCCATATAGAAGGTAGATATGTACAATCACCCTCTGAATTGTATAAGAATAGAGCATTTACAAAAGTAGGAGCGAAATTAATCTTCACATTTCTAAGAAGACCAAACTATGTCAATCTTAATTACAGATCATTATCTGCGATTTCTACCTGTTCATTAGGATCAATTTCCAAAATAATAGATCACCTTAAAGAAGAAAAATTCATAATAACACTGCCGGATAAAAAATTGAAATTGGTTCAAAGGGAAGAACTATTGAACAAATGGATAGAAGTGTTATCCAAACAACTCTTACCATCTATGCTAATAGGAACGTATAATTTTTCTAATAAAAGAAAGTGGTACGAAATAAATCTTAAACAAAAAGTAGGATACAAATGGGGAGGAGAAGTTGCTGCATCTATCCTAACCCAAAATTTAAAACCTCAAGAGTACACTATTTATACTTCCAAAAAATCGGGCGATGTAAAAAGAGCATTAAAATTAATACCAGACAGAAATGGGGAATTAACAGTATACAAAGAATTTTGGAATGATGGTTCAATAGAAATAAATACAGATACCGTAGATCCAATTCTAATCTATAGTGAATTAATGGCGTCATCAGATAGTAGAAATATCGAAATAGCTAATGAAATAAAAACAAGACTATTCAACGATGACAACTTTTAAAGAATATTCCTTTCAAAACCATAAAAATGTTTATCAAATAATAGATTCAGTAATGAAATCTTTTGGATATGAGTATTATTTAATTGGGGCAAATGCTCGTGATATCCAACTTTACAAAGCAGGAATTAAACCTTCAAGAGGTACAGCAGATATAGATTTTGCAGTAATGGTACCAACATTAGAAGAGTACGATGTATTTATTACGAAAATTATTGAAAGTGGTTTCAAAAAAACTAAACATAAATTCCGCGTTATATACATGGATTCAAATACCGTTGTTGATATTCTTCCTTATGGAGAGATTGCTGAAGACTATACATTAAATTTTGATGAAAGAAATATAGAACTAAGTGTACTTGGTTTTGAAGAAGTAGGTACAGAAATAGAACAATTTGAACTTGATGAAAAATTCACTATTCCAACTTCACCTGCACATGGTTTAATCATTCTTAAACTAATTTCATGGAATGATAGAAATGATAGAAATAAAGATTTGAAAGATATCCGCTCGCTATTAGATGCTGGATGGGAGCTCTATGAAGATGAAGTTTATGATGAGAACTCAATTCATTTTGACCTATTAGATGTAGAAGATTTTGACATTCATAATGTAGCGGCAAGAATAATGGGTAGAAAAATAAAACCACTGCTTAACAAGTGTGAACCACTGAAAGAAACAATACTAACATTGTTGCAAAATGAGGTGAAAAGCCCAGAAAAAATGACGGTTGAAATGAGCAAGGAAAATGACACCGCCAAAGTAATATTACTTTTGTCGAATTTACTGCAAGGCATAAATGATTAATAAAAAATACCAGTAACACATGATCATGATGGCATACCCTGCGGGATACGCCACATATCATAATTCCGTTAGCCTAAGTAAACATAAAAGGAAAACGAATGGAAGGTTAAAGACGAATATAAAAAATATGTGATCAATGATGAATTGTTAACTATTGATTGGTCAAGAGAAAATTGAAGCTCTACAGATGGCCATATGCAGAACGAAATTTGCCTATATTCGAAATAAATGAAACACATACTACTTATTGGAATTTTCATTTTGAATTGTTGTTCGAATATTGGTGAATACAGAATTGAGAGAAATTTCAAATCGGTTGTGAATAATCAAAACTGTATAATCAAATATTATTATCCAAAATTCATTTCAAATGACTCAAGAGAAGGGGGAGATGAATTAAACGATATATTAGCTCAGTATGTAGATTACGAAAATTATGCCCACAACTGTAGTAGTATTAAGAATGAAAAAAGAATAATAAAAGGAGATTATAAGATTACCATGATGACTGAAGATATCTTATCGATCGAATTTATAACTGAAATAAATTTTGGCAAAGATGACCTACAGGATACAGTTTATCATTCTATTGTCGTAGACCCTAAGAAGATTGGAGATGAGAGGCTCTCATTTTTACAATCTGATCCTAAATTATTATTGCCTGAATTCGACAGAGGAGACTTATACAACTATGTAGAAGATTTCAATTCAAAGAATCAAGATAAAATAAATTTAATCGCCTATAAATCTATGAGCAACCATGTATTAACTTGGGGAATAAGTAAAGACACTTTTCTTCTGTATGTTGGAGGTGAAGGAGAATGGTTTGGGAAACACAAATTAAAAATACCCTTAAGTGAACTAAAAAAAGACAGCAACCGCTAATCTTATGTACGTCCATAAAGCATGTAACTAATTACGGCTAATTTTACGACTCAATAAATGACTTTTACAATAAATCCATCTACTTATATCCCTTAGCATACTCCACATAGTGCTGAGCAGTACCAGTTATATATCTCAGTGAAGTCGCTTCATCCAGAGCTTTAAGTTTTTTGGCAGGCGATCCTGCGTATATATATCCTGACTCTAATTTCATATTAGAAGTAATCAAAGCCCCTGCAGCAATGACTGTATTACTTGGAATGATGACGTCATCAAGAATGATAGCTCCCATACCAACGAGTACATTATCCTCGATTTGGCATCCATGTATAACTGCGCTGTGGCCAATACTTACATTATTACCAAAAATAGTATCTCCACGATCATAGGTACCATGGACCATTGTAAGATCTTGGATATTACAGTTGTCTCCAATTATGATTTTATTGACATCTCCTCTAATGACAACTTGAAACCAAATACTGGAATGGGCTCCGACTGTTACATCACCAGTCAGAGTAGCATTATCAGCTATCCAAGCGGTGTCATCTATTTGTGGTGTCTTTCCTTTGTATGGTAATATTAGTGGCATGGTTCTATCGTCTAATTAAAATAATTGTCAATATAATAGATTCTACCTCATATTTAATGTTGACTTATTGATAATTTAAAACCTAAAAAACTTAATATAAAAGAAGGATTCCTTTATTATCGTTGTCTAATACCGTATAATCAAAAAACAACAACCTATGAAGTACTTTTTTACAATAATAATTTCAATACTAATAACAGCTATCCAAGCTCAAAGCTTCTATGATATGGATCAAATCCAAACCATAGAAGTAAACTTTGCAGAGAGTAATTGGGATCAATTAATGGACAACGCTTATGCAGCAGATGCAGGATATATACTTGCAGAAAGTGTTACAATTAACGGAATCACATTTGACAGTATTGGAGTCAAGTATAAGGGCAATAGCTCTTATCGATCTAATCAAGTAAAGAATCCATGGCACATAGAATTGGATACTTACAAAGATCATGAGTATGATGGATATACAGATATAAAACTTGCCAATGGAGCGAAGGATCCCTCTATGATCCGAGATGTCCTAGCGTACAGCGTAATACGTCAATACATGGATGCTCCGCTGGCTAACTTTGCTAATCTCTATGTCAACGGAGAACTGATAGGACTATACGCGAATACAGAATCAATCTCTAAAAAATTCATGAATTCAAGATTTGGTTCTAAGGAGAATACAAGATTTAAATGTTCTCCTCCAGATGGTGCAGGACCACAATCTACTGATCTACCTAATCTTGTATATCTTGGTCAAGATAGCTCAGACTACTATGATGCCTATGAACTCAAGTCTGACGAAGGCTGGCAGGATCTCATTGACCTATGTGATACATTAGTCAATCATACAGATGGAATAGAAAAAATACTCGACGTCAATAGAGCCTTATGGATGATTGCATTTGACAATATCATCGTCAATTTAGACAGCTACATAGGTAACTTTTCTCAGAACTATTATCTCTATCGAAGTGACTACGGACAGTTTCTTCCTGTCGTTTGGGATTTGAACGAATCTTTTGGCGTGTTTTCGTCTACTGGATCTGGCAACTTAAATGGTACAACAATAAAACAAAGAATGTCACATCTGCTTCATGAAAATAACGAAGACTATCCACTTATTCAAGAGCTATTGAGTGTGCCTACATACAGGCGTATGTATCTTGCTCACATGAAGACAATCTTACAAGAGAATTTCGTAGATGGGTCATACCTCGCTACAGGAGAAGCTCTACAGACTACCATAGATGATGCTGTACAAGCAGATAACAATAAGTTTTTCACCTATAATAATTTCGTAGCTAACTTGACGACTGACGTATCAGGAGGAGGTGGTGGTCCTGGTGGTGGAGGTTCAACCCCAGGCATCAGTAACTTAATGGATGGCAGAGTAGAATATCTTTTAGGTTTAAATGACTTTATAACTGTGGAGCCAGCTATCTCAGACATAAGTCTATCTAACTCTACGCCACAAGTACAAGAGTCAATTTCGATAACAGCTTTAGTAAGTGACGGTACGACCGTGTACATAGGATATAGAAATTCAGCTACGACGGCACCATTTACAAGAGTAGAAATGTTTGACGATGGAATGCATAATGATGGGGCAGCCAATGACGGAATCTATGGTACAGCACTTACTCTTAATAGCAGAACAACAGATTACTACATCTATGCAGAGAATGATAACATAGGAATATTCTCTCCTCGTAGGGCAGAATTTGAATTTTATTCAATTAATGCAACGTCATCAACTTCTGTAGATGGTGTTGCCATCAATGAATTCATGGCATCTAATGATGTAACTGTTGCAGATCCTGATGGCGAATTTGAAGATTGGATAGAGTTGTATAACAATAGTACAGAAACCGTAGATCTCAGCGGATATTTCCTAACAGATGACGGCACTGATCCAGCCCAATGGACATTCCCAGATGGGACATCCATAGCACCGGGAGCGTATCTTATCATATGGGCAGATGAAGATGAAGATCAAGAAGGACTACATGCTAATTTTAAATTATCGAGCTCGGGAGAGTCTATCATTTTGTCAGATACTGATGGCGACATAGTTGATTCAATTGACTATCCAGAACAGACGACAGATGTATCCTATGCAAGAATTCCTAATGGTACAGGAGGTTTTACAGAAGCTGTAGCCACATTTAGTTCTAATAATGATGTGACTACTGATTGTACTAATCTCGGTGGGGATATGGATAATGACGGTGTATGTGCAGATGAAGATTGTGATGACAGCGATGCTTCCATAGGAGCTATCCAAGCAGAAGGGACAGCATGTGATGATGGAGACACCACTACTGAAGATGATGTAATCTTAGCTGACGGATGTACCTGTGCAGGTACAGCTATAGAATTAAGTGATGTGGTTATCAATGAATTTATGGCCTCAAATGATAACACAGTTGCAGACCCTGATGGCGAATTTGAAGATTGGATAGAGCTATATAACAATGGAGCAGATGCAGTAGATCTGAGTGGATACTTCTTATCTGATGATGGATCAGAACCTACTAAATGGACGTTTCCTACGGGAACAATTATAGAAGCTGACGACTATTTAATTATATGGGCAGATGAAGATTTAGATCAAGAAGGACTGCATGCTGATTTTAAATTATCAGCTTCAGGAGAGTCTATTATCTTATCAAATGCAACTGACACATCTATTGTAGATGCAATAGATTATCCAGAGCAAGAAACTGATATAACTTACGGAAGATTTCCTAATGGGACTGGAGATTTTGATTTTTTAAATCCTTCATTTAATGGCACGAATCAGATAATGACCAGTACAGATGAAGAATTATCCTCAGACGAAAACTTAATCCTCTACCCTAATCCTGCTGACAATTATTTTTACTTACAGAATAATGGTGATGATCCAAAAGAACAGATCGTCACAGTCTATTCTACAACAGGCCAAGTTGTATATCAAGATAAAATGAGAAGCCATCTACAAGTTGACATTGAGAACTGGACACCAGGAATATATCTCGTAAGTATTGAAGGAACATTACTCAAAGTGATCATACAATAAGAATTATACTTTTCTCTTTATTGATTATAAAGAGATTCATCCATAATAAATAAATGCAGCATTCTACATAAGGAGTGCTGCATTTTTGATATCTAAACCTTTCCTAATAATATGATGTAGACAAAAGAGTCCACTATATCAATTGATTATATTTTAAATTTCGATTAATCCCGACAGCCGTTCAAAATGCTCCATCATAAATCATGCAGATTTAAACATGCATCGAGCATCATACCAAATTCAGATGGGAAAATTATGCTCCAGAATTAGTATAAGACTTTGTTGATAGTATATTGCATTCAATTAGCAAATTGCAATAATGAAAAAGAAGATAGCCATTATAGGTGGAGGAACAGCAGGATTGTTTTTTGCTTCATTTATAGATACGGACTTATATGATGTGACTATTTATGAGAAAAAATCTACTTTAGGTAGAAAGTTCTTGGTCGCTGGAGATGGAGGATTTAATCTTACACATACAGAAGATCTTTCTGATTTTAAATTAAGATATAGACCTGTTTCTTTTTTAGAACCCATTATTGACCACTTCAGTAATATGGATCTGAGAGAGTGGTTAGCAAGTATAGGAATAGAAACTTTTGTGGGAAGTAGTGGAAAAATATTTCCTGTCAAGGGAATCAAACCCATTGAAGTTCTTAAAGCTATTGAATCACATCTTACGAAGAATGACATTCATTTTCAATTCAACAAAACATTCACTGGATGGATAAATGATAGGACTCTGCAATTTAATGAAAATGAAGAAGTCGACTTTGACATTGCCGTATTTGCAATAGGCGGCGCCAGTTGGAAAGTAACAGGCTCCGATGGTTCATGGCTTAATTTGTTTAAAAATCATAAAGTAGAAACAGTTCCTTTCAGAGCTTCTAATTGTGCTTTTCAGATCAGATGGGACGCATCCTTTATAGAAAGTCATGAAGGACAACCCCTTAAAAATATTAGCATTACAATAAATAACAAACAACAAAAAGGCGAAGTTGTAATCACAAGATTTGGATTAGAAGGTAATGCAATATATGGTCTTAGTCCAGAAATACAAGACAACATAGAGAAAGAAAAACAAGCTCTAATCTATGTCGATTTCAAACCGTCATTAGTCTTAGCTACAATAGTGGAAAGGTTGAATACTTCAAAGTATAACGTGACGACAACACTGAAAAAAATATTAAAATTATCCCGAACAAAAGTTGACCTATTAAAAGCCACTTTGGCAAAAGAAGAATATATAGATAAAGAAATATTAGCCAATTATATAAAAGCATTTCCACTGACCATAGTAGGCTCTGCTCCTATCGATGAAGCCATTTCCACATCAGGAGGAATCAGCCTAATGGCCATAGATGAAGATTTCGAATTGATAGAATTAAAGAATAATTTTTGCATAGGAGAAATGCTCGACTGGGATGCTCCTACTGGCGGTTACCTGATACAAGCATGTGCTAGCATGGGTGTCTATCTTGCTCATAGATTGAACAAAAAGCCAACTTCGTAATCAACTTATTTTTCAAAGTAATTAAACTCGTAATATATCTAATCGTTATTAGATAACTATTCGACAAAGGAAAAATAATCAGTTCCATCTCGCGAGATATTGCGGTTGAATAACGTGAAAAATTATTACTAAAAATTAAAATTACTATGAGCACATTCAAAGTACATTCAATAGAATCAGCACCTGAGAAGTCTAAGGCCATGTTAGAAGCATCTGTAAAAGGATTCGGTATGTTACCTAACCTACACGGTGTTATGGCAGAATCCCCCGCTATGTTAGAAGCATATAAAACGATCCATGATACATTCATGAACAAGACGGGTTTCAACAAGGAAGAACTAACGGTCGTATGGCAGACAATCAATGTAGAAAACAAATGCCATTACTGTGTGCCTGCGCATACAGGCATAGCCCATATGATGAAAGTAGATGCGTCTATAACTGAAGCGTTACGTAATGAGACGCCATTAGCAAATGATAAATTAGAGACACTTAGAAATACAACATTGGCGATAGTGAGAGATAGAGGTTTTGTGTCAGAGAGCCAAATGCAAGCATTCTACGATGCAGGCTATACGAATGCACAATACTTAGACATCTTAGTAGGTTATGCTCAGAAGATTATGAGTAACTATACAAATCATGCGGCTAAGACAGAAGTCGATCCTTCATTCAAAGATTTTGCTTGGAGTAAGTAATTCAATGTAAACGAACAACAAGAGAAGTAATAAAGAATGACATCATTATTTTACATAATGGTGTCATTTATAATTTAAAACAAAAAACACTATTCATGAAAAACCTTACAGTCGCCATGATTGTTTTGACCAGTCTGATGATGTCATGTAAAAATGAAAATCATGCAAATCAAAAAGCCGAACCCAAGGTAGAAAAAACAAGTAACCTGAATAAAAAAATGAAAATGGAAAATAAAAATGCACCTCTCAGAGCAAAGTTAGAAGAAAAAAAGGCTGGCTTTGAACTAAAGGCAGATGACAATAAAAAAAGAGCTTATCGTGAAGGCATAGAGTCAGTAGAGAATAGCGGCATTACTAAATCAGCGAAACAAGTCGGTGATAAAGCTCCAAACTTTACGCTCAAAAATGCTACAGGAAAATCTGTATCCTTAGATGATTACCTTAAGAAAGGAGACGTCGTTTTGACATGGTATAGAGGCGGTTGGTGTCCATACTGTAATCTCACATTACATGAACTACAAGAAGAACTTCCTAACTTCAAAGCCGCAGGCGCTAACTTAATTGCTCTAACACCAGAGCTACCAGACGAATCTATAAGTACCGCGGAAAAAAATAACTTAAAATTTGAAGTTCTCAGTGATCTTGGAAACAAAGTCGCAGATGAATACGGTATCGTATTTAAATTGACTGATGAAGTAGCAGGCATGTACAATAATGCTTTCCAACTTAATAAACATAACGGCGACGAGTCTAACGAGCTGCCACTGGCTGCCACTTATATTATCAATCAAGAAGGTGAGATCGTTTATTCATTTTTAGATGCAGATTACCGTAACAGAGCAGAACCTTCAGAGATCACAGCTTTTCTTAAGACTATGAAGTAAAAGCTAAAAATACTGTCAGTGAAGGAAACTACTGAGTTTCTTTTATCAAAAAAACGGAAGACATCATTAAAGACATCTTCCGTTTAATATTTTTTTATTAGAGTTAACTTATTATCCTTTTGACATACTCAATGGTGTCAACTGATATCCTTCTTTATTTAATAAATCAAGGACTCCATTCTTACCTGCAAGGTGACCTGCACCTACTGCAAAAAATGTAGAGTTTGATTTCATCTTATCTGCCATAATTGGAATCCAGTTTCTATTTCTATTGTAGAGCAATACATCTTCATTACCGGCTATTCCTTCTTCATCACTCATAGAGGATATCATTGCATTGATATCCTGAGAAGTATACATTTCTATCATTTGCTTAAATGAATCATCTTCTGTATCAGATGACTTAATAGTCTGTAAGAGCATGTCCGCCTGTTCTTGATACGGTATAGAATCAAAGACAGATATCTGATAGTCAATCGTCTCAAGGCCAGAGACATCTTTTTTAGATTCTTGAGCGATCGAGTATAACTCCATTTCATAAGATTTGATATCGCCATCTCCGTTTAGTCCCTCACCGGGCTTAATATCTCCTGATGCAAATACAGTAAGAAACATAGGTTTCATTTTTTGCATCATGAAGAATGGAATACCCATATCTTCAAAATGAGCTTTGACGAGACTGTAGTCCTCTTCGTTATAAAAATCCTTGAGTGTCTTACCATCATTCATAAAAGCCTTATTCATCAGTCCCATCGCTTTACTCATATCAAACATATCATCTAAGTCTATCTCAAATACTACTTTTTCTGCAGCGTCTAGTGCAGTGAGTGTTCCCTGAGGCCAGTAGAATGATTCCTTATCTATCATGTGTATGGTGCCAAACAGATATGAAGCTTTTGATAATCCATTACCTTCTATTTTCCATAAGAGACTATTATCAAAAGTCGTATTCTCTACAGATGGCGCTTTAGTGCTTTTGCAAGAATACATCCCACTCAATAAGAGTAGTATTGAGAGCAACCCAATGCTCTTAAAGTTTTTAAGTATCATGTCTACTTTATTAAATTTTATTTTTAAATATCTCGTACATTAATATGGCACCAGCATTAGATACATTCAAAGATTCTACTCTCTTACTTCCTGGTATGCTAATGGTTGCATCGGCCATCTGAGTCAAGGCATAGGAAACACCCTTACCTTCAGAACCCAAAACGAGGGCAATTGGTTCATCAAATTTTATAGCTGACACATCAGACTCTGCGGCTCCATCAGCTACAATTAACTGCAAGCCAGACTCCTTGAGATAGGTCACGGCCTCCCCTATTGTCTTCTCTCTGCAGAAATGTATATCCTTAAGTGCTCCAGCAGAGGCCTTCATAGCGTAGCTATTAATACGAGCTGTTTTTTTCATTGATACCACGATCGCATCTACGTCAAACCATACAGCACTCCGAGCAAGCCCACCTATATTTCTGACATCTTCGATTCCATCTAATATAAGTACGAAGGGTGTTTTACCAGATTCATAGAGATGAGGTAGAACTTGCTCAATACTCATATATTCTACAAAGCCAACCTGAGCTACAATGCCTTGATGGGTGGCCTTAGAACATAAGTCATTGAGTTTTTGCTTAGGTACGTATTGTAGGGGAATTTGTCTTATGCGACATATTGATCTCACATCTTTTTCTATATCACCTTTGAGTGACTTGTCTAACCAGACTTTTTCTATAGAATGTCCCGCTTCTAAGGCATCTATAACTGGTTTTCGCCCTATGAGAAATGTATCCTTCAGTTTTTTATTGTTTAATATATCCCAAAAATAGGCTTAAAAGAGAACTAATAACCTGATTTCATACAATATCGTATATACAACCTGAAATGTCTTTTATAATCACACATTTAGGCGTAAAATCATTAGTTTTTACAATATATTCACAATCCATTAATTTGCTCATTAATTCACAAATACTAAAATTAGATGAACGTTAGATTTACCCTCCTCTTACTCATAGCGATACCAAGTATGGTATTCTCACAAGCCGATAAACTTAATATGGGCTCAAATTTTATTAACAATAATTTAGAAACACTCAAACTGACAGAATCTGATGTCAGCGAAATGAAGGTTTCTGATATGTATACGACCAAACACAATGGCGTCACTCACATTTATTACCAACAATATCTTAATGATATTCCGGTGCATAATGCGATAGTGAATGTTAATATTGATAAGAATAATGAGATGCTATATCACAATACAACCTTTGTATCTGATATCGCGTCAAAGGTCAACACTTCTCAGACTCAAATGAAGCCAGAAGAGTCTATTATCTATTTAGCTGAAAAACTAAATATTATTAATCCTGAGACACCTGCATTACTCAAGAAAGATAATAATGACGTCTATACTTTTTCTCAAACAGATTATAGTAAAGGAGAGATTAAAGTACAGACTAAATACTACGCCGTAAGCGAGGATGAAGTGAGACTTGTATGGGATGTATTATTAGATGACGCAAGAAATTTTGATATATGGAGTAGCAGAGTTGATGCCCTTACGGGAAAAGTGATCGACCATGAGAATAGAACAATCTATTGTAATCACACTGATGGACAATATCATAATCACAATGCATCATGCAGAGGACATGTCACTGTAGAATCTGAATCTCAAAAAACTGAGGCGACTCTAAACAGTATGATGATGGGAGGAAGCTACAGAGTGTATGCGCTTCCTGCTGAAAGTCCGATACATGGTCCTCATGTAATCGTAGACAATCCTGCTATACCGGCAGCTTCTCCTTTTGGATGGCATGACGCTGATGGTGTAGAGGGACCTGAGTTCACAATAACAAGAGGTAATAATGTACATGCTTATCAAGATGGAGACGATGATTTCTTAAGCAGCGATGATGAGCCAGATGGAGGTGCAGACTTAGTATTTGACTTTCCACACGCAGTAGATGAAGAACCAGATGCAAGTATTGAAGCTGATGTAACCAACTTATTCTACATGAATAATATGATGCATGATATCACATATTTGTTAGGATTTGATGAAGCATCTGGAAACTTCCAAATAAATAATTACGGAAATGGAGGTGCAGGAGGAGATAATGTAATAGCACATGCATTAGATGGTTCAGGCACTAACAATGCCAACTTTAGCCTTACCTCTGATGGTAATAATGGTAATATGAACATGTTCAGATGGGACACGCCTACTGCAGGATTATTTGCTGTTACAGACCCGTCTCCACTTGCAGGATCTATACCTAATGGAGAAGCAGGAGCAGGATGGGGTTTTGATGAATCATATGCAGGAGTAAGCATCGAAGCAGAAGCGGCTTTTGCATTAGACGCTGATGTACAATTACCTCAGAATGGTTGTGGAGATATTGTTAATGCTGACGAAGTGAACGGTAAAGTCGCATTCATATACAGAGGTATATGTGAGTTTGGTACTAAAGCACTTAATGCGCAGAATGCTGGAGCAGTTGCTGTGGTTATATGTAATGTACCTGGAGCAGGAGGTGACCCATCTAGTGATGGTAGTGATCCGATATCTGGTAATATGGGACCAGGTGCCAATGGAGCTGATGTAACTATACCAACAATTGCTGTAGGTTTTCAAGATTGTAACTCTATCAGAGCATCTATAGAAGCAGGATTCCCTGTGACAGTTAAGATAGAACCTTCTGAAGAACAAGGTGTAAGTCAATTAAGCTCTAGTTTTGATAACGGCGTCATAGCTCACGAATTCGGACATGGTATAAGCGGTAGATTAGTAGGAGGACCTAATACTGTCTGTGTAAGTTCTACTGATGAGCAGATGGGAGAAGGATGGTCTGATTTCTTTGCTCTTATTACAACGACACGACCTGATGACTTAGGTTCTGATCCTAGAGGTATCGGTAATTATGTAGATGGTAGAGGTAACACTGAAGGTAGAGGTATCAGAAGATTCCCTTACTCAACTGATATGGCTGTAAATCCACAGACATTTAAAGATATAAAAGCGACAACAGCTCCACACCCATTAGGTGAGGTGTGGAATGATATGATATGGGATATGTACTGGTCTATGGTAGAACTATATGGATTTGATGAGGACTGGAGCAATACAGAATCTGGTAATCATATAGCTGCAAAACTTGTCATAGATGGTATGAAAATGATGGGCTGCCAAGTCGGATTTATCAATGGTAGAAATGCAATCCTTGCAGCAGATATGGCTAATAATGGAGGTGTCAATCAGTGTCTTATATGGGAGGCATTTGCAAGAAGAGGACTTGGATTTTTTGCAGATGGTGGAACTATACAAAATAGAAACGATGGTACAGAAAACTTTGACGTTAGACCTGATTGTATCGAATCATTAAAAATCAGAAAAGATATAGCTTCACTTATAGAGTTCAATGCAGAGACAGAAGTCACTCTTGTCGTGTCTAATCATAAGCTCAATGATGAGACCAATGTTACTGTTACAGACATCATACCTAATGGACTTTCTTATGTCGAAAATTCTGCAAGCATGGATGCTACACTAGTAGATGATCAATTAATTTTTGAATTTGGTACATTCGAAAGTGGAAGAGAAGAAACTATAACTTACAGAGTCGTAGCAGACGGAAGTAGCTCTTCTACACTCTTAAGTACAAATACAGTAGAGACCTTCCAAGAAACTGATGAGTGGGTGAGAGAATTAGGAGAAGGTAATAATAGATTCCAAATAATAAATAGCAGTGTCTTCCCTACGTTCTCAGGAGACCAAGCATGGTTCGTACAAGAAATAGATCAAGAGACTAAGCAGGTAATTAATTTCCCTAACATAGAAGTAACTGGAACATTACCAGTCCTTAGATTCCAGCACAGAATCAATACAGAATTTGCTAGAAACGGTGGTTTCGTAGAAATCAGTGATGACGGCGGTGTCTTATGGTTTGATGCAAGAGATAAGTTTATAAGAAATGGATATGATTGTCCACTTGAATACACAACATTTGCTATTCCATCACACTTTGCATTTTCTGGTACGACGGATGAGTATATAGACTCATGGATAGATCTTAGTTCTTATGTAGGTCAGACAATTGATGTCAGATTTAGATTTGGTACTAATAACGGAGACCAAGTAGATGACAACGAAGTGTTTGCTGACGATGCAGGATGGTTCATAGATGACTTAGATATTCTTGACATCGTAGATCTGGAGACACAAGCTTGTATTACTTCAGATACTGATCAGGCTTGTACACCATTCACAACGACGATCATCAATAATGAGATTCTATCTTCTGTGGATGACTTCACTATAGAAGGCGTAGAGGTGAGTGTATTCCCTAATCCAGCTCAGGATTACTTTATCATGAAGGTCGTAAGTGAGAATAACTTTGATGCACAAGTCAATATAATCTCTATAGATGGGCAACTTATCAATAGTAGAAAAGTATCAGTAACAACTGGTGAAAATCAGATTACATCTAATACTTCTAATATGGCATCAGGTTTCTACATTGTACAATTAAGAAGCGGAGAAAGTATAGTCAATCATAAAATATTTGTTGACTAAATAGAGCTTAAGTAAGTAACATATAAGACTTAGTATATAAGTGAAAGGCTAATTACATGATGTAATTAGCCTTTCGTCATTTATATCGACCGTTAGTCAAAAAATTATAAGCAAATAAACTAAACCATATATATTAGAACTATCAATACAAAAATTGATAATCCTCAATAACTACTAACTATCAAAAAATTAATATGAACAGCACATAAACCATTACAAACTCCAAAAAGAAATCACTATGTCTTATACCCTAAATCTAAAACCCAATACCACCCCAAGATTATCTCAGAGAGAAAAAGAAACCCTGTACCTTATTGCCTTTGAATACAATAATAAAGAGATCGCTAAGATTCTTTATTTATCGCCTGATACGATAGATTCCCATAGAAAAAGATTAATGTCAAAATTAGGCGTCTGTAATTCTGCTGGACTCATCAGTAAGGCTTATCAATACAATATACTCCCCATGCAAGCGCCGAGCAGCGAAATCGCAAATATTAATCATAGCCACATCATTAGATTGAGTACTAGCTCCGTAGCGAGTTAGAGAATGCTTCTATTAGAACAGTCTGCATGAACTCCGAATAATTTATTAACTGATAAGTAGATCGGAATTAAACGATAACCTAACAATTAGTGTTAGGTTATCGTGAATGCAGTTAGTGATATAAGTAAGTCCTACCCTATCGTGTTATACGATGGAGATTGCAACTTATGTAACTCCGCTGTACAATTTATCTTACGCCATGAGAAGAGTCCGGAATTAAGATTTAGTCCACTAGCTCATGCGAAAAATAAGTTTCCAGAATTAAAATTATCTGATAGCGAACTGCCTGATGCCATTCATTTCATACACAAGGGCAATACATTGATAGAAAGTGATGCAGCGATAGCTATATCAAGTTATCTCAAGAGGCCTTACTCCTTATTAAAATATACTAAGTATATACCTAAAAGTGTTAGAGACTTTATATATCGAGCCATCGCTCAGCGACGCCTATCTATGCAGTCTCTATTCAATCAATCTTGTAATATCGAAGAAGACTATTCTGACAGAATAGTATAGGCACTTTCATATATGGAAAATATCATCGCGACAGATAAGAAATAAAAAAGTGTAACATGATTACACCTCTGTCGATTGAAATATATTTTGTCAGTATTCTTCAATTTATCTCCAAGATTTAGTAATAGGATTTCATCTAACTCACAGCCTACATTAGCCACTAACTGATTGTATACAGAAAACAAGGACTAATATTTTTTTCTACTTTTCTTGAATAGTAAATAAAGTTTATATTACTTTGTAACTCAAAGTACTTTCAATGGACAAGCAAAAATACTTGGATGATATTAAGGATATCAAAGATATCATGGATAGGTCTACCAAATTTATCTCCCTCAGCGGCCTTACAGGTATTGTTACTGGAATCCTTGCACTCATAGCTGTATACTTTGCTTATAATATCGTGTACACCGAGCAGAATTATTTGGTTGACAGAATAGCGATATTATCTAGTGAGAAACTATTACAGCTTATTGGGATAGCAACGTTAACTATAATCTTGTCTATTGTATTGGGCATTATTTTTACATCAAAAAAAGCCAATCAAAACAAACAAAAACTTTGGGACAAACAAGCTAAGAGATTCTATATGAATCTGGCTATCCCCTTATGCACAGGTGGAGTATTATGTTTAATATTATTAGTGAAGGGTTATGTTGGATTAGTGGCTCCATTAACTCTTATCTTTTATGGATTGGCATTGGTGAATGGTAGTCATAATACGCTTTCAGAATTAAAAAGCTTAGGTATTATTGAGATAATATTAGGCGTTATCGCTGTATACTTTATAGGGTATGGTTTGATTTTTTGGGCTGTTGGATTTGGTGTCATGCATATTGTATACGGCACATTTATGCATATTAAATACGGATCGTGAAGCATATACTTGACGATCTAAATAAGGCCTTTGAAAATAAGATAAGGCTAGGTATCATGTCAGCACTTGTGGTTAATGACAAGGTAGACTTTAATACACTGAAGGATCTCTTGGGTGTCACTGATGGCAATCTTGCAAGTCATTTAAAAACTTTAGAATCAAAAGAATATATTAAAGTCTATAAAGATTTTGTAGGGAGAAAACCAAGAACGAATTATAAAGCCACTGCTGAAGGCAAGAGATCATTTAAAAAACACATAAAAGCAATAGAGCAACTTCTAAAATAATTTTTTTATCTATCTACTTTGTAATTCAAAGTACTTTTAATTAAACTACGATTATGCAAACATCAAATTCATTTTTTGACAAAGTCAATAACTGGTTAAAAACCTCACTGTCCCTTAAGTTAATAACAATTACATTTCTGATGCTTATACTATTGATCCCAGCATCAATGATTAAGTCGATCATTTCTGAAAGACAGCGTCTGCGCCAGACCACGATATCAGAAGTCAGTAAAAAATGGGCAAACAGTCAAAGCATTAATGGTCCGATCCTAACTATTCCACTAAGCTATGAAGAAAAGATCAGTGATGATGAAGTCACAGAATATACAAGATACTTACACGTACTACCAGAAAAACTTAACATCGATGGCCAAATAGATCCCACACGACTCAGACGAAGTATATATGAAGTTGTTGTCTACGAGTCTAACTTATCTATCAATGGTCGTTTTAAAATTGATAAACCTATCGATAAAAATAATCTCAAAAAAATACATTATAAAAATGCATTTATTACAATGGGAATCTCTGATCTAAGAGGAATCAAAAATCAAATGCTACTGGACTGGAATGGAACCAAATTAGAAGTAGAGCCAGGATCTAAAATACCTGAGATTATCAGCTCAGGTGTGACTATAAGTCTACCCGATCTTACAGAAATGACAGAAGTTAATTTAGATTTCAATATGAATATCGACTTACAAGGCAGTCAGAATATTTCATTCACCCCACTCGGTAAGTCTACTGATATCGAAATGAAATCTGAATGGCCAGACCCCAGTTTTAATGGTGCTTTTCTACCTGACGAAAGAGACGTCACTGATGCAGGATTCTCAGCCAAATGGAATGTCTTACAACTCAACAGAAATTACCCACAATCGTGGATAGGAAATTTGAATGTCAGCAATATCAGGAGCTCTGCATTCGGTATAGATCTCATACTACCCCTCAATGATTATCTCAAATCCATGCGAGCAGCCAAGTATGCTGCAATGACCATAGCACTAACGTTCTTGATATTCTTTGTCATCGAAATTTTAAATCATAGAAAGATACATCCCTTTCAATATACCTTAGTTGGATTTGCTTTACTGTTATTTTATATCCTGCTCATATCAATATCAGAACATCTTAATTTTAATATCGCTTACTTCATATCAAGTGTGGTTGTGATTGGGATGATCAGTTTATATTCTATAAGTGTCTTTAAGAAAAACAAATTATCTATGCTCCTTATGGCGATTTTGATATCTATTTATGGTTTTGTATTTACAACCATGCAACTGACTGAATATGCTCTATTAATGGGTAGTGTGGGGCTTGCTGTTATTCTTAGTCTCACAATGTATTTTACTAAGAACATCAATTGGTATAAATTGAATGAGCGTAGGTGAAGTTTATTTTGTTCATAATAGAAGGACGAGGGAATATTACCACTTATAAGATTATAGGGTGGACAAGATTTTTATGGTTGATGGTGGCGTCCTCGCCGCCATCTTTTCTGCTATCACCATGTTGTTGGCGGGGAGGCCAACAATAACAACAACAACCCAATATTCTTTTTCAAATCGACCAAGGGGAGATTTCTATTAATCTATGTTATACTCTTTTTATTAATAGATCTTTCTCTGCGTTCAAGATGAAAAAAAAGTGGTTGTGATTACTCGGCTCCTTGATCGTTCGCGATAAGAAGGAATAAAAAACCGGCTACCCTGTTAATGATAGCCGGTTTTGTTATATATAATTAGCTTGTTGCTTTATAAAAACTACTCTTCTTCTTGATCGCTACTTAATCTTGTGGTTACCTCCTCTAATGATTCAGTAGATGTATTATCCATCACTGCGGCGGTTGCATTGTCATTCATTTCAGTTGCTGTATTTTTTGTTTCGTCTACTGCATCTGTGACTTTAGCTGTAGCATCAGCAGCTAAGTCTTTAGCAGCTTCTACTGTCCCCTCTGCTTTTTCTTTGATACCATCTGCAGTTGCCATCGCTTTATTGACAAGAAGTCCGCCTGCAGCTGTTGCAGCAGCCATCACGCCTCCTTTCTTGATCGCATCTCCGGTCTCAGTTTTAGCCTCTGATGTTACTTCTTCTTTAACTTCTACAACCGCTTCTTTTGTTGTTTCTACAGTTTCGGTTGCTTTAGCTTTTACATCTTCCGTGACATCTACCGTTGTCTCTACAACTGCTTCTTTAGCATCTGCTACAGCTGCTTTAGTCGTATCTACTGCTTCAGTTGTTTCAGCTTTGACTTCTTCAGCGACATCATTGACTGTTTCTGTTACTGAATCTTTGGCCTTAGATGTAGCTTCTTTTACATCATCTATGACATCCTCTGCTTTTTCTTTCAGACTATCCGCAGTATCCATTGCTTTTTTGACAAGAAGACCACCTGCAGCTGCAGCTGCAGCCATCACACCTCCTTTCTTGAGTGTGTCACTACCCTCTTTCTCATCTGTCTTCATTTGATCTTGTACGTCCTCTTTCATGTCTGCCGCTTTTTCAGTGATATCTTCTTTGATATCTGATACCACTTCTTTTACATCATCATACTTCTCTTCTATCTTATCACCTACAACTGACCCTACTGCCTTAACAGTGTCAACTGCATCCTCTATCGCATCTCCTGCCATCGTAGCTAATGTACCCAACATAGATTCTTTCTTTGGTGCCTTCGGCTTTTTAGAATCTTTAATTGCTGATGCAGCCGCTTCGAGTTTTTGTGCATCGACGCTTTGAGATTTTTGTTCCATCTCGGCAGCAATTTTTTCCTTCACCTCTTCTTTCTTCTTTTTAATCTCTTGCTTCTCTTTATCTTTTACAGCTCTTTGTTTTTCTTTTTCAGCACGTTTCTCAAGGTCTGCTTTCGTAGCAAGCATTTCATTTAATTTTTCTTGCTTAGACTCTATACGTCCTTGTATCATCTGGACTTTAGCTTGACGTATCTGAGCTTCTAACTGACCGTCTGTCTCTCCTGCTCTTTTGTTTTGAAAATCAATGTCTTGCTGATCTCTTTTTATAGAACGTTCCATCTTTTCTATAGCACCTAACAAGCCTTGAAAACGACGGTCCAGTCTTGACAGTTGGCTACCGGTATCTTGTACCTTACCATACTTTTTCTCTTTGACCTTTTTGAAAAGTATATCTATATTCTTCCACAACTTATTTCTATCTCTCTTTGTAAACTTCTCATCTTTAAACTTATGTTGAATATCTTTTAGCTCTTCGAATATCGGCTTAAGACCGAGACCTTTCTCTACTTTTTCATTTATCGCATTCAGTTTTACTTTATACTCCTCTAACCTTTCAGCTGAAATTTTAGCAAACTCCTCGTTGGCTTTAGATCTTAACGCCTTGAGTTTTTCAAACAAAGCGTTTGATTTATCCCTAAGAGTATCTGCTTGTTCTCTGAACAGATTTCTTTCTTTTATTTGATTACCGAGTTTATCCCAATAGGCAATTAACTCATTCCATATACCATTATCATAATCTGTTAATCGATCGACTTTATCTTTAAGATCTTCTATCTCTGTATGATACATATCATATAACTTAGCAGATAATACTGCAAAATGCCACTCTGTTTTTGCTCGGGTGATAAGGTCCGTTCTCTGCACTTTAATATCTTCTGGCAAGAGATCGTCTGTCATAGATAGAGGTCGTTCGATCACTTTATGTCCATCAGGAAAAGTTATCTCCTTATCAGATCGCCATAGATCCATCATTTGATTATAAAAATCTTCCGTTGCAATGTCTTCGCTGATAGTGTAGATATTCACTTTGTTTTCTTCAGCTTTTAATTCGATACCGATAAGGATTTTCTTTTCCTCAGCATCATTTCCCCAGAGTACAATTTTCTTTTTCATCTGTTTTACTTTCTTGTTCGTCGTGTAATATGTTAATCAATAATCATCTCGATGTACTTCTCATGTACATCAGTATTCTTGTAATTTTCAAATATATAATATTATCGAGTCAGATGTTGTAATATCTGAACTGCATTGGTCGCTGCGCCTTTACGCAAGTTATCTGCGACGACCCATATATTTAGACCATTTTCTATAGATTCGTCACGTCTTATCCTTCCTACGAAAACGCCATCTTTCTTTCTGGCATATTTAGGCATAGGATACTCATTTTGTTTAGGATTATCTTGTATAGTTAATCCCACTGTATCATTCAACATTTGCTTGAGCTCATCTATATCAAAAGCTCTTTCTAATTCTATATTTACTGACTCAGAGTGGCCTCCATGTACGGGCACTCTCACAGCTGTGGCAGTGATCTTGACATCTGGAGCCTGTAAGATCTTACGTGTCTCATGGACAAGCTTCATCTCTTCTTTAGTATAATCATTATCCAAAAAGATATCGCAATGCGGAATACAGTTTTCGTATATCGGATAATGATATGCCATCTCATCCTTATGTAGAGGTGTACCACTACGTTCTGCATTATACTGCTTGACTGCGCTTGCTCCCGTTCCTGTATAAGATTGATATGTAGATATCACTAATCTTTTGATGCCGTATTTCTGATGTATTGGATTTAATGCCACCACGAGTTGAATCGTACTACAATTAGGATTAGCAATGATCTTATCTTCTTCTGTCAATAAATGACCATTGACCTCTGGGACAACGAGCTTGACATTAGGGTCCATACGCCAGGCAGATGAGTTATCTATAACTGTTATGCCTGCGGCTTCAAACCTGGGAGCATGCTCTGTAGACGTACCACCACCTGCTGAAAATAAAGCATAGTCAGGTTGCATTGCAATAGCATCATCCATAGATACGACTGGATAATCTTTGCCGTTGACCTTAACAAGCTTACCTACTGACCTTGCACTTGCTACAGGTATGAATGTCTCAAATGGAATCTTCTGTTCCTCTATGACTTCTATCATTTCTTGACCTACTAATCCTGTAGCTCCTACTAAAGCTAATTTCATAATATATACCTTATTTGTATTACGGCACAAAAATAACACATCTGCAAGCTATTATTTACATAAAATAATTGTTGTAAACTCACCTATATGGTACATTAGAGTATGCATAAATTATACCTCATTTTGATCTGTATAGGATCATCTATGGTGACTTACTCTCAGATCGATGAAGATTTTAATGATGGGGATCTATCAGAATGGATAGGAGACTTAGATAAATTTATTGTCAATGAAGATTTTAGACTTCAACTATCTGATTCTCAAGAAGGTACAGCTACACTATATAGAAACAATACTTATGGCGATAGCACATCCTGGACGATTGATGTGGAGTTAGAATTTTCTCCTTCGACATCTAATAGTCTGCAATTATGGCTTGCAGTAGACAATATTAATATAGATGATGCCAATGGTTATATCCTTGAGATAGGAGAAACAGGTAGTAATGACGCCATTAGGTTGATAGAGTTAATCGACGGTAACGAAACAACAATAGCTACTGGTATCATGGGCAATGTCGCTGATCCCTTTGACCTTACAGTGGAACTTAGTATAGATAGTAAAGATGTATGGACACTTAAAACGAAGCCAGTTGAGGATCTCATTTTTACACAAGAATTTTCCGTAGAATATGTTCCTCAAGTAGACTTTAGCAGCTTGGATATTTTTGGTATTAATTGCAGATATACATCAACCAGAATTGATCAGTTTCTTTTTGATAATATAATCGTTAAAAACTTAGAAGCAGATGATACAGCACCTCAAGTAGTCAATGTAGAAATAATCAATGCTGATCAGATTAAAATAACATTTGATGAAGCGATTAGTGAAGACTCCGCCGTTGATATCAGTAATTATTCTTTCACGCCAGCACTTAGTATTGCTGACATAGAAATACAAGATAACTCACCTAATATCATCATCCTTACACTCGGCGAAAATCTTCCGAGTGGTCAGCTTATAGAATTTACCATAAATGGAGTCACGGATATTGCAGGCAATATGATATCACCTACAAGCTTTGAGTTAAGATTGACTGAAGGAATAGAAGTAGGAGATCTTCTTGTGAATGAAATATTATTTGATCCATTTCCAAATGGAGAAGATTTTGTGGAGGTAGTTAATGTATCATCTAAGTTTCTGAACCTAAGAGGTCTCATTATAGAAAATAATACAAATCAACAATCAGAAATAATCGAAGAAGATATCATCCTTCTTCCTATGGAGATCATCGCATTCTCAGAGAATATTGATTTCTTAGTAGATACTTATGAGCCTGTTGCGACAGCTATTCTATATGAGCAAGACTTACCAGCTTTCAATAATGATGATGGAAATGTCACATTAAAAATATCAGATGGTCAAGACATCATTTTAGATAGTTACGACTATGATGATAATGATCACCTCAGTATTATCTCAGACACAGAAGGCATCAGTCTGGAGAGGCTATCACTGACAGCAGAAACCAATAATCCAAGTAACTGGACTTCCGCTTCTGAAGTATCAAATTTTGCAACACCAGGGTATGCTAATTCAAATACAGTCATACCTACCTCATCTGAGGAGGTTATCTCTCTGACTAACAAAGTATTCTCTCCTAACAATGACGGTAACAAAGACAATTTGCTTATCAACTATAATCTTGACAAACCAGGATTCATAGCTAATATTACAATATATGATGATAAAGGAAGGTCAGAAGTTCCTCTTATAGAGAATACACTTCTCAGTACACAGGGCTTCTTCAGATGGGATGGTAGCAATGAAAATGGTACACTGTCTCCTGTAGGAATGTACATCATATACTACGAATTCTTTCACTCTGATGGTGACATTATCAAAGGGAAGGAAGTCTGTGTCTTAGGCCAAGCTTTAGATTAGTGATAATTCTCATATCTTTGGTACTATAGCATATGATTCTACATAAGTGAAAACGATACTGAGCCATAACATCACACAAGTTATCACAACGGTGATAATAATGCTATCGGCATACATCATCATCTATCCCCCTAAGATTGAAATATTTGAAAGGACCTCAGAGTATGCTCCTATCTTAATGTTTGGGATGCTATTCTTAAGTTTTGTATTTCTTATCTATAATCAGAGGAGATTGATGTTCATAGGTATGATGGCTACGGCTTTCATTGCATTTTACCTAAAGGTATCTTCTAACAATAATCTCATCCTCCCACAACATAATTTATTACCGAAAATTAAGGTGGCACATTTTAATCTCAGTACGCTTAATAAAGATACCGAAGAAATAGAAGCTATCTTAAATGAGATAGATGCAGATGTGATTTCCTTTCAGGAGTTTACGCCTGATTGGGAGTGGCCACTTTCTTCTATGCTTATGATATCATATCCGTACTCACATAAGATGATGAGAGTAGATCCTTTTGGAATGGCTATTTTTTCTAAAAAAACATTTAAGAATATAACGACATTCTTATACAATGACATTCCTAATCTCGTGGTCACCGTAGATAACGAATTTCAAGATATAGATATCGTATCATCTTATGTGCCCTTATTCTACCCCGTTCCTCAGATGAATAGAGAAGACCACTTAGCTGAAGTCACTAAAGCTATAGAAGGGTGCAACAATCCCGTTATCGTCTTAGGTGATTATAGTAAGGTCTACTGGCAAGGCGAAATGATAGAGTTCAAAAACAGATCCAACCTTAATAACAGTCGAAGGAGTACTGCCTTAAGTTCTCCTAATCCATATGATCATATATTTTACTCTAACGATCTCGAGTGTGTACAATTTGATGAAATAAGCGAATCTAACCAAAGCCATATCGGTATCATGGGTACATACCAGATTAACTCACGGGCACAAATTAATAAGCAGTTTAGTTTTGGAAACTAAGGATATCAAAATCGATTCTAATTCTATAAAAATTAATTGTCTCGCATTCGATGAATTAGACATACATCTACTGTATGATATAATGAGATTAAGGCAAGAGATATTCGTCGTAGAGCAGGATTGTCCATATCTGGATGCAGATGGCGTTGATCTAAAAAGTCACCACATTACATTAACAACCGACAGCAAACTCATTGCATACACCCGCATCGTACCACCTGGAATTTCTTATGAAGAGTACAGTTCTATAGGTAGAGTGGTCACAGATGCTCAATATCGGATCAATGGTATCGGGACACAGATAATGAGCTATTCTATAAAAAAAACGAAAGCGCTTTACCCTACTCACAGCATTAAAATATCATCCCAAGTCTATATCCATAAATTCTATGCTCAACTGGGATTTGAAATCGTCGGTGAAGAGTATCTTGAGGATGGAATTCCTCATATCGGGATGGTGTATATGTAGCCATGGCAAACATCATTAATTCAATAAATCAACTCACTTCAAAATTCTAATGCAACAACCTATTCTTAATATTTGTCTCGCCGACGGCTTTCATTTTTTCTCAGATAAAAAACGAAACAAAAAATCAAGCCAAATTAAAGGCTCTACACTGTGCCGCTCCCGCCACCCACTCGAATTTGGCATGGCTCGACTCTAATACATTCTCCTAATATAATTACAACGCAAGTTATAAACTGCACCTCTACTAAGGTGACTTTTACTTAAATTTTTATTTAGAACTTCAGTATTCTAATTATTAACTGTAAGCTTTTACTAATTAAAAATAATGCAAATCATTAAAATTTAAATACCTATCTAAAGCACCACTTTTTGCTCTGTTGGCGGAGAATAGAAAGTGGGAACTTACAATATTTTTGTCTGACTATTAAATCATGTATGTACATAACATTAAAAAATTTATATTACTAAATTTTGCAAATAAAGTACGAGTTAAATATAGTACTGTTAACTTTGCACACCAATATTACATATGTCGCAAGGTATCCGATACATCCTATTTGCCACTTTTGCTTTTGCGATAATGAATGTGATGGCCAAAGAACTATCTGATTTTCATCCGCTGCAAGTTGTATTCTTTAGATCATTAGGTACTTGGATATTTATCTTTCCGTACATGTTGTATCATAGAATTCCTGTAAGAGGTACTCATGTTAAGCATCTCGTAGCACGAGGCATCATAGGAGTTTTATCCTTAGCATTTTTCTTTATCGCCATACAGCGTATACCATTAGGCTCTGCTATTTCTATAAGATACCTAGGTCCCATATTCGGTGCTGGATTCGCATATTATTTTCTCAGAGAAAAAATCAATTGGATACAATGGCTCAGTTTTGCAGTAGCATTTTCTGGTGTTATAGTATTGAAAGGTTTTGATATTCGCATAGACTTTATTAGTCTCAGTTTACTAATTGCTTCAGCTGTTTTAGTCGGTGGTGTATTTGTATTATTGAGGTACTTAGGAGATAAGGAGCATTTTCTGACGATCATTAATTACTTTATGATTTGTGCATTACTACTCAGTTTCTGTTTTATTAAATACTGGAGAATGCCCATCGCAGAAGAATGGATCAATGTATGTGGAATCGGCGTAGCAGGATTAATAGGACAGGTCTTCATGACCAAAGCATTTCAGACAGAAGACACCAGTGTCTTGGCACCATTTAAGTACATGGAACTGATCTATGCGATCATCATGGGTTACTTTATATTTGGTGAGACATATCAGATATTACCGATCATGGGGATTGTGTTAATCCTAGGTGGTATGTTAGCTAACGTATGGGCTAAAGGCAAAGTACTCTAAGTACATAGCCAAAGATATTAATCATCTGAGAATTTCTTGTACTATACTTTTAAGCTCAGGGAGAACCTCAGTTTTAAACCATGAATTCTTCTTCATCCAGATATTGTTCCTTGGAGAAGGATGAGGCAATACAAAATATTGAGGGAGGTATTCTACGTAACTTTCAACCGTTGTAGTCAAATTTTTCTTACTCTTATATTTGAGATAATAATCCTGAGCATATTTACCGATAAGTAGAGTGAGCTTTACATTATCCAACTGACTAAATATCAAATTATGCCAAAGAGGAGCACACTCTTTCCTTGGGGGAAGGTCCCCACTTTTGCCTTTGCCTGGATAGCAAAATCCCATAGGTATAATAGCAAAATTGTCAACATCATAAAAGGTAGCTTTATCGACATCCAACCATTTTCTAAGATTATCTCCAGACTTATCATCCCAAGGGACTCCAGTTCTATGAACCACCGATCCAGGAGCCTGCCCGATAACTACAATCTTACTATGCGTACTATAGTCGAATACAGGATTAGGTTCATGCTCAAAATGTGAACTACAAACTTTACAAGACTTTATATCCTTATTGAGTTGATTCATGATTGACGATGAGGTAGATATTTATTTATGACTTGAAATTACTTTATTATCATAATAATTCTTGAGCACATGAAATGCCTTCTTTTTCTGACCCTTTTCAGATATCAAGCCTTTACGATTCCATCCATCTTGTATCTCAGGCAAGACTCTCCGTGGTGACCTGAAGTCAACTAATATCCATGGCGATACACCTCGCAGTTGCGCAATTGGATCTATCATTTTGAGTGTTTCTTCATAGAGATATTCTTGATACTCCTCTGTCCATCTTGTATCTCTATCACCGTGTAATCCAGACTTAGCACCTGCTCCAAATTCGGATACAATAACTGGCTTTTCATAATCTATATTCCAACTGATCGTTTGACATTTTTCTATACCCCCATCATACCATCCGATGTATTGATTAAAACTTAAAATATCAACAACATCAGCAAACGAATCATGAATCGTTCTTACTCTGGGATCACCCTTATAATCACTCTGCTCCAATGCGGCACTGATTAATCTGGTTGGATCTTGGGTACGGGTATAGGCTGCCAGTTTATTAAGGAAGATATTTCGAGCATCACTTGTAGGTGTCTCATTAGCCATGGACCAAATGATAACACTGGCTCTATTTTTATCACGAGATATCAATTCTAAAAGTTGATTCTGTGCATTATCATATGTATCACTATTATCCCAAGATATAGTCCAGTAAACTGGATTTTCTTCCCACACAAGTATTCCCATCTTATCTGCTAATCGGACCATATGCTCATTATGTGGGTAATGTGCAAGTCTAACATAATTACAGCCAAGTTCTTTGGCCCAACCGAGGAGTTGCATAGCATCTGCCTCGCTGTTTGCTCTACCCCCTCTGACAGGGCTTTCTTCATGTACAGAGATTCCTTTTAGAAAAATGCTTTTCCCATTGAGCAAAATATCAGAGCCCTCAGTACGGATGGTTCTAAATCCAATTTGATCTTCGATATAATCATCATTCGTTTTGATAATGACTTTATAGAGATAAGGATCTTCTAATGACCAATAACGAATTTTGTCAGATTGAATAGTTCCAGCAACATTACCGTTTTCGTCAGTTAATAATGTCTTACTTATATCTAACTCAGGAATACTAACTATTACTTCACTTTGATTATTTATCTTTCCTGACAAACTTAACTTGACAATTATCTCCTGATTATTATTAGGGTTTAACTGAATGAAGGCATCACTTATAAAAGTCTGACTTAGCTCTACCAGCTTGACATCACGTGTGAGACCACCGTAGTTCCACCAATCTGTATTAAGGGTAGGTACAGCATCTTTCTTTCTTTTGTTATCGACTTTGATAATGAGGAAATTATCTTTCTCCCGAAGGAGTTCTGTAAGCTCAAAATTAAAAGGTGTAAATCCTCCTATGTGTTGTCCTAATTTCTTACCATTAAAGTAAACATCTGTCTGATAATTAGACGCTTCAAAATAGACAAACACCCTATTGGACTCTGCAGATTTATTATAATCAAATGACTTCTTATACCAGACTGTCCCTTCGTAATAGTATAATTTTTCTTTCTGTGTATTCCAATCTCCGGGAACTATGAGATCATCCATTTTATCAAAATCATATTCTACAAGATCACCTTTACCTTCTCGTTTTGCATTTGTAAAGAAAGCACTCTTACCGGGGTTAGATTGATTTTCAAAAGGTTGATATCGATAATTATAATATCCATTCTCATATGGATCTACGATATATTTCCAGTCCCCATTAAGAGATGTAACTTCTCTATTGTAGACGTTATTGATAAGCTGATCTTGAGATATACTTGAGTCGGAAATACAAATAAAAATAGTAAATATGAGGGTGAAGATTTTCATAAGAGGAAAATATGAAAATTGTATTAAACACCTTGATATATCCTCAATTTTTCGTTTGACTAAATATTAACTTTCCATTGCTCTTAATTCTTCTTTTTGAGCTGAATCTAATGGTGGCCATATTACAGCATTGTGAGATAGACTTATTAAGACAAGGGATTAAGGGTACTTTTCATGATTATTTTGATTAATACTAATGGTGAATAAGTAGATGTTCTCAAATATTGAATGAACCTATAAAGAACATACGGCTATGTAAATTGTAGCATATTAAAATGAAGATCGTCCTTAGAAAATAGACAACTGCGTTTCTGTTGTCAATAATTCTAAAAACTTCATACCCCGATACGAATTTCCTTTTTCATTTAATTTGGGACTCCATACGGACACGCAATATTTGTTAGGATGCAAAGCTATTATGCCACCACCTACACCACTCTTCCCTGGCAGCCCTACCTTGAATGAGAATTCTCCTGATTCATCATAAAAACCACATGATTGCATGATTGCATTAATTCTCTTTACCTGACTTATCTTGAGAAAACTTTCATTGTTTGCATTTTTAAAATCTGCAAATGTCAAAAACCTAAAAGCCATAGTTAAGTCCTGACAAGTCATCTCAATAGAACACATATTAAAATATAAGTCCAATACCACTTCAGGATCATTATCAATATTTCCGAATGACTTCATAAAATTACACAGCGCTTTATTTCTATAGCCATATAGTGCTTCAGACTTAGCAGTAGCTTCAGAAAAGTGGATATCCTCACATGAGCTTAATTGTCTGACATAATTTAGAAAATCAATTTTGGGATTTTCTAAATTGCTGATAAGCATATCGCATATCACTATAGCCCCTGCATTGATTAATGGATTACGAGGTATCCCGTTTTCAGTTTCTAATTGTATTAATGAATTAAATGCATTGCCCGAAGGTTCTACTCCTACCCTATCCCATATGACATCACCCAAAAGCTTGTATGCTAAACTGAGTGATAAAACTTTAGAAATACTTTGTATAGAAAATTTTGTCTGAAAATCACCAAGGCCATACTCGTCTTTCGTCTCACAAAAAAAGTAAACACCAAATTTATTAGGATCTACTTTTTCTAATTCGGGAATGTAACTTGCGACTTCTCCTTTATTATCCATAGCACCTACATCAGCATAAATACTATTGAGGATTTTCTTATAATCGATTTGTCTAATCATTGATGCTAAGGTAGGTAATCTCTGTGGGTATGATGATTATTTGTTCTTACACAATTACTATAAAGCTAAGGCCTAAATACACAAAACAATATCAATAAACTCTCAGATAAGTAGACTCTATTGCGCTTAATATTATTAGATCAGTCACTAATACTTAATCCAAATATTAGCTTCGACATATTGCCCACTATCATTCTCTACATCTATGTCGATTAGACTTAATGCTCCACTAAGGGGGTATTGTCCTGATTTACTAATTCTTTTATTTAGCATTGATTCCCAGAACTTAATATCACCTTTCATAATCATTGACTGCTCACAGACTTTGATGACTTCAGCACCTCCATTTATATGTGTTCTAATCCATGGATCATAAATAATATTCTCGTCCTTAAGATTCATATATTTCGTCATAGGCATCGTAGGAAATCTATGTTTATATATAGGTCTTATAGGAATCACAAGATTTTCAAAAATTGATTCATCGACAAACTTTTTAGCATATCGCAATATAACTTTACTGTATCCCTGACCTTGAAATTTCTTTCTTACAATAACTTGGAGTCCACCAAGATAGTTAGGTGCTATTTCGCTTTGATAATCTTTCATCCCCTTTGTCAGCATCCAGTCCCATCCCCTATCTGGTAACTGATCCAATCCTTCATTAAAATAAAAAGGAACCGTATTCATAAATCCAATAAGCTCTCCATCATCAGCAAGAAGCATTATCTGATATTCTGAAAGATTTTCTTCGAGCCTCGACCAATACTTTTTGATGACTGCAGACTCTCCGATTATAGGCGGAAACGCTCTACCAATAGCCTCTCGATACTGAATCGCTTGCCTCTGACTTATAGTATTTAAAGTTATGAATTTGTGCATTTTATATTGAAGTGTAAATCAAATCTGCAACATCCGTCGTGCTGACGAAGCAAGCATGATCAACATTCTGATGGCATATTTATTGAGTTATTTTCAAGGTTTTTAGCAAAGCTCATTTATTAAAAATAATAGTTCCACAAAAGAGTGAGTTTTTCTGCGGCGGTATTTTATAGAACAGATTTTGGCCTTCTAAAACAAACTCTGCACGATTGCCACCTCTTTCTTGAAACAACTCATCAGCTTTTGTCTGATAAAAAATCGCTACTGTATAAAAAAGGCAATCTTCTTCAGGATTTAATGTTTTATGAAAATTAGTCGGGCTATCGAGAAAGTCCAATTCTGTAACTCCGTAGCTAAATAAGCTTTCTTTTTCATGGGTCATTGTAGCTTGGGGAATAATTAAATTCATAAAGGTGTCTGGGGAGTTTGGAATTGCTATTGAATCCCCAGAAAAATTAATTTCGATTACAATTGGATCCGCAGTTTTATTTGTTATTCGATGAAAGAACACCAAGTAGCTATAGTTGAAATATTTTTTTATTGGACCAAGATATAAGCCACCTTTGGGATAACTGTTTTGTATGATTATCCCATTGCTTGTACTCTCACTATACCATTTCGTCCCTGTGTTTTGTCCCTGAGCAGAACAGAAAATAAATAAAAAGAAAATTGCAGAAGTTATAAGTCTCATATTTTTTTGACAATTTTAGGTTCATACTGTATAAGACAATCTGAAGAATTGTATATAAAGAAGTGGCGATATGTGGCGTCTCTATGAGGAACGAATAGATATACCATCATGATCGCTCGTTAGTCGCCGTTATTCATTCAACTGACAATATGTAATTTAGTCGTATCCGCCGATATTCCTCATCCTTGTCAATTCTTATAAATCCATTTTCTATGCTCCAATCAAAGTTTAATTCTTCCCCTTCGTATACAAATTTTCTCTTTTGTTCTTTATAGTTTGTCATATGAGAATTGCCAAAGAAATAGCACAGATTATCAAGAATTGATTCTGATTCTGTATAATATACGAAATCCGAAAAATTCTTAAAAACTCTTTTAAATGAAAGTACAATAACTTTTTGCTTTGGATAGTGTCTATAGATTACATAATTAAAGAAGTTAAAATAGTATTTAGGTAGCTTAAAAGCTAAGACTTCAATCTCATCATCATCTTTAGTATAGTCTTTTACAAAATATTCCTTTCGGCAAAATCCAATAGCCTCATTAATAAGGTTGTCTTTATTCTCAATATTGTCTATTACTTCTGACAACTCAGAAATTAGGTTATGTGGTTCAATTATTTTTGTTGGTACATCAAATTCATTATAGAGCACTTGAGATTTAATTCTCAGTTTCTTATCAGATGCTGCAAAATAATCACAATACGCCGCATAGAATGAATGGTCTCCATCAGCTTGTATATTCTGCATATTGTCTGTTGGTTTAGGAAGTTTATCTACTTTGTATCCAATCATATCTAACATAAGATATGCTGTTGTGTAGTATTCGTATTGATTCGCAGATTTCTTTCTGTGTTTAAATGTTGATTCTATGAACTCCAAATAAGTCATATCCAACCCATTGGATTTAAGGAATTCATCAATGTTATTTATAACATCATTGTACGACCATTGACCTGAGTTTGGTTCAAGTTTAAAACCTGATTCACTTATTGTATTCCTGAGGTCTTTATAATAATTACCATCGTGAAGTAACTGTTCAAGCATAGGCCCCAAATCCTTCATCATATCCCAAATTGTAGACCCGTTTTTCAAATTAGGAAACATTTTCGAAAGAATATCTTTGTTTTCATCTGTAATATCAATGCCTGTAGGTTGAAGCTTAAGTAGTGATTTCATTAAACCTGAGTAACCTTTGATTCCGAATTCGTTATCAGTATCATCAAATTCATTGAATAGTTTTTCTATGTTCAAAAGTTCAGCTATGGATTCGTTGTCTTTAGTTTCTGCAAAGTATTTTGTTGGTGTTCCGAGTAGAGGTTCAATTCTATCTTTTCCCCATCTCAAGTGATGATTTTCAGCTAAGAATTCTAACATTTCTAAATCAATAGGAAAATATTTATTTTCTGGGTGATGACTTTTCATTAAGTCGGTAAAATGTGCTTGAGTATATGGAAAAAGCAGTTTTCTCTTGTTCTGCAGGATGAACTTGAATAAATCTATATTCTCTGGTCTTTTCAGATTGCTTATAACATTCCAATCTAGGTACACCCTAATCATATATCATTTTTAATGATGGGTGGGCTTTCGCCCACCCACTGCGGCGGAAGAGGGATTCGAACCCCCGGTACCTTTCAGTACTCCTGAGTATAAAACAGGTGCATTAAACCACTCTGCCATTCCTGAGTAAATGTTTTCACTCAGCAATAGTTTTCACTCTTTATGGCGACTAACATATAAATATGAACACCCGCCACCGACACCCACAAGAACAACCAAACCCTAAACGTTCTACACCTCTTATTTCACAACAATTCTTCTTGTTGTCCTAATGTGATCTTTCTCGATAACTACAAAATAAATACCTGCGTCTAATAAACTGATATTAAGAGTAATCAAATCTGTATGTCGAGATTGGATATCAGTGGTCATCGTCTGTCCTGCATAATTAACAATAGAGATATGTGCATCAGATAAGTCATCTCCTATCAAAGTACAAAAGTCAGATGCAGGATTAGGGAACACTTCTAAGCTCGTAAGAAATTCTAATTCTTCTGTAGATACAGGGAAAGTTGTACTAAAACTAAAATCGAAACCCCCACCAAAATCTGGGTCAAAACTTTTAACCGCAGTTCCATTATTGTCTCTTATATTAATAAAGCCTGAGCCTTGATTGGGATTAGCAAACCACTGCAAGCCATCACCACCGGTATCTGTTACACGTAGAGTATAGCAACCATTCGCCAAGTTGTAATCATCATTGTATATTGTATTTATTGCTGGTAGTGTATTAGATCCTATGACATTGCCATCGCCATCTACAAGTTCATATCGATTTTCACTTGAGAAGGTATTTGTCTTGAACTCTATCGTTATATCCGATGGCAGTACATCAGGATAATCAAAGTCTGATGTGAATGTATTATTAAAAGAATACTCATCCACACCCCCGTTAGGAGCAAGTATTTCAGCATGAAATTTATTATTGTCTGAGAGTATATCAAACCATAGCGCTGGAGGAGATGGAATTGTCACCACTTCCTCTTCCATAAATTCAAGATTACCAGTCCACTCATAAGTTTGAGGAGATTGAGCATCATTAATCCAATAGTTAATCGTCAAGTTGGTCAGATTTTCTGCTCCCGTATTTCTGATAATTACTTGCGGATTATCACATATCGTACCGACTCTGGTATACTCTGCAGAGTTATTAGGTGCTGCGACACCTACGATCGAAGCGTCAGTCTGAAAATTAGGTTCTCCATAAGCAACAAGTTGATGTGCTACATGATAACGATAGTCACCTGTAGATACCTGCGGCGCAGTAGTGGTATAATCTATATTTACTATTTCGCCAGGTGTAGAATATGGTGTGAGATTATGTTCAGTGATAAGAGTTCTCTCCCCAGGACACCACCCTTGTCTGTCGAATACCCACGTCCCACCTTGAGGATATATTGGATTAAATGAACATTCCTTATGTATTCTCCAACTAAATATCGGAAAATCATCAATACGCAATATGTGACTTACAAAGCCTCCATTTTGCTGAAACTCACCTTCACTACCATGACCAGTCACAGAAGATCTTATCTTGACCTCTGCAGCATCAGGAGTCAATGTTATATCACGCGGCGAGAATTTATCATCATTTAGAATCTGAGATATCTGTGCTATCCCTATCCTATTTGTTCCTTGCCATATCTGCTCGTACTGTACGACATCTCTCGGAGGAGTCCCTACTATAAATTGGAATTCCAAATCCATTTCTTCTTGATTCTGACCTCCTAATGTGATAAGGAGTCTTTTATCACCCTGCAGGATAGAGGCGTAATCAGACATATCAAAAACCCAAGAAACACCTTCCTCTCCGAGATCTAAATTGATACCATATGGCGTCACAAATGACATCAATTCATTATAGAACGGAAAGCGTCTTGTGTAATCAAGATCGGTGATCACAAATTCTCCCTCGGGCGTCAATGCGATTTGGGTTAAAAAATCTCCTGTCTCTTCATCAAAAATTCTTTGGTTTGGTGCCCAGTATTCTCTTGGCTCACTTGATACAATTCTATCATCGATAGCAAATTGCGGATCTGTCTCTTCTATGGTACGTGTCTGCACAAGATGTCTCGGGTTCTTAGCGATGGGTCTATCTACAGGAATTCTTGTAATTTCTGTATTGTAATTACCTTGATAGAAAGTCAGTGTAGGTCTCTCTGATGATAAAACAAAATCTCTGTATAACTCAGCTCCACCTACTCCAGTATAACTGTATCGTTCTCCAAACAATGTCGCATCTCTCCCGAACGGCGAACTATCGACAATCTTATCACCTTCGCCGTTAAACTCAAAGTACAACTGTAGATTATTGTAATTAGGATGAGCGTCTGTGACTTTTAGATTTTTCCATTCATTGATTGTTTCTGCAGAGAGATTCGTATCCCAGATACGTATGTCATCTATACTCGCATCAAAATATCTATTATTGAGACCTCGACTAATTCTTACTTTTCCATCAGCTGTATTGATAGGTGTATTACCGATAGCTGAGTTAGTATCTAATACGCCATCTATATAGAAAACAATATCTCCAAGATTATCTCCATCAAGGACACAAGCAATGTGATGCCACTCACCATCATCTATTCTTGTTGTACCTACAGTACCTCCTCCAGAAACTTCTAATCTCAATGCTCCATTAGTAAATCTGAGGACATACTTAGAGCCTGTCACACCTGTTCCCCACGCAAATATTTCACCATTACGTCCATTGTCCGTTTTGACCCATGCCTCTATTGTCCTATTCTGTGTACCACTGACTCCTGTATATTCATCGGTTTCGATATAGGCATTATTCAAAAGCATAAGTTCACTTTCATTAACAGCAGACATACCCATAGAGGTAGCTACAGTCTCACCCTCTACAATGGTTTCCGCCAATGGAGTATCGATATTCGTAAAAGTAAATTCCACTATCACATTAGAACTGCCATCCCACATAAATGGCTCATGAAATTGAAAACGATTATCAGTACCTGCTACCAGCGTAGAATTCTTATAATATACCTCTGTGAAAGAATCTTCATCTATCAGTCCATTTAACTCTGTCTTAGAAGAGTTTTGCATTTTGATCTTCAAAAAATTAGTCTCTCCGCCTTCGATGACGGGCATACTTAATCCATGTATCATACCTGCAGATAGTCCACCAGATAATAACTCATCAGCTGTGTATAGATAATATGATTTTCCTCCTTTGTTGTCAGTACTTAATACTCGAGTTAGCATATCATTACCCACCCCTACTTCAGCACTTACTTCATTACTGACATTAATCACTCGGGCATCTATCTGGGTACCTCTCATAATGTCATAGACTGGAGTAGATATATAAGGAAAAATGGTTCCGTCAAAATTTGTAATGACATGACTGGGAGTCGTCGAAGCTGCTGACTCTACTTTAGTAGAATCGACTAAGTAAGTATTACATGAAAAATCCCACTCGCCACAGCCAAGGTTTCGATTATTGACTGTAGAGACAAGAGCATCCTTACATCTCATAGAATACTTGAGTAGTATCTTCTCATAAGTCATATTATCATCAGGAAACGAGACAGTCGTATCTCTCGTATTAGTACTGAAGTCAAATGTCTGAACTCGGATCGTATCCCCAGGAGACTGGCTATAACTTACTAACTGAAAAAATATTAATACGGCAGCGATGTAGAACCTCTTCATAAAGTTGAAATTTGAGTATTATTAGAATATAATTTATACTCCGAAAAGATAAGGTCTTTTCTCAACTTAGAAGAACTAATATTTAGTTATTAATGAACTATATATACTTTTTAAGCTCTTTAAAATCACTAATTACTTTATTTGCTTTTTCTAAAGTCTGATCTGTAGACATTGCATTGGCATACCCAAAAACAAAAATACCTGCTCTGTTAGCAGCCAATATTCCATTATCAGAATCTTCGATCACAATACAATTTTCTTTAGCTGCACTACCCTGCTCAGCAGCTTTTTCAAATATCTCAGGATGAGGCTTTGATTGTTTTAAGTCAGCACCACTTAACTTAGCAGTAAAATATTGATTCAAATCAAATCGATTGAAGACTCGATCTATATTAGGCATAGACGCTGAAGAAGCTAAGATTAATGTTTTTCCTTGAGCATAGAAATACTTAATAATGTCTTCTACACCGTCTACAAGCTGGAGGCTTGGATCATTCTTAAAGTAACTTACATAATGACGACGCTTATGTAGAACCAGCTCTTCTGGATCATTCTCTAACTCAAAATGTGCTACAAGTTTTTGGAATACATTTAAAGTAGAAGATCCTGTGATTGTTTTATATAATTCCTCTGACACTTCTAAGCCTAAAGAAATAAATGTATCGTAGTAGGCTTTCTTATGTAGAAATTCTGAATCAATAATAACGCCGTCCATATCAAATATGACACATTGGATATTATCTAATCTTTCACATATGTCTTCCATAATCTTGGAATCGTTTGATGCTTATTTTAAAAAAGATCGCAATATCGTTCTTTTAAATTTATTGCAATAACTACAATATGATTGGCGGCCAAGCACCAATCAATCACACTTCTGGGTTAAGCGG
>CAZBXL010000014.1:27009-63759 GCA_964495785.1 uncultured Saprospiraceae bacterium | reverse complement strand
CTTCTCCTATTTTTAGCTAATTTTAAGTGGTAGTATTTTCATAAACTGCCGTTATGTGTCATTACTCAGCCTCCACTGACTAGTATATCTCAAAAGAACACCGATTGACACTTCCAACAAGTTAAAATAATGGATTAATTAGAAATCAAATTTGTGGATTTAAATTTCACTTAGATAAAAACAAGTCAACGGGCCTATTCAATAATAGAATCATTGTAAATCCGAATTAGTAATAGTTAGTCTACAATCTAAGAGCTCAATACGATCACCAGAAGTCTCTAATTCCCAATTAATTTCATCCATAATATCTAATACAAGGACTTTACCGTTGGTTACTGAAGTTTGTATTGAATCAAGCTCCTACACACAACCATAATTCTCACCAGCAAATCTTGCAGTTTGACTTAAAAACCATACTTGTTTTGAATCATTCGGTTCTATAACAAATAGACCGCCACCTGCTCCTGTTTCAGGAAAAATATTAAATGAAATTGTTTCACTTGAATCATTTGATATTGTCTTAACATAATCTTATCCGCCTTCACACCCAAATAGACTGACGCAGCTCCTGGAAGATATATAGACGCTAAGGAAATAGGTAATGGAATTTGGAATGTCTATTATCGAGATGTACTTTTAGAATACATGGAAGAAAAACTAGTAACAGAAAAAGAAACTTATTTACATATCAACAAAGTTAAAGTATAAACTATGTACCCGAAGAAGTATAAACAATGTATCTAATAATACATATGAACAAATGAAAAGAGCAGTAATATTTATTATAGTTAATCTATGTTTTTTAAATACATTGTTAGCACAAAGTAGGCTCGATAAATCTTGTAAAGAGCTAGAGATTGCTTCCTTCCAAGACCTATATGTTAAAGGAAGAATTATTTCAAAATTAGAAGAGACCTTAAAGGTAATTAGAGTAAGTTCAAAAATAGACTTAAAAAACTGCAACTGTGCAGATTCAATATGGGTATCATTAAATAATATCAAAAGATACAGCAAAAGAAAGAATTTAAACGAACGTGCTCCTCACTCTACACTAAGAATGATTCCTACTAAATTGGATAAAGAAATATTGAAAAAGGAGTTCTAATTTCTCAATCTTACGTCATTGGAAGATTCTTTGCAATATGTAATTTCAAGACATAATGACAAATTGAATAGACGATATACGCCATTGTATAATTGGATGAATTTTTACCACTGTATAGAAGCTGAAAGTGAATTTTTAAAGCAAAACAAGTACAAATTAAAGGAGCTATATTTTGAATTATTTGACAATGCAAATATTTCAGAAGAATTGAGAGACCTTATTATTATATCATATTTTAACTCTGATAATTCTATTGAAGATGATGTTCTAAGTAGAATAAATTCTTACATTGAACAGAGATACTTTCAAAGAATGTTAGGAATTTTGCGAACAAGCGGCACAAATAAAAGTGTGGAACATCTTACTGATTTATTAAAAGAGAAAAAATTTGATATGGATGATACAAAGTCAATACTATTGGCTATTTATGAAATTTCTGACAGAGAAAAAATAAAAAGAAAAGTAAGGAAAGATTTTGAAAAGTATCTAATTGAAAATAGACTTGATACGTTGAGTAGGTATGATTTGTTTAGTAGATAAATTAAATACAATCGCTATCAAGCTGTGACCACATCATAGTCTATAGCCTACACTGGATAGCCTTCGTTATCTTCATGAAGAGAAAATCTAAAACTCGATGAAAACTAAATCAACAGACGAAACAATTGAGTTCGAAACACAAATCTATTACTCTAAAAACATCACAGTCTTATCCATGATCACATCTGGTTTGGCCTTTGTACTTGCTTGCTTTTTCCTATCTATTGGAATGTGGATTGCATTGGTAGCTTTGCCTATAACTTTATATACATTCTACGGTTTCTATACCAAATATAGAACCACAGAGCCAGTAGTAGTTATAAACGCCAAAGGCATTAAATCACTCAATGAAGAATTTATTTCTTGGAAGAATATTTTAAAAACACGAGTAAAAACTAATAGATTAAGAAAGGCAAAATCGAATTTCCTGGAAATTGAATATATAAAAGACCAAAGTCAGGAGCATTCAAAAAAGAAAATTTCGATTAGCGGATTAGACACTACACCAGAAAGAATAGAAAGTTTACTTCAGATTTATAATGAAAGATACACAAGACTTATTGACATAGCCTAAACTATTTATGACTACAGCCTATCCTTCTTAAGAGCATCCCTACCCTCTTTCTGTTCGATTAATGTTTCTTCAGGTGTACAGGCTCAATAAATTATCTTTTTATTTGAACGTTCGAGTCCATCTGACAATGTAAATCTTACTATCATTAAGATTTGCACTCGACAACCGTCATTAAACATTTTACATTTTTCTTTAATTTTGCCCAACGGATTTTATACTGACTACCTTTTTCCAATCTTGAAATGATAAAGAAATTTTTACCAGAAATAAATAAATTCTACTCAATACAAAAGTATACAATGTATCTTATTATAGAAGGTACAGGATGTATTGAAATTGATTTTAAGCGATACTTTAACTGGGGTGATAAGCTATTATTTCTATATAAAGGTCAGTACATAAAATTCACTTCTGAAAATTTTATTATCCATAAAATTGAATTTGAAGATCAACAAGTTTTTCATGACAGAAAATTTAGAGTACTTTTCAATCACCTTGTCTCACTAAGCTACATATACTTTGAACAAGGCGATGACTTTAAAAACTATTTGAATAAAACAGTTCTATTAAATAATGGAATTGATCTAATTGAAAAATCTTCAAACAAATGGTATTCACAAAATCCCTTTAGTGCAAATAAAGAGGAATATCATGTGATCTTTGATATTAAGGACATCATTGATGATAACTACAAAAACAATCTATCTAATGATAAATTAATTAAACTGATCGGGTACTCAAGATATACAGCTCATACAATTTTTAAATCAAAGATAAGACGTACGATAAAGTCTGTATTTACACAAAAAAGAATCTCAGAAAGCAAAAAGGAAATAGCCTTCACAGATAAAAACATTAACGAAATAGCATATGATTATGGCTTCAAGGACCCAGCATATTTCAATAGAAGATTTAAAAAATCCTCTGGGCTGAGCCCGTCAGAATTTAGGAAGAAAATAAAGTTTGAAGAAAGAGATACTTTTATTTCGGATCTATTTGCACTTCTAAATACTTATCATTTAACCCAGCGATCAGTTAGTTTTTATGCTGACTCTATGAACTTGTCACCTAAAGCACTATCCAAAAAAGTAAAAGACAAACTCAACATAACAATAGGGCGACTTATTAGAAATCAGATCATTGTCTCAGCCAAATTAATGCTCCAAGAAGGCAAAAGGGTGAAGGATATCTCAAACGATTTGGCTTTTGAAGAATCCAGTCATTTTTCATCATTCTTTAAGAATTACACAAACCAAACTCCAAGTCAATATACGGCCAAGTATTATAGTTATAAATAACCCTTTTCACAATACTCTGATTCTTATCAGATAGGTTTATTTATAAAAGTACAAGTATTAGGTAATTTCTTGTAACTGACCTGCTGCATTATTACCTCATATTCATATCATAATTATTAATCAACACTTTTATAAATTATGAATATCAAAGATCAAGTCACAAAAATGGATGCATTAGTTTCAAAAGGAGCTATTGTAGATGCCGTATCCACATTTTTCGCAGATTCAGCTAACACTTCGGATTATGGGGCTGTCACTACTGGAACCAAAAATGAAATGATTGCAAAAATGGAAGGCTTCACAAGTTCAATTGCCAAAGTGAATGGCATAACTCACCACCAAACCCTCATAGATGGAAATTCATCAGCATCAGAATTCACTTTTGATTTTGACATGAAAGATGGTAGCAAAATCTTTTGGCATGAAATCATAAATAGACAATGGAATGAAGAAGGTCAAGTCACTCAAGAAGAATACTTTTTAGCTAACTAATTAGAAAAACAAAAAAATGAAATTCATCACAAAACGAATCCATGCATACTTAGATTATCCTGTAGCTATTGCACTCATAGTGCTACCATATGTCCTAGGATTGGGAGAATCTAATCCATTAGCTTTTAAGTTATCAGTAGCAACTGGTGTGGCTGCTTTAATATTGACCATACTGACTAATCATCAAACTGGAATCATTAAGCTCATACCATACAGATATCATCTTATGGTAGACTTCACAGTGGCAATAGTTTTTATCATCGCTCCTTTTTTATTAGGATTTAGAGGCATAGATGCATTCTATTACTGGGCTAACGGTGTGGCAGTACTTGCAGTCGTAAGTCTTCATAAATCTGAATAAGGAGTAAAACCCAATTAAAGACATCACGAATCAAAATTCTATTAACCAAACTTTTTTTTTTAAATATTAAAAATCAACAGAATGAAAAACTTATTAATACTCTTATTAGCTATGACCATCTCTGTAGTATGTACTGCACAAGATAACATGGCGAATAACATCGACAATAGTAACATTGCCCTGCAGGGTTATAGTCCAGTATCATACACAGATTTAAGTCTTGCTCAAAAAGGAGTAAAAGAATTTAAATCAGAGTACGAAGGTGTCGCTTACTATATGACTTCTAAAGAGCAAAAACGAAGTTTTGATGAAAACCCTATCAAGTACTTGCCACAATATGGCGGCTTTTGTGCTTTTGGAATCTATGCAGGAGCTAAGTTTAGAGTAGATCCAAATAAATTTATATCAAAAGATGGAAAATACTACTTGTTTCTTAATAATGTAGAAGTAGATGCCAAGCAACTTTGGCTAAGCGAAAATGAATCTAATCTTCTTTCAAAAGCTAATGCCAACTGGGAAAAACTTAGCAAAACCCACAATTAATATTTATCACTGACATAAAAAAGAGTAAGCCCATATTAATAGGTTTACTCTTTTTTTTATCAATATCACTCCTAATTTTCAATCTAATTATTGATGTAGACAGTCACATTATTTGTGTTAGGTAATAGCGTGTACTCTTAAGCCTACCAACTATACAGAGCGAAAAAATAAGACATGATTGATGAATAATAGAATCAAAATGTTTTGGATATTTTATTATTTAAAAAAAGAATTATCTTGTTTCGCAATCAATAACCTACTTTAAGCATGAGCATATCATCTAACTTTTTAAGCATCCGATCTCGTTTAATGCTCATGCTAATAATGGTAAGCGCCATCTCAGCGATGGTCTTGATCTACATCGGCTATGTCAATGGAAAGAATGCCATCAATAAAAGCATCTTTAATCAACTTACTAGCGTTAAGGCCTCTAAAAAATATCAAGTTGAAAGTTACTTTCATGAAATCGGGAACATAACAGAAATACTTGGCGAAAATGAAATGATTGCCCATGCACTTACTGACTTCAAATCAGGTTTCAGAAAAATTGGTGAAACAGAACTAAACTCAGAATGTAGCCGACGACTAAGTACACACTATGATGACTTCGTAGATCACGTCTCTCGGAATATGGATATAAAGAATAATCCAGAATTATATTATCCTAAATCGGTAGAAGCGTGTTACTTACAGTATGAGTACATTATCGAAAATCCCAATCCCTCAGGCGACAAGCATCTCATGCTCGATGCTAATGATGGCAGTGATTACAATAGAGCTCACATAAAATATCATCAATATCTAACTGATGTTATTCTCAAGTTTGGTTTTTATGACATCTTTCTCATTGATTTAGAACTTGGAGACATAGTCTACACCTCCTATAAAGAAACTGACTTTGCAACAAATCTTTATTCTGGACCATATAAGGAAAGTAACTTAGCAGATCTTGCTCGTAAGCTTCGATCTAATAGCGATATTAAAAAAGCAAGCTTTACTGATTTTGAAAATTACAGACCCTCATATGGAGCTCCAGCAGCTTTCGTTGGTATTCCTATTACTGAGGGGGCCACAACTGTAGGAGCATTAGTCCTACAATTACCTGTAGGTGAGATCAACAAGATCATGACAGGGGATAATAATTGGAAAACTGATGGATTAGGAGAGTCAGGAGAGACCTACTTGGTCGGCGAAGATTATCTAATGAGATCCATCTCTCGATTCTTCTTACAAGATACCGTTGGTTATACTCAGGCACTTGTTGACTTAGGCGTAGACAAGCAGGAGGTCGATAGAATGTATTCAATAGGAACAACCATTCTGCACCAACGTGTGAAGACTGAAGGGGTAGCGGAAGCCCTGTCCGGCAAGACTGAAACGAAGGTTATAGAAGATTACCGTTTTACTCCCGTACTGAGTTCATATGCTCCTCTTAATATCAGCGATCTGAACTGGGTAATTCTATCTGAAATCGATGAGGCGGAAGCAAATATTCCAGTTAATCAATTTAAGAAAAAAGTTTTCATTGCACTTTGTATTATTATATTATTGGTCACTTTTTTAGCCATGTATTTGGCGAGTAGATTTGTCCAGCCTATCGAAAAATTATCCGAAGGTGTTCGCAGGCTAAATGCAGGAGACTATAGCCAAGAAATAGACATACAGTCCAAAGATGAATTTGGCGAACTCGCGACTTCATTCAATGAAATGACACACAATATTGAAAAACAACAAGAAGTCATTGCAGAACAAAGCATCCGAAATGAAAAGCTACTACTCAATTTTATACCCGTATCTCTCGCCTCACGGATACAAAAAGGAGAAAAAAATATAGCCGATATATACCCCAATGTTTCTTTGATCGCTATTGATATTGATGGATTTTCAAAGCTTGCTACTGAAATAGGTCCATCAGAATCGGTTAGTTTGCTTAATCACTTAGTCGAAGCCTTTGACCAAGCCGCAGAAAAACACCAAATCGAAAAAATACGAACAGTTGGTGATACATATTTTGCAGCTTGTGGTATGTTCCATCCAAGATTAGATCATGCGAAAAAAATATTTGGTTTTGCATTAGAAGTCCGTCAACTATCTGCACAATTCAATATCAATTACAATATTAATTTAGCTTTACATATTGGAATACATAGTGGTGAAGTCATTGCAGGTATTGTCGGCAATGAAAAATTCAATTACGATCTATGGGGACAGACTGTCAATAAATCATTTGCCCTAAAAGACATTGAAGAAGACAATCAGATATTTGTCTCTACTCAAGTTTACGAAAAACTAAAAGAGCAATATGAATTTGAAAAATACACTATTAAAGATACTTCTAAAATAGATTTCGAAGTATGGCAATATGCAGAGCAAAGAATTAAAAACAAAATCTCTTAAGTAATCTGAATATGGAATTACTTGACAACAACTGGTTTACCTACGGCATACTCTTAATGATATGTATTCCACTTCTTGTTGTTGCTATTAATGAGGTCACTTATTTTGCCAGAAAGAAGAATAAGCAATTCACTGCGCCTCTCAATACTTTTAAGAATATCATTCTGCCCTTAGTTGCATTAAGTATTGTTTTCACGCAGGTCTTAGAATATCCAAGGAGTTCGACCTTGATGAAATTACTTGAAACATTTATTTGGATCTTGATCATCAATGTTTTGCTCGCCTTAGTCAATGTGATCTTTTTCTCTGGAAAAGGCTCAAAAAGAAATAAAACTAAAGTTCCTCAATTATTCTTGGATATTTTCCGAGTCGTTATGGTCTTGTTTGGAGCAGCTATCGTATTATCTATGGTATGGGGAGCAGACTTAGGCGGATTAGTGACGGCATTAGGGCTAGGTTCGTTTGTGATCGGTTTAGCCTTGCAGGATACTTTAGGTAACTTATTTTCAGGTATTGCATTAGTCTATGAAAAACCATTTTCTGAAGGTGATTACATAGAGGTAGAAGACCAGAGAGGCAAGGTTATAGAAATGAACTGGCGAGCGATTAGAATGGAAACACGCGAAAAAGAGCTTATCGTCATCCCACACTTAGTAATAGGCCAAGGAACGATAAAGAACTATAGTCGACCTACAAGTGTACACATCATGAAAACGGAAATAGGTTTTTCTCATCAGAATCCTCCTAATAAAGTCAAGGAAGCATTGCTTAGTACATGTTGTTCTACTCCTGGCATCCTCCATGACCCAGAGCCCGAAGTAAAAACAAATGAGTACATGGAATCGAAAGTCGTATACGAAGTAGAATTTGCCATTGGTAATTACAAAGACCACGAGGAAATCATGGATGATTTCATGTCAAGAGTATGGTATACCTCACGTCGCCATGACCTAGTCATGCCTATGTCACAAATGAAAATACATCATGCCCACCAAATGACCGACGTCGAAAAATACAAGCTCAATCAATTAGAAAATTCATTAAAAAAGCTTCCTCAAATGTTGCCCATTGAAAAAGGCAATGTCAGTGAATTAATAGATGGGTCAGAAATTCAATATTTTGGAAAAGGAGAAAAAGTTATACGCCAAGGAGACCCTACGGGATCCTTGTATGTGATCTTAGAAGGAAAAGCCAATTTGGAAATAGCTAACTCTAATAATGAGATGGTCGTCATAGGAAAACTTGAGCAAGGAGATTTCTTTGGTGAAATAGCCGTCTTTACTGAAAAATTCAGTTCCTTTTCTGTAAAGGCGCAGGAAGATCTAAAAGTGATATCCGTCTCCCAGAATGAAGTTTTAGAAATGGTAGAATTAAACCCAAGACTCGCAGAACACCTGGACGAAATGATGGACGCAAGAAGATCAAAGATCAATGAACTCAGTAGTTAATAGCGACCTCCATACAACTGAGAACTATATCCTCACCACCACCCCATCATACCCCATGATCACATTATCAAAAACTGACTTGGCCTCCTCTATGAGTGGCTGCACATCTTTATAACGTGAAGAATAATGTCCTGTGATTAGTTGTTTGACATTTGCTTTGCGAGCAAGTGTTGCAGCTTCTACACTTGTAGCGTGACCGCGTTCGTGAGCCTGCTTTTGTAATTCATGCATGTAAGTAGTCTCAAAGTACAAGAGATCACTGTCCTTTATTATTGGGATAAGTGCATCGTCTACTTTAGAGTCTGCACAGTAGGTATATCTACGCAAGAGATTCTGTCCTGAGGTACATTCTTGATTTTTTATTACTGTCTCTCCCCGTTGGATATCATTTCCACTTTTCAGAGCTTTTATTTCTTCTACCGTAAGACTGTATTTTACAATACTATCCTTGAGGACATTAAGAGTTCTTTGTTTCTCTACGAATTGATAACCATAGGTAGGTATTCTATGGTATACTGGAAATGCATGCACAGTAAGACGACTATCTTCATAGACTTGTTCTTTACCATTTGGGTTGATCTCTATGATATCTAAGTCAAAATTAATGTGGGCCTCCCCTATTTCGAATATAACATTCAGGTACTTCTCTATCCCTACAGGACCAACTACCGTTAGTGGTTCAGTCCTATTATAATGATTCATAGAAGTAATGACTCCTGGCAGACCATACAGATGATCTCCATGGTGATGACTTATGAATATGGTCGATATCTTATTTCTTTTGATCTTATAGTGAGAGAGTCTCATCTGAGTACCTTCTCCGCAGTCTATAAGAAACAGATCATTATCGTATCGTAATACCTGACTTGTAGGAAACCTTCCATAGGCTGGAAGCGCTGAGTTACTACCGAGTATAGTTAACTCAAATTCTTTCATGATCTAAGATAAAGATTACTCTTCTTCAGACTTAAGCTCTTTTTCTATTTCCTCCATGTATATGAAGTCAATAGATTCTTCTACAGTAGGAATAATTTTGAAGATACTTTCAAGTCTCGATATCTCTATGAGTTTGACGACACTCGGATGCTTGACACCCGTAAGTACAAATGAGCCCTGCTCACTCCAGAGCCTATTGGCTGTGAGTATGGCACTTAGACCTGAGGAATCAACGTACTTAACTTCTGATAAATCAAGAATCAAATTCTTGACGCCTTCATTACATAGAAAAACGAACTCTGACTTAAGGTCAGGAGCAATCAATGAATTAAGGTTGTCTTCATTAAGTTGAAGAAGCAAATATTTTTCTTGCTTGTCAATAACAAACTTCATATGGAATCTTTAATGAGGGCAAATTTAGTTCTTCAATTTTACAAAAATGCATCCCTTTTAGCATTTTTATATTATTTCCCTAACAATATGTGATAATCATGCGTTATTGCCATGCAAGCGTGTAGCAAAAAGGCTAACTTGACATATAAAATAGCCATAATGACATTATACTAACAATGGTACAGTTTTTAGGCATTTATATTGAGTAAATTAAGATATATGTAAAATAATCTTAATATTATTGATGAGACAAAAAGTAATCGATGAATAGTAAGTTTTCACCCAAAGTTAAGAAGATAATATCTATAAGTAGAGATGAGGCCATTAGATTAGGTAATGACTTCATAGGTACAGAGCATCTTCTTCTGGGTATGATAAAAGATAAAGATAGTGTTGCTATAAAAGTTTTAGACTCTTTAGATGTAGATCTCTATGAATTAAAATATAAGATAGAATCATCTATTCAAAATCAAAGAGGTGTAAGTTCTCAGCTTAATGTAGGGAGCATACCATTAAACAAACACGCTGAAAAAGCTCTAAAAGTATCATTCTTAGAAGCTAAGTCATTAAAGCAAGAAGAAATCAATCCTGAACATATTATGCTATCTATCTTGAAAATAGGAGAAAACACAGCTGCAGGTATATTAGATGAGTTTGAAATTGACTACGCTATATATAAAAATGAATTAGAATTCGTCAATCAAGAAAAAGGGTCTGACTATACAGACATTACATCAGCTAGCGATTCTGACCTACCACCAATGGAGGAAAGTGAAGAAGATCCATTTACAAGAAGAAAGGCGAGTTCTAAGTCTCGTACTCCAGTCCTTGATAACTTTGGTAGAGATGTGACTAAGCTTGCAGAGGAGGATAAACTTGATCCTATCATAGGTAGAGAAACAGAAATAGAAAGAGTATCACAAATACTAAGTAGAAGGAAGAAAAACAACCCCATTCTTATAGGAGAACCAGGAGTTGGTAAAACTGCAATTGCGGAAGGATTAGCACTCAGAATAATTCAAAGAAGAGTCAGTAGAACTCTTTTTGACAAAAGAATAGTTATGCTGGACCTTGCAGCTTTGGTTGCTGGGACTAAGTACAGAGGGCAGTTTGAAGAAAGAATGAAAGCTATCATGAATGAATTAGAAAAGACACGAGATGTCATATTATTCATTGATGAGATACATACTATAGTCGGCGCAGGTGGGGCTACAGGTTCTCTGGATGCATCTAATATTTTTAAGCCTGCACTATCAAGAGGCGAACTCCAAGTCATAGGAGCTTCTACATTAGATGAGTACAGACAGTATATAGAAAAAGACGGAGCTTTAGAAAGAAGATTCCAAAAAGTCATCGTAGAGCCGCCTTCTCCAGAAGAAACTATAGAAATCCTGACGAACATCAAATCTAAGTATGAGGATTTTCACAATGTAGAGTACTCTGATGAGGCTATCCAAGCATGTGTTAAATTATCAAATAGATACATAACAGATAGATTCTTTCCGGATAAAGCCATAGATGTCTTAGATGAAGTCGGTGCCAGAACACACTTAAAAAACATACATGTACCCAAGTACATAGAAGAATTAGAAGAAAAAATAGAAGGGGTAAAGGATGCCAAGAACCAGGCTGTCAAAAACCAGCAATATGAGAAGGCTGCAGATTTAAGAGATCAAGAATCGAAGCTCATAAAGAAACTTGAAACAAGTAAGAAAGAATGGGAAGATGAAACCAAAGCTGCTAAATATCCCGTCAATGATGATGATATAGCCGAGGTCGTCTCTATGATGACAGGTATTCCTGTGACCAAAGTTGCTCAGCAAGAAAATAAAAAGCTTGTGGGCATGACTGAAAAAATCAAAGAATTCGTCATAGGTCAGGATAGTGCTTGCGAGAAAATCAGTAAAGCCATTCAGAGAAATAGATTAGGACTAAAAGACCCATCTAAGCCGATCGGTACATTTATATTCTTAGGTCCTACTGGTGTAGGTAAGACTGAGTTAGCAAAGGTATTAGCTAAGCAAGTCTTTGACTCTGATGATGCTCTCATAAGAATAGACATGACAGAATATATGGAAAAGTTCTCCTTAAGTAGATTGATAGGAGCGCCTCCAGGATATGTCGGTTATGAAGAAGGAGGACAACTTACTGAGAAGGTAAGAAGAAAACCCTACTCAGTTATATTACTTGATGAGATTGAGAAAGCACATCCAGATATATATAATGTCCTATTACAGGTATTTGATGATGGTCAACTAACTGATGGTCTTGGAAGAAAAGTAGATTTCAAAAATACATTGATCATCATGACTTCTAACATAGGAGCTCGACAGCTAAAAGACTTTGGCCAAGGTGTTGGATTTAATACTCAGGCAAGAAAAGACAGTATGGATGAGAATTCCAAGTCTGTAATTGAGAAAGCTATGAAAAAGACTTTCTCTCCGGAGTTTCTTAATAGAATAGATGATGTTGTCATATTTAACAGCTTGGAACAAGAGCATATATTTAAGATCATTGATATTTCATTAAAAGATCTCTATGGCAGACTTGAAGGAATGGGTTATAAATTACACCTCACGCCTTCTGCAAAGAAGTTTGTAGCAGAGAAAGGATTTGATCCTCAGTTTGGTGCAAGACCTCTTAATAGAGCTATTCAGAAATATGTAGAAGATCCTTTGGCTGAGTTCATATTAACGGAAAGTCCAGCAGAAGGTAGCGAGTTAAAAGCAGTAATCAACAAAGAAAAGGATGGCATAATCATAAAGTTATCGCAAAAGATGAGTGCAGAAGATATCCAATAAATCTCTGTTCAGTCTATTTATCCCTTTAAAAACACTAACTTTGAAACGAACAATAGTATTTAATAAAATAATAAACATTTGAATAGAAGAAGACAGCCTTTCAGAAGGCAACCAAAACACGACTTTAATGTCAACGAATTTATCAAATCTCGCCAAGTCAGACTTGTAGGGGAAAACTTTGAAGAAATAAGTGAAATCGCTGGAAAAACCATCGAATCCGGAGTACACAATACGATGGATGCTGTCAAGTGGGCAAAAGATTTGGAATTAGATCTCGTAGAAATAAGCCCTAATGCCAATCCTCCAGTAGCTAAGATCATTGATTTTAATAAATTCCTATATCTTAAGAAGAAGAAAGAAAAGGAGATAAAGAATAAGACAGCTAAGACTGTAATCAAGGAAATTAGATTTGGACCTAATACGGATGAGCACGATTTTGAATTTAAGCTTAATCATGCTAAGAAATTTCTCACCGAAGGAGCGAAAGTCAAAGCTTATGTGCATTTCAGGGGTCGTACTATTGTATTCAAAGATCGTGGACAACTACTTCTATTAAGATTTATCAACGAATTAGCGGAATATGGTGGTGCAGAAAATCTACCAAAAATGGAAGGAAGACGTATGATCGTCATGATATCTCCCCTCAAAAAGAAGAAAAAATAAGCAACTCAAAGCTGTACTTACTTGTATAATTTATTGTACTTTTGCAGCCCTAAAAGAATAGTTATGCCTAAAATGAAGACGCATTCAAGCGCAAAAAAGAGATTTAAAATAACAGGTTCTGGAAAAGTTAAAAGATTTCAGGCTGGTAAGAGACACTTACTACGTAAGAAATCTAACAGTGCTAAGTTAAACCTAACAGGATCAACACTTGTAGCCGAGTGTGATGTGCCAAGAATCAAGAATCTCCTTTGTAAATAAAAAATTAATTAATTGTGTGCTGAGGCCAAGATTCCGAAACGAATCCCTTAGTTCATTAAAATAATCATACTATGCCACGTTCAGTCAACGCTGTCGCTTCAAGAAAAAGAAGAAAAAAAATCATTAAAGCTGCCAAAGGATATTTTGGAGCAAGAAAGAATGTATACACTGTTGCTAAAAATGCCGTAGAAAAGGCAATGCAGTATGCATACAGAGATAGAAGGAATAAGAAGAGAGCTTTCAGAAGATTATGGATACAACGTATCAATGCTGCTGCAAGAATGGAAGGTTTATCTTACTCTAAGTTCATGCATAGTCTTAAGAAAGCAGATATCAATCTTAATAGAAAGGTATTAGCTGACTTAGCGATGAATAATCCTGAAGCATTTAAAGCTATCCTACAGAAAGCAAATTAAGAGCAATAAGCTTAATTATAAAATATACTCTAATAGCCTTGTCGTAAGATGAGGCTATTTTTTTTGTCTAAGATGTATATTGAAATTTTGTTAAAGTGATATAAATCCTGAATACCTCCTCTACCTTCTCATCGCTTCAACAGGATCCAGAATAGATGCTAAAAAAGCTGGTATAATACCAGCTACAATTCCGACAACTACACTGACCACGACTCCTATAATTGCATTATTCATAGACATAACCATCTCAAAATCGGCAAGTTTTGCTATAAGATTAATCACGCCGTAAGTCATTAAGATTCCTACGAGTCCTCCTATAATACAGAGTACGATTGATTCTATTAGGAATTCTAATAAGACAATATAATTCTTGGCACCGAGAGCTTTTTTGATCCCTATTATATTGGTTCTCTCCTTAACCGAAACAAACATGATGTTTGCGACGCTAAACATTCCAACTATAAGTGCAAATCCTCCGATAACCCAACCTGCTAAATTTAAAACCCCAAAGAAACCTTCAACCACACCATTGAGTGCAGTCATTTCCATAAGAGAAAAATCACTATCCTCTCGCGGCCTTATACGTCTATGAGATCTCAATATACCCGTCAATTCACTTTTGAGTTCATCTAATTCAATATCCTCATGTGCTTTGATTACAAGCGATCTTCCAATATTGCTCTTAGCACCTATATTAAGGAATCTTCTGGCTGTTGTTAATGGAAACCATACGACCTCATCAAAATTGATAAAATTAAACATGCTCTCCCCTTCTTCCTTAAGTACTCCTATTACCATGAATTTCTGTCCAAAGACCTTAACTTGCTTACCTATGGGGTCGATATTATTAAAAAGTTGTTGAGCTACTTTATATCCTAAAACAACTTTATTACTGCCAGAATTTGATTCTAAAGCATTAAAGTATCTACCGCTGTCGTATTCTAATTTTTGAATATCTTGAAAATCATAAGATGTCCCCATGATAAAAGCACCTGAAACAGAGCTTGATTTGTAACTAATAGTACGTCCTCCTGAGAATACATTGAATGAGGCCTTGTCCGTATATTCTGATTTATCTAAAATAACCTCAAGATCAGATAGAGATGGCTCAGGTCTTTTCATGTATTTCCAATAACTGTTGCTCCAGTCTTCGTTCCAAGGATATTTCTCTACATACACTACATTACTGCCTATCTCAGCAAATCCAGCCATTACATTTTTCTGAAGAGAGTCCACAGCTGACTTAACGGATATTATGCAGAATATGCCAATTGTAATACCTATAAGAGATAGGAAGCTTCTAAGCTTATTACCAAACAATGACTGAAAAGCCTGTCTGACACTTTCATAAATGACTTTAAACAAAGTGATCATGGTCTAAAAATACACAATGCTTAATATCAATTATGAAAATATTAGATGAATGAACTTTATTCATCTGCTAAACATTGTAATATAATCGCGACAAACCCTTATTTATATAGGATTTTTATATTTTTGCCGCTCTTTAAATCGAACGCTCACATCAAAATTATTCATGAAGACTAAATTATCACAATTCAACTTTGAATTACCTGAAGGTTATATTGCTCAATATCCAGCTAAAGAAAGGGATGAGTCCAGGCTAATGGTAGTCCATCGAGAAAGCGGTAAAATAGAACACAAGACATTCAAGGATATTTTAGATTATTTCGATGAAGATGATTGCATGATCTTCAATAATACCAAAGTATTCCCAGCGAGGTTATATGGTAAGAAAGAGAAGACAGGTGCTCAAATAGAGGTTTTTCTCCTTAGAGAATTAAATAAAGAAGCCCGATTATGGGATGTCCTTGTAGATCCTGCTCGTAAGATAAGAGTAGGAAATAAACTGTATTTTTCTGACGAAGATGGCAATGAGATATTAGTTGCGGAAGTAGTAGATAATACGACATCAAGAGGAAGGACGATAAGATTCTTCTTTGATGGTGAGGAGGATGAATATCAAGCCATACTAAAGCAGTTAGGTAATACACCGATACCTAAATACCTCAACAGAGAGCCAGAACTAATAGACAGCGAAAGGTATCAGACTGTATATGCTTCTAAATTAGGTGCCGTCGCAGCACCTACTGCTGGCCTGCACTTTAGCAAGTCTCTGATTAAAAGATTAGAGATTAAAGGCGTACATCTACCACAAGTAACCCTACACGTAGGATTGGGTACATTTAGAGATATTGAGGTAGAGGATCTATCTAAGCATAAGATGGAGGCGGAATACTTTCAGATTAATCAAGACACAGCTGATGTTGTTAATAAAGCGATCAAAGGCAAAAGAAAGGTCTGTTCTGTAGGTACGACATCAATGAGATCAATAGAATCTGCAGTATCAGCTAACGGCTTGCTCAAGTCGGCAGAAGGATGGACTAACACATTCATATATCATCCTTATGAGTTTAGTATAGCTAACTGTATGATCACTAATTTCCACCTACCCAAAACTTCTTTAGTCATTATGGTATCTGCATTTGCAGGGAGAGATTTGATCTTAGATGCATATAATGAGGCGATTAAGGAGAAATACAGATTCTTCAGCTACGGAGATGCTATGCTCATCTTATAATTATTTCCAATCAGGGAATTTTTAGTAAGATATTGTAGTTAATAAATTGCATTAGAGTTAAAAGCAGACAACAGCCCATAAGTAATTGAATATCAGATTGATATACATAAATATCTATTTAAAGTCATAATATTAGGTCGAGTTGTTTTTTTTAATAATTTTGCGAGAATTTTAGAGGGGGTTAAATCCTTCATTTTTTTATACAAATAATTTTGAAATAAATGTATTGGACTTTAGAATTAGCACACCATTTAGAAGATGCGCCATGGCCAGCTACGCGAGATGAATTAATAGATTACGCGATAAGAACTGGAGCTCCACTGGAGGTCATAGAAAACTTGCAGGAGATAGAAGATGAGGGTGACATGTATGATAACATGGTAGAGATCTGGCCTGATTTTCCAAGGAAGGATGATTTTCTTTTTAATGAAGATGAATACTAATCAAGAATTGAAGTAGATTTTCACATACAGAAATAAAATAAAACTTAATAAAGACCATATGTTTCAAATCATAGGGTCTTTTTTCTTTTCTTAAGTCTATTTGTATTGATAATAAATACACCTAAAATCATAATAACAGCTGCTAAGACAGACTGTTGTGTTATTATTTCGTCTCTAAAATAGTATCCTAATCCCATCGCAATTATGGGATTTATATAAGTATTAGTCACAACTTTTTCGGTAGCTACATTCTTAAGAAGATAGTTAAATGCTGTAAATGCTATTATAGACCCAAAGACGATAAGATATAAAAGTGAATACAGAGTGACAGAGCTCACCTCGCTGATAGAGCCCGCTCGCTCTCCTATGATGAAGCTAATGGTAAATGTCGCTATACCACCGACAAGCATTTGTACCCCAGAATTGAAAAATGGAGACGATGGTAATGGCGCCTCATTAACGAAGATAGAACCTAAGCCCCATGCTAACATTGATAAAAATATAACAAGGACACCAATCCACTGATCTTCTCCTGATACTAAAGTACTCTGAGACACCAATAAATACATCCCTAAGATCCCCATGAAAATTCCGATAAAAGTCTGACTTGCAGGACGCCGCTTTTTTATCAACCAGATTAAGAATACAATCAATAGTGGCTCGCCAGCTATAATCAATGCGGTTAATCCTGTATCAAGAAAATTAAGTGCCCAAATAGCTCCACCCGTACCTAAGCCTAAAAAGATAAATCCTGCCTTACAAGAATTAATAAGCTCAGTCATCGTAGGTTTATCTTTCAATCCCTTAATTGCAAAAAAAGTAAGTATAATTAAACCTGCAGCAGTATATCTATAACCACATACTCTAAAGGCTGGAATCTCTTCTATCGCATATGAACTAAATAAATATGTGGATCCCCATATTATGTAGGTAGATGCAAATGATAGGATTATGAGTAATGTATTAGCCTTAGTTTTCACTTGTATTTCTAATAAATTGCAAACCTAACCAAATTTGTATTTTAAAATATTAAGGTGCTCAGGAAAGATACTTATCCATATAAATCCAAAAAATAGGTACAAATGAGCAGATGTATAAACAAAACTGAACCCTACAAATAGTCTACAAAGCGACTTCACTTACTATACTCCAGGCCTATATGACAGCAATAACGACTTATCCTGCGTTGTAGTGGACAAAGTGGTCTCAGATTTGAAACAGCTTTATCGAGTATGTTAAATTTAAAAAAAGCTATATTCGTCGTTTTTAAAGAAAAGTGACATAATATTTTAATGACGTCTCAAAAACAACTTGTAAAAAAGCAACATTCTTCCTATACAAACTTCACATTAGTTAAATCATATACTGATCAATGCGTACTTCAGAATTAAAGAAAATATTATACATAGAAGATAACGTAGCAGACATTCGTCTGTTTGAAGAAGCTATATCAAATCAAGATTTATCTATTGATTTGAACTACGTGACTGATGGGCAAGAGATGATAGAATACTTCGAAGAGAAAAAGGCAGGTCACTATAAAGATCTCCCGTCACTCATTGTCACTGACTTAAACCTTCCAAAAATATCTGGCCAAAAAGTGATTCAGGTCATCAAATCTGATCCAGTTTTTAAGAAAATACCAGTTGTTGTATTTACTACCTCCAATCTGGCTAATGACATAGACAAATGTTATGACTTTGGCGCAAACGCATACATGCATAAACCTTTAGATATAGACCAAGTTTTTGATGTTGTAGAGTTGATTGACAAATATTGGCTAAGAACATGTCTACTGGTCGATAACCCGATGGATAACTAATCTAAAGTTTACAATAAAAGTATACACTCTACCCTCCTCTCTATAATTTGATTGATCATAAAGTATTGATCCTTCTCTTGATAAGATCCATCTTTTTGCAGTAATTAAAGAATTTGTGCCATAATTCTGCGTTAGATAGATTCATGATTTATTACATAATAGATTACTATTATTAGCTTTGTGTTGTGAATAGATTAATTATAACTTTCTTCTGCATTTTCTGCATATATAATGTGTCTGCTCAGGACGAGCATTTCTCACAATTCTTTGCCATACCTATGCATATGAATCCTGCTCTCAGTGGAGCATATGAGGGGACCTATAGGATGACTGCTATATACAGAGATCAATGGAACAATAATCTCGATAGTCCTTACAAAACATTTGCTGCGGGTGGAGATACTCGATTCAAGATGAAATTTGGAAGACTAAGAACTGATGACCATTTTGGTCTCGGACTTTTTTTTGTCAGTGACAGAGTACCTGAATTTCAAACTAACACAACTAAGGTTTCTGCCTACTTTTCATATCATAAAAAACTGGGTAAAAAGAATAACTCATACCTTGCCGCCGGCACTAAACTTGGAATTATACAGCGCAATATAAATTACGACAACCTTTTTTTCCAAGACCAATTTAATCAGATAAATGCTTTTGATATTCCTACGGCAGAAAATCTGCCACCAAACAACATTGGCGTATTAGATATATCATTAGGACTTAATTATTATATAAATATTGACAAATCAAGCTTCTATCTTGGTGCCGCTGCACATCACCTAACTCAGCCTAATATATCCTATTTCAGTAGAGTCACCGGAATCAATCCTAATACTGATATTATAGATAATCTATCACGCAAATTTGTCGCCCATGCCAGCATGGATAGACAACTCAGTTATCAAGTGGCCTTTCAACCAAGAATTGTATATCAGAGACAACAAGAGGATAATCAAATAGATTTTGGTACTAATATAGAATACTCATTCAGAGATAGAGAAACAGCTCTTATCATAGGAGCTTGGGTTACCTTCCTTAATGATATTACAGGATCCAGATTAGACCAATTCACTCCATTAGTTGGGATACAACAAGGTCTGTTTATATTTGGATTCTCATATGACATAGGACTTAGGGATACATTTCAGTCAGAATTTGGCCTTAACAGCTTTGAGTTTTCTATAAGATTCTCAGGTATACACTCTAACGAGAATAGCTTCTGCCCCACTTTTTGATATTAATAAATATCGCTTGTGAACTTTATATCTTGCAAGTGATTAATAAGTACAAGTACATCATCCTATAGCATTAATCCTATGAGAGTTTCATCTTACTGTTTCCTATTTTCTTTTCTAATATTATCATCCTGCATTACAGTTAACAATACCTATACAAAATTACCTCCAGGACAATGGAGGGGCATACTTAAACTTACAGACCCAGATGCAGCCAATGCACCTTCACCAATATTTGAAGGTGATGCGAAAGTCTTAGATTATTTTGAATTACCATTTAATATGGAAGTCACTTATGAAGATGACAGTATGTTTGTTTTCATTATTAATGGAGAAGAAAAAATACCAGTTAAGGATATACACTTTGAAAGAGATAGAACTTCTGCTAAGGATACACTTCTATTAGGTTTTTCAGAATATGATACAAGAATAAATGCTTTTTATGAAGACAACTTCATAGAAGGAAAATGGTACGTTGACTATAAAGATGGATACTCCATACCAGTGCTAATTCAGTACGGTCAATTTCACAGATTTATTGATCATCCTGTAGATAACACCTATGATTTTAGTGGACAATGGGATGTGACTTTTGAATTTGATAATCCAAAAGATGCATACCCAGCGATAGGAGAATTTAAACAAGATGGGAATAAACTTTCAGGTACTTTTCTTACAGAAACTGGTGACTACAGATATCTCGACGGCAATGCCTATGGGGATAAATTGAGGCTTTCTGTTTTTGATGGAGCACATGCTTTTTTATTTTCTGGCTCAGTGAGTAATGATACTATATATGGAGAATTTAGAAGCGGTAAGCATTATAAATCCAATTGGATAGCCACTAAAAACACAGGTGTAACAACACTCAAAGATCCGTATCAAATGACAAAGATGAATGATGGAATCGCAGCTGATTTCTCATTTAAGAATACTGAGTCTAAAGTTGTTTCTCTATCTGATGACAAATACAAAAACAAAATGATCATCATTAATATTATGGGGACGTGGTGTCCTAATTGCAAAGATGAAATAGAGTACCTCAAACTAATCAAAAACAAATATCCCGAAATTGAAATCGTTACGATAGCTTACGAACGATATAGAGATCAAAGTAAAGTGCTTGAGATCTTAGATAATTATAAAACGAAAATGGATATAAGCTGGCCAGTGCTACATGGTGGATATGCAGATAAAAAAGAAACGACTCAATCATTAGGATTTGTAGACAAAATATATTCTTATCCTACTATGATACTGATGGATAAGGACAAACAAGTCATAGATATACATACTGGATTCAATGGTCCTGCTACGTCAAAGTATGCCGACTTTGATAAAGAATTCAGAAAGAAAATCGAAGCTTTATTACAATAAAAACTTCCATTTAATTTTTTTTCATCACATTAGTGTATTGATATACGTATTATCAATACCAATCTGAAGTATGAAAAAATTAATCACCCTATTAATCATATATGGATTTATATCCTCATATTCTTATGCTCAAAAGCAAATAGGAATAGGAGTAACAGTAGGCATGACAAGTCACGGTGGTGATGCAGCAAGCTGGGGCAGACACGGCTTAGGTTTCTTACACAATGCGAAATTAGCCTATGGACTTAACGCAACATATAACATCAATAATAGATGGGGCATAAGACTACAATACAGAGGTACAGAAATAGAAGGCGATGATTCTGACTTATTAAATAAAGAAGAATGGGGTCCTCAACATCTTAGAAGAGATTATATGTACAGATCCCAACTTTCAGAGTTAGGATTATTGGTAGAATATAAATTCTCAAATCTATTTAGATCCAAATTTAATTCCATAGATGATCAAGGTTCTAATCTCTACCCTTTCATCACAGGAGGTATCGCCTATGCTATAATTAATGACGACGAAAATATGAGGGACTGGGGCAATCCACCAAGTAATAGAATGAGTGATGTATTACTAGACCAATCTGAAGGGTCTGTAGGAGGCATACAATTTCCATTGGGCTTAGGATTTAGATATGATGTATCTCCGTTTATCAATGTAGATTTATTTTACAATTTTAGACTTCCCGTATCAGATTATCTTGATGGAATAAGTGAAGCAGCTAATCCAGATAAAAATGACGCCTACCAAATATGCGGCATAAATTTAGGTCTACGATTTAGTCATGAAGCAGAAGATCGTGATCATGATGGTGTTGCTGATAAAGATGACGAATGTCCTGATAGAGCAGGATCAAGATTATTATTTGGATGCCCTGATGCTGACAACGATGGTATCATGGATGATTATGATAATTGTCCTAATGAGGCAGGCACTGCAGAGAACTTTGGTTGTCCTTCGTCTAAAAAGACTAATCCTAAACTTGATCACTAATACAAATAGAGATAAGGGTAATCATATAAAGTCAAGCTGGTAAACATCTCGTAATATCTCCTGCAATTGTTCCTTAACTACTTCTATATTAATATCTTCTCCAAGCTCTCTTGATAGCGATGTGACACTCATTCTTTGTTCATTAATACCACAAGGAATGATATGATTAAACTGACTTAAATCAGTATTAATATTTAGCCCAAAGCCATGCATACTCACCCATCGACTAAGATGTACTCCTATTGCACATATTTTTCTAAATCCATTATTATCACTTATCCACACCCCAGTATATTCATCATGTCTAATACCTATAAGTCCATATCTCTCGAGCAATCGAATGATACATTCCTCTATATTTCTAACGTATCTATGTACATCTCTATACAATAATTCTAAATCCAATATGAGGTAACCAGTTAGTTGACCTGGTCCATGATAAGTTACATCTCCTCCTCTATTGACCTTATATAATTCGATATCAGATCCTTTGAGAATCTCCTCAGAAGATATCAGATTTTTATCCTTTGCACTTTTCCCGAATGTAATCACTTTACTATGTTCGCAGAAGACAACATGATTTAAAATATTCTCTTTAGCTTTAATCTTATTTGACATACTGAGTGTTATGCCTTTAGATTTTTTAATGTCTTCATGTAGAAGAGATTGAAAGTCCCAAACCTCTTGATATGATACAAATGATATGTCGTGTCTCTGAGTAAGCAATTAAAAGCTAATTTTAGAAAAAATTCAATAATTCAATAGCCATGAGAAAATCTACTTTTAACCTCATCTTCTTTAGCCTATTTCTTGCAACTTCTATTGGAGCACAAACTTATCCAGATTTTACTATTACAGATAGTGATGGAGAAGAACATACACTCTATGAAGATTACTTAGATAAAGGTACTACAGTAATGATAAAGTTGTTCTTTGTGAATTGTCCTCCATGTAATACTATAGCTCCCTCTGTACAAGAATTGTATGAAGAATGGGGAGAAGGTAATGCAGATGTTCAATTTCTTGAATTAAGTATCTTATCATCTGATGATGATACAAAAGTCACAGGCTATAAGAATCGACATTCACTTACATTTCCAAGTGCTGGAGGTGATGGAGGATCAGTCGCAGCTAGTGATGGACTGCGATCCGGAGTTTTTGGCCCTTACTTTGGGACTCCATCTTTTGCAGTTATTGATACTTTAGGGAATGTCAATTATCCAATAACGAGCACAGGCGCAGGGACTATTGCAGCAATAAGTGATGCACTAACAGCAGCAGGAGCTGTGGGATTGGGGTCTTCTAACCCAGAACCCTATACAGTCAATATCCAGGCTATGGATTTCTTTGACAATGATATTAATAGCCCTGTTGTTACCTTAGAGTCAGAAGATGGGTCTGTCGCATACGAGATAAATATAAATAATCCACTTATTATCAACGACTTAGCTACAGACTATCCAGGCATCACCCAACCTCATCTCAGAATCGAAAAATTAGATGAAGTCACTGACAAGGTCTCTGCCATTGATCTATTTATTATAACAAAGCATATTTTAGGAAAGGAATTAATAGAAAACGACCTACTTAAGATCTCAGCAGATACTAATGGTGACAATGCTATTACTGCTATAGACTTATTTGCCCTTCAAAGAGTCATCCTTGGTAAGGACTTAGAGCTACCAGGCCGATCATCTTACATATTTGTAGAAGATGATGTAGAACTTATGATAAATCCTGGTCAAACAGATCAAATCATATTCGAAGGTCTGAAGATAGGCGACCTTAATGGCTTTTAGTAATATGGATTAGTGAGATTTAACCTCAAAATTTAGACTCTTACCGTAAAAAAATATACTTTTACATTATAAATATTACTAATTTGTAAATTATTGATATTCAATATTTTATATAATTTAGAATATTTATTTTCCATCCCCTATGCAGTTACGAGCAATTTATTTGTGATTTAACACAAATTCACAGTTTTATAAAGAAGCGTTTGCACCAGCCTGTACGTATTATATGATGAGAATTGGAGCTGATTCGTTCAATTTTTGTCTTTCCTATTATATTCATATTCAATAGTCTAAATTCTAAAAATTACAAAATGAGAATTAATTTACCCAGTGTATTTGCTTTGTTCATGGCATTTTTCATGTACACGAATATAGCAAGTGGGAATAATCCTAAAGAGGATTACTGTTTTAATGCTGACATTCCTGAAGCTCAGATGGACTTTTCTGATATGTGCTTAACTGCACCCATCATCTCATGTCCATCTACTTATCTTGGCTGTCCTAATGACAACCTTGATCCGATGAATACAGGATTTGCGACAGCGCAGCCTGGAGATGCATCTTGTCCAGCGCCTATCGTAACATATTCAGACGTGATTACAACTAATACAGCATGCCTAAAAGTTGTACACAGAACCTGGAGTGCTACTTATCCTGCGGGGTCAGCAAGTATTAAATTACATTCAACATGCCAACAAACTCTATATTTAGAGGATACTCAGCAACCAGTAATCAATAATTGTCCAGCTAATCTCTCAGTAGATTTAGCAGGTAATTGTGATGGTATAGCTACTTGGAGTATACCTACTGCTACAGATGATTGTGGTATTCAAAGTTTTACAACTACACATTTTAGTGGAACTTCATTCCCTACTGGAACGACTAATGTAACATATACAGCGACAGATTTTTGTAATAACTCAGTAACATGCTCATTTAGCGTAACTGTATCAGGATCTTGCTGTCAAGCACCTGTTGTTAATTGTCCACCTAACCGTACATTATGTCCGGGGTCAAGTACAGCGGTTGCAAACACTGGAATGGCAACAGCGACAATAAGTGATCCTTCATGTGGAGCTGCTGTTATCACATTCAGTGATATGACAACAAATTTAGCAGGTTGTAATGGTACTAATGTGATGATACAAAGAACATGGACTGCTTCTGATCCATCGAATTCTAATCTATCGACTTCTTGTATACAGACAATATCAGCGTCTGATACACAGAACCCTATAGTGACCAATATACCAGGAGATATCATCGTCAGTGCTTCAGGTACTAACTGCTCTACTGCAGTGACATGGAATCCACCGATTGCTACTGACAATTGTGGTCTTGCAAGCTTTAATTCTACTCACGATAGTGGACAAGTTTTCTCTCAAGGATCAACATTAGTAACTTATACAGCAATAGATAATTGCGGTAATTCAGCGACTGGTCAGTTCCTTGTAACAGTCCAATGTGTAGGATGTGACGCTAATCCAATTATTACATGCCCAAGTAATTACTTTGGATGCCCTACTACATCTGCTCCTCAGCCAAGTATATCTGGTTCTGCAAGTGCAACGGCTGGAAGTAATATGTGTGGAAGTCCTATAGTAAGTTTTAGTGACTTAGTAACTTCTACAGGATCATGTAATGCACAAACAATACAAAGAACATGGACGGCAACAGATCCAGTATCTGGTAATTTCACAAGCTCATGTATACAAGTACTAACGCTTTCTGATACACAGGCACCTTTCATAAGTAATATACCTAACAACATAACAGTAACAGGAACTACAACAGGTAATGGATGTAGCGCAGTCGCTAATTGGTCTGTACCAACAGCTACCGATAACTGCGGCGTTGCAAGTCTAAACTCTAATTTTTCTAGCGGGTCTTCATTTCCACAAGGATCTACGACAGTAACTTATACAGCAACTGATAATTGTGGTAATGTATCTAATGCATCATTTACGGTAACTGTAAATTGTACTTCAGCATGTAATACGCCACCTACTATCTCTTGCCCATCTAATTATACAGCTTGTCCGACAGGAAGTAATCCATCAACAAGTGTAGCGGGCAATGCAACAGCGACATCTGGGAGTAATTCTTGTCCTTTTCCTAATATAACTTTCAGTGATCACATTATCTCAACTGGACCATGTTCTGGAGCTAAAGTTATACAGAGAACATTTACAGCGACTAATCCGAGTAACGCTTCATTGAATGCTTCATGTGTGCAAACGATAAGTTTAGTAGATAATCAAAATCCAAGCTTCATTAACTGTCCAAGCAATATCGTATTGAATGCTTCTGGAAGTAACTGTACAGCGGTTGCTAACTGGGGGACTATATTAGCTACGGACAATTGTGTAACACCATCTATATCTGCAGTCAACCAAAACGGACAATTTGTAAATAGTGGAAGTTCGTTTGCTCAAGGAGTTAACACAGTAACTTATACAGCAACAGACGGTTGTAATAATACAGCAACGTGTGTATTTACTGTCACTGTTAACTGTGTAGCAACTTGTAATACTGCACCTCTTATTACTTGTCCTGCTCCAGTAAGTTCATTATGTATAGGAGCTGATATCAGCACTAATGCTTTAGGTAATGCAACGGCAACGGGAGGAGCTAACTGTCCTACACCTGTAGTTTCTTTCTCTGATGAGATCGTATCACAGTCGAGTTGTAGTAGAGTTGTCAAAAGAACATTTACAGCTTTCTATACGTCAGGAAGTAATTTAACTTCTTCATGTACTCAGAATATATCTCTAAGCGATAATCAAGCACCGACAATACTTAATTGTCCTACTGATATTATCATAAGTAATCCATCAACACCAGTTACTTGGTCTGCACCTTATGCGACAGATTTTTGTAGTACACCTACTCTTACAAGTAACTTCTCATCTGGAAGTACATTCCCTGTAGGAGTTACAACAGTAGTTTATACTGCAGTTGATGATTGTGGAAATAGTGCAACGTGCTCATTTAATGTTATCGTTAATGTCAATAGTTCTATTACTTGTCCAAGTGATATCAATGTATCATGTGGTAGTAATGGTGGCGCAGTTGTTAACTGGCCAGCACCTACAGTCAATGGTACTTGTTCTGATTGTAATAATGGAAACTTCATAGCTGGATTCATATATATGGGTACATTGAATGGTAATCAATATTACTGTTCATTATCTCCAGCTACTTGGGCTAATGCAAACGCGATTTCACAAAGTAATGGTGGATACTTAGCAAGTATCGGTTCTGCAGAAGAAAATAATTTCTTATCTAATATGTTAACGATACAATCAGCATGGATTGGTCTTAATGATATAGAGACAGAAGGAACATTCGAATGGGCAAGTGGAGAACCAGTAAATTATACTAACTGGTATCCTGGACAGCCTAACAATTATAATGGCACTCAGCACTGTGTAGAAATACTTAATAACGGACAGTGGAATGATCAATATGGTACATATCAATTAGAATTTATTATGGAGAAGCCTTGCTCTTCAGTTAATCAAGTTGCAGGTCCTGCTCCAGGAACATTCCTCACTGGTGGGAATTATACTGTTACTTATCAAATCAGTGATGCATGCGGATCAGTGGATCAATGTAGCTTTAACATAACTGTAGAAAGTGCATTATCTCTTACGTGTCCTAACAACATCAATACATCTGCACCATCTAACAGTACTGGAGTTGCTGTCAACTGGAATCTACCAACGGTAAGTAGTTGTTGTTCTAATTGCACAAGTGGAGGAGGTCAAGCTATCCCTGGTTTCATATACATGGGTGCATTTAACGGACATCATTATTATTGCTCAACAGCAGCAGCAACTTGGCCTACAGCTAAGGCATCTTGTGAAGCGAATGGTGGTTACCTTACAGTAATAAATGGGGCTGCAGAAAATGCTTATTTAGCTAATCTATTAACATTACAATCAGCATGGATAGGATTATCTGATACTGAAACTGAAGGAAACTTCCAGTGGGTTAATGGTGATGCTTTAGACTATACTAACTGGTATCCTGGACAACCTAATAACTACAATGGTTCTCAAGATTATGTAGAATTATTAAACAATGGTCAATGGAATGATCAATACAATCATTTTGCATTAGAGTACATTATGGAGATACCGGGTTGTCTCAATCTAACACAAACTGCTGGCCCTGCACCAGGATCTATTTTAGCTCCTGGCTCTAACCACACAGTAACTTATAGAGCTACCGATGGTTGTGGCAATGTGGAGACATGTTCATTCAATATTAATGTAGCATCAGTACCTGTAGGAAATGGATATTGTCCGTCATCTGGACAAAACTCTAATAACTACTTTATAGAATCTTTACTATTTAATACTATCAATAATTACTCTGGTAATAATGGTGGGTATAAAGATTTTACAAGCTTCGGTTGTACAACTGTTAGTCCTGGACAATCATATCCATTGCACTTAGATCCAGGTTTTGCTGGAGTTGCAGCGACTAAAGTATACTGGAAGGTATGGATAGATTACAATATGGATGGCGACTTTGATGATGCATCAGAATACGCAGCTTATGGATGTGGTGATAAGACACTATCAGGAACTATAACAATGCCATATACGCTATGGAATGGTAATACAGTAATGAGAGTGGCTATGAAAGTAGGAGGATACCCAAGTAGCCCTTGTGATGTATTCCCTTATGGCGAAGTAGAAGACTACTGTGTGAAAGTTATAAACGCAGGAGACTTTAATGATATATCAGAAATAGACAGAAGAAGTGACGACGGTATTAGTGCAGTATTACTTAGTGGTGTAGCAAATAGATCAGATGTAGAAATCTATCCTAATCCAGTATCAGAATACCTTACTATTAACTTAAGTCAGTCTGATAATGTATCATCGATCCAGCTATATTCTATAGATGGCAGAATGGTCAATGATATAAGACAACAAGATATAAGCAACAGAAATCAAATTAATGTAAGTCAATACGAAAACGGTATGTACTTACTTAGAGTGATTCATACAGATGGAGAAGTAAGCTCTCAGAAGATTACGATTCATCATTGATATTGATAATGAAAGGTTATAAAAAGGCTGCACTGCGAAGTGCAGCCTTTTTTTATGCCTATACATGTTGGCTATCTAATACCACGAGGTAGTATTGCCTTTAGTATAGTATATTTGTGAACTCTGAATAAAAACACACGATACTCTTAGTATGAAAGTTACTTACTTGAGCCATATGGGCTTTATAATTGAATTTAACGGGAAGAAACTCCTTTTTGATCCCTTTATCACAGGCAATCCTAAGCCAGGGCCTATTAAATCAGAAGATATATCACCAGATTGGATACTCGTATCTCATGGTCACGGAGATCATGTAGCAGATGTAGAACCGATCGCCAAAAAAAACAACATAAAGATCATCTCAAATTATGAGATCGTTAATTGGTTTGGTAATAAGGGTGTAGAAGGGCATCCACTCAATCATGGTGGTAAGGCCTCATTAGATTTTGGTACTGTAAAGTATGTCAATGCCATACATACCAGCGGACTTCCTGATGGCAGCTATGGTGGTAATCCTGGCGGATTCGTCGTTTGGAACGATGACAGCTGTTTTTACTTTGCAGGTGATACTGCATTAACGAGAGATATGGAACTAATTCCAATGACTTGCCCTAAGTTAGATTTTGCGATACTGCCTATAGGTGATAATTTTACAATGGGCTATGACGATGCCATTATTGCTTCGGACATGATACAATGTGACATTATTATAGGAGCTCATTACGACACATTCCCATACATTGAGATTGATAGTGCTGCTGCTCAGAAGGCCTTTGCGGATAAAGGAAAAACCTTACTATTACCAAAACTCGGAGAAACTATAGAGCTATAATAAATGGGTAAGATAATTACAATAGCCAACCAGAAAGGCGGTGTAGGAAAAACGACTACGGCTATAAACTTAGCTGCAGCTATAGCGATACTCGATAAGAAAGTACTTCTTGTAGATTCCGATCCTCAAGCTAATGCAACTGCAGGACTCGGAATCAATCCAGACACATTAGAATATACACTCTATGACTGTCTTATTAATAACACAGATACAAAAAAAGCGATTAATAAATCTGAAGTAGATAACCTTGATGTATTAGGCGCAAGTATTGACTTAGTAGGAGCTGAACTTGAACTTGCTAATGTAGAAAGTAGAGAATATGTGATGAAGAAAGTTCTCGCTCAAGTGAAGGATGATTACGATTATATTTTTGTTGATTGTCTTCCGTCGCTTGGTATTATAACAGTTAACGCATTGACTGCAGCAGACAGTGTATTAGTACCTGTTCAATGTGAAGTCTTTTCATTACAAGGACTGGGCAAACTTAAAAACACTATTACATTAGTAAAGTCTAATTTGAATCCTGAATTAGAAATAGAGGGTATTGTTCTATCCATGTTTGATAAACGTCTAAGATTAGCCAAGATGGTTGTACAGCAAGTACATGAGATGTTATCTGACAATATCTTCGATACAATAATACATAGAAACTCAAAAATCGGTGAAGCTCCAAGTGTAGGAAAACCAGTAATCCTATATGCAGTTGCAAGCAAAGGAGCAAGAAATTTCCTCAATTTAGCCAATGAATTTATTTTGAAAAACGAAGCTGAACAAATCGTTGAGAAATAATCACAAGGACAGTAAAAGCAACAATCAGAATGAGTAAAAAAAATAAAGAACAACTGGGAAAAGGACTAAGAGCCTTATTAGGAAATATAGAAAAGGTAGACTCTAATCAAGCCACGGAAGTAAAGCAAGAAGTTATCAAAGAGTTGAGTAAAGGTGTAGCAGAAATATCTATCTCAGAGATCGAACCTAATCCATTTCAACCAAGGACAGATTTTGATCAAGACGAATTATTAGAGCTTGTACAGTCTATCAAAACACATGGGATTATACAACCCATAACTGTCCGCAGTCTCGCAATTAATAAATATCAACTTATATCTGGAGAAAGAAGATGGAGAGCATCAAAGCTCGCCGGCCTCAAAGATATACCTGCATATATACGATTAGCAGATGATCAAGGTATGCTTGAGATGGCCATCGTAGAGAACATACAACGTAGCAATCTTAATGCACTTGAGGTCGCTATTTCTTATCAGAGATTATTAGACGAATGTAACTTACAACATGAAGAATTAGCTGATCGTGTAGGGAAAGAAAGAAGTACCGTCACTAACTATATGAGACTTCTTAAGTTACCTCCTGATATACAATCTGGACTTAAGAATGAGCAGATATCAATGGGACATGCAAGAGCACTACTCTCTGTAGATAATATTACAGATCAATTATTCTTGTATAAAAAAGTAATAAGAGAATCACTGTCTGTACGAAATACTGAAAAACTAATAAGAGAACGAAAAAGCAATAAGCCTTCAAGCGGTACTAAATCTAAAGCAGAAATACACCCTGAAGTAAGAAAGATCAAAAATCGACTGTCAACTAACTTTGGAACTAAAGTAGACATTAGTAGATCAAAAGATGGAAAAGGTAAAATTGTTATTCATTTTAATAGTGATGACCAATTTAATGACATTATTGACTCCATAGAAGATTAAATGATTTCAGTTATATAATTACAACTTATCAGTAGACGTTCTAATATAATGGTATATGAAATAAATATTGCAAGATATCTCTTTAGGCAACTTGTGTCTATTGCAATTTTATTTTCAACTCTTACATATTGCCATGGGCAAATTGATATCGATACAACATCGCAACAACCTATTACTAAAAGTCTAATTACAACAGAATCAGGGACTCCGTTAGAAGATTTTTATGTGGACCCTATTCCCAATTTCTCATCAAAACAAGATTCGATTGACTACTATTCTCAGCTGCAAAGTAGAAATGATAGTATTGCAAAAGTAAGAGCTGAACAAACAGCAAATTCCTCCCTTAAAGAAGAAGAAGAAGAAGAAGAAGATAATGGCTATGGGATGCTAAGTATGTTTCAAGGAAATCCTGGAAAAGCTGGATTATTCTCACTCGTAGTACCTGGACTGGGTCAAGCTTATAATAGAAGATGGTGGAAGATACCCTTAGCCATAGGTGCAGAAGCTACAGCCATCATCATATTAGCAGATAATATACGAGCATGGAATCGATGGGATACAGAATATCGAAGTATACTCGCCGGTAATCCACCTACTATAAATGAAAACATCAACTTAGAAGGAGCACGATCAAGAAGAAATCTTGCCAGACAAAATAGAGATTACGCAGTCGTGGGACTTATCGCGGTCCATATCATAGTCGCTGCTGATGCTTTTGTGGATAGACATCTGATTGAGTTTGATGTAGATGATGACCTTTCGATAAAAGCATCTCCAATATCACCTTATCCAGGTCTCAATATTGTAATGACGTTTTAGATTATATTGAATATTTAATTCAGGATCTTGCCATCACTGAATTTTACAATTTCAGCTTTTGGGTAAATTAGCTTTACTGTATTAGTCATGAAATTTTGGACATCTTTAAGCTCTGAAAAAGATCCTATCAAGTACTTATAACCTGACCCTGATTCAACTTCAATCAGATCTCTATGCGTATCATATAGTTCGCTGTCTTTAGGCAAAGCGTAAGTTGTATTTTTAATAAGAATTTTATATTCTATCTCAGAAGGCACAACACTATCTTTCAGATTTGACATAATTGAATCCCCAGCAGGCAATACCTCGTCTACCACCCCTTCTTGATTGATTGCTTTTCCATTAGACTTTTTGCTTTTAGCTTCTTTCTCTATTTTTACTTGACCACCAAATGCCAAACCTTCCATTTCTTGTTCAGCACGTTCCATCATTTTCATCTGCTTCAATGACTTCACTACGTCATCGGATTTTACAATATCTATAATCTTAAGTTCTGTTCTTCTGTTATAGGCATGTTTTTCTTCTGAGCATTGTACACCATCAGCACATTCATTACGTAGCTGTGTCTCACCATAACCATTAGCGATGATTCTATCTTCATCTATGCCCTTGCTGATGAGATATTTAACTGCATTCTCTGCTCTCCTATCGCTTAATACCCTATTCTTCTCTGCATTACCTCGGGAGTCAGTATGAGCTCCTAACTCAACTTTGATTTCTGGGTTATCTTTCATCATTCGAGTTAACTTGCTTAGTTCCCTTTTAGCACCCGGTTTCAGGAAGGCTTTACCAAAATCATAATATAGATCTTGTAAAACAATTGTCTTTCCTGAAAATGCTTTTTCCAAACTCACATTGGCCAGTAAGACACCAATTTGATTTCCTCTACTTAGGTTCTCAGTAACCCCAGGTGACACACTTCCTAAACCTTCAAAACAAAGAATACATCCTTGTACATCTACAAAAGCTTCTATACGCTTAGCGATATATCCTTCTTTTCTAATTAAAATGGTGTAATGATTTTCCTTAAATAGTGGGACTGAAAATTCTGGGTAAGGGTAATTTTCGTAGACTTTGACCTCTTCAAATTTCGTATTATTAAATATATCAATTCTTGTATTCGATATGGCGTCGACGATAGAGTCTTCACTTTGCCTCTCTTCGGCCATAGTCAGCTCGAAGAGATAACCAGGTAGACGCTTCATGGCAGCTTTGACAAAAATCTTATTATCATCTGTTTTAGAATCACCTCTTATATTCATAACAAGGTCTTCATATAACTCAGAAGTCAACTTAAGCGTGTAGTTATCTTTCTCTGAAACAGTTGCATAAAAATGGCCTTCTTGATCGGCTATCGTTGTTTTGAGTACATCATCGCCAGACATAATAACTACTTTTGCGTCAGCTATGAATCCTCTATTACCTGTCTCAAAAGTATAACCATCAATGGTAACTGACTGGCTAATTAATACATAAGCACTTGATAATGAGATGAGTATTGTTAAAATTGACTTCATAATTAAGGTATTATTGTAGAGAAAATGAAGTTAAAAATAATTTGTTGTAAAAAATGCAAATAGAAATCTTTAAAATTAATTTATGAGAATTATATACATGGGCACACCAGAATTTGCTGTACCTTCTTTAGAGGTCCTGTATAATGCTGGTTATGATATTGTAGGAGTGATAACCTCAGTAGATAAATACGGCGGTCGAGGAAGAAAAAAACTCATCGAATCGGCTGTGAAAAAGTATGCGATCTCAAAAAATCTAAACATACTACAACCTACAAACCTTAAAAGTCCAAAATTTCTCGAGGAGCTACGTTCTTTAAAAGCGGACCTACAGATTGTTGTTGCATTTAGAATGCTACCAGTAGCCGTCTGGGATATGCCACCATTAGGCACCTATAATCTTCACGGATCTCTACTTCCTAAATACCGTGGCGCTGCACCTATCAACTGGGCTATCATGAAGGGAGAAACTGAGACTGGCGTCACAAGCTTCAAATTGAAACATGAAATAGATACTGGTTCTATCCTACTTCAGGAAACAGTAAAAATATATAATGATGACAATGCCACCGACCTTCATAATCGCATGATGTATGTTGCTGCTGATACTATATTCAATACAGTCCTACGGATAGAGAATAACCAAATAACACTCCGAGAACAATCTGATCAAGAGGCGACGCATGCTCCCAAACTAAATAAAGACAATACGCATATAGACTTCAATAATTCTGTAAAAGACGTGTATAATTTTATAAGAGGTCTTAGCCTATACCCATGTGCATGGTTGAATATCGATGATAAACTAACTAAAGTATACAGCGCTGAGATAAGTAAAAAGAAGGAAGAGCATAAAGCTGGCACTATCGTAACCGATAACAAATCAATGATAACAGTTGCATGTGACGATGGCTATATAGAATTGAAGGAAATACAAATGGCTGGAAAATCAAGAATGAAAGTCAAAGATTTCTTAAATGGATATAGCATAAGTAAGTGCATTACCACTGATAAAAACGAAGCTTTTTCATAGTATAGGATCTTATATTTTTCAGAAGCATATCGAGATTCTTATAAGTAAATAGGAATAGTAATTAGGAATATTAAAAAGCTTGTAATACATTTGAATTATGAATTTGAAATTAAATAAGAATTGGTGGTGGCTAAAAGATGATCTCGCATTACGGGTACGTTGATAGCTAATACTAAATTATAACATATAAAAAAATGGCTTGTCGATTCCCGGCAAGCCATTTTTTATTGCACTAATAATATGAAGTATAAAAAAATATCCAAAGAAATAATATCCGATCTCTACACTGCTGTCGGCTGTTTTTTACGTCTTAGACAAAAATATAATCAAGTCTTATTATTAGAGAGTTCTGATTATTCAAGTAAAGAAAATAGTAAATCATTTATCTGTTTTAAACCACTTGAAGGCATAGAGATCAGAAAAAACAATATCAAAATATATAATGTCAGTGGACAGCAGAATTACACAAAACACAATAATGAAATTCTCGCAGAACTAAAGCAATTTGTGAATGAAATACAAGTAGATAAGGGATCTCAGATCGACGGAATATTTGGATACACTTGCTATGAGAGTATTCAATACTTTGACACGCTTCAGTTAGATCAATCCAAAGAGACAGATGATATCCCCACTATGAAATATGACTTCTATAAATACGTAATAGTCATAGATCATTATCATGATAGAATGGAAATACATGAATATCTACAAGAAGGAGAAGCATCTACTATAAATGAAATCATACAACTTTTAGACTATAAAGATGTACAGACGTTCTCTTTTCAAACTAAAGGTGATGAGACAAGTAACATCACAGACGAGCTCTATAAGTCTAACATAAGAAAAGCTAAATCACATCTACAGCATGGTGATATATTTCAGGTAGTTTTATCTCGTAGATACAATCAAAAATATGCCGGTGACGAATTCAATGTATACAGAACTTTAAGAACTATTAACCCTAGTCCATATCTTTATTTCTTTGATTATGGGGCCTATAAGATATTTGGTTCTTCTCCTGAAGCTCAAATAAGCATCGTCGATAACAAAGCAGAAATACATCCCATAGCGGGTACTTTTAAGCGAACTGGAGATACACTTATAGATTTAGAGAGAGCCGAGGCACTAAGAACTGATCCTAAAGAAAATGCTGAACATGTCATGCTTGTAGACTTAGCTCGGAATGATCTGAGTCGACACACTACTAATGTCCATGTCAAAAAATACCAAGAATTACAATATTTTAGTCATGT
>CAZBXL010000014.1:11909-26909 GCA_964495785.1 uncultured Saprospiraceae bacterium | reverse complement strand
AATATGAAAAAGAAAATTGTCATCATAGATAATTACGATTCATTTACATACAACCTTGTCCACATCATAGAACAGATTCAAGGACATAAAATTGATGTGTATAGAAACGATGAAATTACTGTAGAGGAATGTGATAGATACGATTACATCATCATCTCACCTGGGCCAGGATTACCTCAAGAAAGTGGACATACAATGGACATTATTAAGACTTATTTCAAAACCAAAAAGATCTTTGGCGTTTGCTTAGGCTTACAGGCCATGGTAGAAGTATTTGGTGGTTCACTTAAGAACTTATCTAAGGTTTTTCATGGTATTGAAACACCAATGCGTATCATCCAAGAATCGCCTATTTACAATGGTGTCACGCCTGAATTTGTAGCTGGAAGATACCATTCATGGGTTGCTGAGAGAGAAAATTTTCCAGTAGACCTTTTAATAGATTGCATAGATGACCAAAACGAAATCATGGGCATTCACCATAAAGACTACCCTATGTATGCAGTTCAATTTCATCCTGAATCAATCATGACTCCAGACGGACCTCAATTATTAAAAAACTTTCTATCACTATAAATATGAAAGAGATACTTGGCAAATTATTCAACCATGAAAAATTAAGCAGCTCAGAGGCTAAACAGATTCTTGTAGATATATCAGAATCAAAATACAATGATGCCCAAGTTGCTGTTTTTATGGGCGTATACATGATGAGATCCGTAGGAGTAGAAGAACTCAGAGGATTCAGAGACGCCTTATTAGAATTATGTCTTCCTATAGATACTCAGGGCATAGAGTCTACTGACATGTGTGGAACAGGAGGAGATGGTAAGAATACTTTTAATATATCTACAGCAAGTGCATTTGTCGTAGCAGGGGCAGGCTATAATGTAACTAAGCATGGAAACTATGGCGTATCGTCTATATGCGGCTCATCAAATGTATTGGAATATTTGGGTTTTAAATTTATAAAAGATACCTCGCTACTCCTGAAGCAATTAGACGAAACAAATATTTGCTTCATTCATGCTCCACTTTTTCATCCTGCCATGAAAGCTGTTGCGCCTATAAGAAAACAGTTAGGGGTGAAGACTTTTTTCAATATGCTCGGACCTTTAGTCAATCCTGCAAAGCCTACACATCAGACTGTGGGAGTGTTCAGTATAGAGCTTGCGAGAATCTATGAATACATTCTGGAAAGTGAGCAAAAAGAATACAACATACTTCATGCTTTAGATGGGTATGATGAGATATCACTCACCGACGAGACCATATGCATAGCCAATAATGGCACTCAGGTATTAGATGCAAATTCTTTTCATGTTCCATATAATACCGCGAAAGATATACATGGGGGTGACACTATAAAAGCATCAGCTGATATACTTGTTAGCATATTAGACAATGAGGGTACGGATGCACAGAAAAATGTAGTACTATGCAATGCAGCGACAGCTATACAAACTTTTGAAAGAGACAAATCACTTCTTGAATGCTTTAACATAGCCCAAGAATCTATAGACTCAGGCTCAGCAAAAAAGTCATTCTCACAACTCTTAAAAATGAACGGCAATTGAATATACTCGATAAAATAAAGAAGCATAAAATACTGGAAGTCAAGTCTAAGCAGAGTAAAACACCTCTTGCCAAGTTGATTGAGTATTCCCATTACAAAAGAAATTCAATTTCATTATCAGATATTCTGTACCGATCAAAAGGGATCAATATCATCGCTGAATACAAAAGAGGATCACCATCTAAAGGCATAATTAACACAAATAAATCGTCTGTAGAAACAGTGGCATCTCAATATGAACAATATGGAGCTTCTGCAATGTCTGTGCTTACTGATCAAACGTTTTTCCGAGCAGAAGAGAATGATTTTAATACTGCAAGAGACTGTACATCATTTCCTATTCTAAGAAAAGAATTTATAATAAGCGAATATCAAATACATGAGACTAAAGCCATGGGAGCTGATGTATTACTTCTCATAGCTGCCATGCTAAGTGAAGATGAACTCACTCGTTTCACAAATACAAGTCAAGACATAGGTATAGAAGTCTTATATGAAATTCATGATGAAAATGATATTAAGAAAATGCCAAAAAATGTAGACGTAATTGGTGTAAATAATAGAGACTTAAAAACATTTAAAGTGAATCATCAACACTCAATCAATATGCTAAAGTTATTACCAGACGGCTATCCTAAGATATCAGAAAGTGGTATATCTAAGCCAGATACAGTGTTGGATTTATATAAAGCAGGCTTTAACGGATTTCTTATGGGTGAAGCTTTTATGAAAGAAGACAATCCAGGTTTGGCATTTAAAAATTTCATTTCTGATTGTCAAAATAAACTACTGGAACTGTGAAAATAAAAGTATGCGGTATAAATTATAAGAACCAACTTAGGCAATTACTATTGTCTAAAATAGATATGATTGGTCTTAATTTCTACAGCAAAAGCAAACGGTACGTTATAGACGATAGTCTTGCGGATATTGATACCTCAGGCTTAGAGATAGTAGGCGTATTCGTAGATGAATCCGTAGACAAAATTAAAAGAATACATGACAGTTATCAGTTCTCCTATATACAATGCCATGGTCATGAAAGTGTAGACAAGTGCAAGAAGATCCAGGATATTCAGAAGATAATAAAGGTCTTTAGCATATCAGATGAAAAGGACTTAGCAGAAACCCAAAGATTTGAATTTGCAGATTATTTTCTATTCGACACTAAGACCAAAGATTACGGAGGTAGTGGTCAAAAGTTTGATTGGAATATTTTACATAACTACAATGGTGATGTACCATTCTTAATAGCAGGAGGAATTGGGCCAGTGGATATCGATAGTATTAAACAGATATCACATCCTCAATTTGCAGGAGTGGATATAAATTCAAAATTTGAAATCAGAGCAGGATTTAAAGATCTATCATTGGTTGAGAGATTTACAAAAAAGCTGAAAAATAATATATGAGTAACATGAATTACAGTCCCAGTAAATTAGGTTTTTATGGCCAATATGGAGGCGCATTCATACCTGAAATGCTACATGGCAATATATCAAATTTACAGCATAGGTATATAGATATTATTGAAGAAGAAAGCTTTCAGACACAATTCAAAAAGTTATTAAGAGATTATGTCGGTCGGCCTACTCCACTCTACAAAGCAGAAAGAATTTCTCATAAATACAATACTAATATCTATTTAAAAAGAGAAGATCTGTGCCATACGGGTGCTCATAAAATCAATAATACAATAGGTCAAATACTATTAGCAAAAGCCCTAAATAAAACAAGAATAATAGCTGAAACTGGTGCCGGACAACACGGCGTAGCGACAGCAACAGTCTGTGCACTTATGGGCATGCAATGCATCGTCTATATGGGAGAAGTAGATATAGAGCGACAAGCGCCTAATGTCTCTCGTATGCGTCTATTAGGAGCTGAGGTAAGAGCAGCTAAGAGCGGAAGCAAAACTCTGAAAGATGCCACTAATGAGGCTATCAGAGATTGGATAGATAATCCTCAAGACACACACTACATTATTGGCTCCGTAGTAGGGCCACACCCCTACCCGGATATGGTTACAAGATTTCAATCTGTAATTAGCCAAGAGATACGATATCAACTGATGGATATCACTGGAAGAGCATATCCTGATCACGTCATCGCTTGTGTAGGTGGCGGGTCCAATGCCGCCGGGGCCATGTATCATTTCTTAGATGAACAGGATTGTAATCTTATCCTCGTAGAAGCAGCTGGCAAAGGCTTAGACTCAGGACATACAGCAGCGACAAGTATTAAGGGATCAAAAGGCATCATACATGGCTCAATGACAATGCTTATGCAAGACAGCGAAGGTCAGATTACTGAGCCGTATTCTATCTCAGCTGGATTAGATTATCCTGGCATAGGTCCATTACATGCTCATCTTATAGACACCAATAGAGCAGAAGTCTACAGTGCTACGGATCAAGAAGCGCTAGAAGCTGTCTTTACCTTGTCCAAATATGAAGGAATAATTCCTGCTCTTGAGACGGCACATGCATTAGCTATTCTTGAACATAGAAAGTTCTCTGAGGAGGAGATAGTAGTTATTAATCTATCAGGTAGAGGAGACAAAGATCTATCAACATATATAAAGTATATCGACGAGAATGAATAAGATACAGGAAGTATTTAAAAACAAACAGAAAGATATCCTCAACATTTACTTCACTGCAGGATATCCACAGCTGAATGATACCGCAGAGATTATCAGGCAGTTAGACAAAGCAGGTGTCGATCTAATAGAATTAGGTATTCCCTACTCTGACCCCTTAGCTGATGGCTCGACTATACAAGAAAGTAGTAGAGTTGCTTTGGATAATGGAATTACTCTACAGCTTGTAATAGATCAAGTCCGAGAAGTAAGAAAGACTTCTAATATTCCAATAATTATCATGGGTTACTATAATCAGTTTCTTCAATATGGTATGGAAAAACTGATAGGACAACTTGCTGAAATTAGAATTGACGGTATGATTATACCCGACTTACCTATGGACTACTATAATCAACACTACAAAAAACTATTTGAGGATAATGATATAGGCATTAGTTTTCTTATCACCCCTGAGACAAGTTCACTAAGGGTCAGACAAGCGGATAACTTAAGTCAAGGATTTATTTACGTAGTTGCCCAATCGAGTATTACTGGAGGTCAAAACAACATTAACAAAGATCAAGTAGCTTACTTTGAGAGGTTAGAAGCGATGCATCTTAAGACATCGACACTTATTGGCTTCGGCATACATAATAGGGAAACATTTATTGAAGCCTGCAAATACTCTAATGGTGCCATTATAGGGAGTGCATTTATTAGAATGCTTAGAGACAAAGGGATAGACGCTATCCCCGATTTTATCAACTCAATAAGAGGAAATTAATAGTTAGATGAAATAACTTTAATGAATCTGTCTGCAAGTACAGTGAATATCTTAGCATTGGACACTATTTTCTCTGAGGACTCTCTGATTTCAATTTTTTGTTGCTCATAACTACTATTGATACTTGTCTCTGTATGACAGATATAAATGTAGGAAATCACACTTAGGACAATGAGAAAAGAGACTAAAAGCTTAGAAGTTGATTTTTTCATAAGTAGGAATTGTAACTGGTTATATATTGAACGTTAAGAATTTTATAAAAGTTACACTCGAACGAACTTTTAGTGAAAGTGCTATTCTACATATATCATTATTTTAGATATTTCAGAATAATCATCATTATTTTAAATAAAATCCAACAAAACAATTTAATAATTAAACAAATATGCGATTACAAGGGATTCATTGCATAGATTTTATCGCATATTTTCTTTACAACCTTCATATCATGACTTATGAATAAAATTGCAATCCCTTGATTTTCAACAAGTTCTCTTATGACCTTTAGTACTGATAATTTGTTAAAATCATCTAAGGATGATACGATCTCATCACATATAAGAAGCTTAGGTTTCACTAACAGAGCCTTGGCTATAAGCAAGCGCTGACGCTGTCCGCCTGATAATTGTCCAGGTAATCGATCTAATAGTTCCTCTCCTAAGCCCACATGACCTAATAATTCTATTATATCAGATCTATTAAGGTTTAAATTATAAGTGTCAATAATGTGAGTAAATAAGTCAATGACTCGGATATGTGGTGGCATAGCGCTGTAAGAATCTTGAAAGATAATCTGTACCTCTCGACGCATACGTATCACATCTGATTTACGGAAAGTCTTTACATTTATATCTTTTAGCAAATACTCGCCTTCATACTCATCGTCTATACCCGCAATAATTTTAGCTACTGTAGATTTACCACATCCAGAGGGTCCAACAAGGCCAACAATCTGAGCTTCTTTAATAGTAAGATCAAAGTTCTTTAACACGGCATGTGATGATGTCTTATTCCAAAAAGAAGAAGAATCCTCATAGGCCTTATTAATATTTCTGAGTTCAACAATAGCTTTATGATTCTTAATCTCTCTTTTAGAATTTTCTTGTGTGTGAATACTATCTCGACTCATTCCAGAATTATCAATTCTGCCTTCTTTTATATAAATAACCCTATCACAAAACGAATTAACTAAGTCCATATCATGAGAGACGAATAGAATACTTAATTCTCTCTTCTCTTTTATGGAGACAAGCAAATCTATGATTTCTTGTTCTGCCTCTTTATCTAAATTGAAGGTAGGTTCATCGGCTAAAAGCAAAAGTGGACTATTGGCCAGTGCCATAGCAATCAAAGTTCTTTGAAGTTGACCGCCTGATAACTGATGCGGGTATCGGTTATAATATTGCGAAGCTGGGCTTAGAAGAACCTCATCTAACAAGTCCATGACCCCTTCTTTACTCTTAATAGAATCAGATACTCCTGATAGCTCTATTCGTTCCTTTATCTGATCACCTATAATGATCGATGGATTAAGCACTTGTGCTGATTGCTGAAAAATTACGCCTACCTGAGATCTTCTAAACGTTAATAAGTCATCATTATCAGCTGAAATGAGATCATAGTTCTCACCTCTATTATCTGTATAAAATATTTTGCCTGATAAATGATAGTCGGGGATAGCTTCTAATAATCTGATGATAGACTTCAATGTCATAGTCTTGCCACTGCCTGAGGCACCTACTAAGCCGAGAACTTCATTTCTATTCAATTGAAAACTAAGACCATCAAGTATAGGAACCAAATGAGAAGAAGCACCTATGCTTAATTGCAGATTTTCTATTTTTAATACGGTATACAATAGAGATCAATAGTTAAGACTCTAAGCTATATAAACTACAGGTTATACCCTACTTTAGGATAAGAAAACCCTTAATCTTGATTTAATGTATTATTAAATTATCTCGAACATCAATATTTATTCATCTGTTATACGTTAGTCAATGCAAGTAACAAGTTGAAATCACATATAACTATCTAATAGATGGTACATTTGGTCTCTTCAATACATAAGATAAACAGAATGCGGATCGTATTATCGGCATTTTCAAAACAATAAAAATGAAACGAATCTTTAAAGTCCTTTTTGGCATAATACTTCTATTGGTCATCCTTCTATTCGTGGCTCCAATAATATTTAAAGATAAAATAATAGAAGCCGTCAAAGATGGCATCAATGAGAATGTCAATGCAGAGGTTGATTTTAAGGACGCTGACGTATCATTATTAAGAAACTTTCCTTCATTGAGTGTAGAGTTATCTGACTTTTCGATAATAGGTAAACAACCCTTTGCTGGAGTACCTCTGGTAAAAGCTAAACAAATCTACTTATCTACTGACTGGAAGTCAGTTATAAAATCTGAAGAAGGCATAACAATATCTAAGATATACTTGGACGAACCCTATGTTAATGTTGTGATCGACAAAGATGGCAATGCGAACTATGATGTTACAGAATCTACAAGCGAAAGCAGTTCAGAGACTTCATTTTTTGGTGAGATTGAATCTTACGCGATAGAAGACGGAACAATTCTCTACACAGATAAGATAGGCGGTACAGAGGCATCAATGTATGGATTAAATCACAAGGGAAAGGGCAGCTTTAAAGATGTCAATTTTGATCTTGTGACAGAGACGACTATAGAGGAAATTAATCTTAATCAAGGAGGCATCCCCTACCTCATTAAGTCTCAAGCTGATGCAGACTTAACCTTAGGTATAGATATGGATAAGCAGATGTATACGTTTAAAGATAATGTCATAAAGTTGAATGATCTATCATTGGCATTTGAAGGATTTGCCCAATTATTAAACGAAGGATACAATATAGACCTTAAGATTAATGCAGCCAATAATAGTGTCGCATCAATACTATCCTTAGTGCCTTCTGTATACACCGCTGACTACGGCAACATCAAGTCAAGCGGCATAGGCTCACTAAGCGGATCGATTGCTGGAATATTTAATTCTGAAGCTGAGCAGTATCCTAAAGTTGACCTAAAGATCAACCTTGATAATGGCCAGATACAATACCCTTCTCTTAAGATTCCGATTAAGGATATCTTTTTAGACATGAGTATTAAATCTAATAGGTCTGATATGTCAGACTTAATGATAGCGGTGCCCACTTACTCATTTATCTTGGATGGAGATAAAGTCAATGGTACATTGAACGTATCGAATGCATTCGTAGCCCCTCATATCAAATCCAATACCATTGGAAAGCTTGATCTGTATAAACTCTCACAGGCGTATCCGTTTGAAGATATAACATTAAGATCTGGAGTAATAGAAGGTAACGTAAGCATAGATGCTAAGCAGTCAGATGTGGAGAAAGAAAACTACGAAAATATCTTACTTAATGGACAAATGAAAGCTACCAACATTGACATGGATTATGCAGAAGACATGCCCGTTAAAATTGATAAAATAGAATCAACATTCTCACCGCAATCTATAGATGCTAATACAAGTAATATTCAGTTTGGGAAGAGTGACTTTGCAGGTACTGTAAAAATCGAAGATCCACTTAAAATGGTCGTAGGTGGCGGACAACCAACTACTAATCTTAATATTAAAAGTAAAGTGCTGCATGTCGATGAATTAATGAAATTATCTGAGGTAGATGAGACAGAAGTAGATACGATAACCACATCAGAAGTACCTTTCACTAACTATGTGATTAATGCAGATTATACAGCAGATAAGGTAGTCTATGAGGACTACGATATCGAAAACATGTCTGTACAAGGAGGATACAAAGATGAAACTCTTTCACTTAACAAATCATTACTAACCTTGGACAAGGCGCCTATGAATGCGAGAGGGAAATTCAACAACCTCATGCACTATGTCTTTAACGAAGAAGTCTTATCAGGCGAACTTTTCTTTGAGGCCGATGAGCTTAACGCCAATAAGTATATCAATGATACTGAGAATGCCGAGGTCATAGAACAAGTAGTTGAGGTCCCGCCTAATCTGGATATAAATATCTACCCTGAGATAAAAACTCTCATATATGACAACTATAAACTCGATGATATAAATGGCAAAATAGAAGTCAAAGATGGTATTGCTGGCATCACTAATGGTGTGGCCAAATTGTTTAACGGAAAGATCAATTTCGAAGGCGCTTACAATACTCAAAATATAGAAAATCCACTTTTTGATTTTAAGTATAACATAAGCGAGATGAACTTCGGAAAATTCTTTGAGACCAATGAGTCATTTCGATTACTGGCACCTATTGCGAAATATATAGAAGGAATATTTAATTCCACCCTTGTTATATCAGGACCACTGACTAAAGAAATGATGCCGGACTTATACAAAGTGTCTGCATCAGGATTTATGGAAACAATCAATGGTAAGATAGATGGATTCCAGCCACTTGAAAAATTAGGTACTGCACTTGGTATTAATTCAATCAAAGAATGGGACTTAAAGGATTCTAAGAATTGGTTTGAAGTAAAAGAAGGCTTCGTCATATTTATGCCGCAAGATTACAGCATCGAGGATATGCAATTTACTGTAGGAGGCAAGCATTCTATAGATCAGAATCTCGATTACAATATCAATGCAAGAATACCAAGAGAAAGACTAAGCAAGGCTCAACTCGGTAAGACATTAGAGATGGGAATGTCAGAAATAGAAAAACTGGCTACAAGCAGAGGTGTCAATATAGACTTAGGAGACTTCATCTATTTAGATGCACACATCACTGGAACTTTACTCAAACCTAAGATCAAAATCACACCAGTAGGATCTGGAGGAAAAACACTTACTGACGTTCTAAAAGATGAATTCAATAAACAAACAACTGTATTAAAGGATACGATAACGAAAGAAGTAAATAAGAAAGTAGAAGAAGTCAAAGACACCGTATCTAAAGTTATCAAAGAAAAGACTGACACTCTCAAAGCTGCAGCACAAAAAGAAATAGATAAGAAAACTCAAGAAGCCAAAGATGCTATTGCAGCTCGGGCTAAAGAAAAATTAGATTCCACAATTGCAAAAAATGTATCAGATTCCCTTGCCCAAGTGGCTAAAGATAAATTAGGTGGTATCTTAGGGGGCGGAGTCGGCACAGATGTAGACTCACTAAAGTCTAAAGTTAACGATTGGAATCCATTCAAAAAGAAAAAGAAATAAAACCTATTAGATCTAAATAATCAGACAAATAAGAATACAATAAATGAGAGACAACATTACAACAATAAACTTATCTCGAATAGACGACCACATGAACTTTGAAGCTGTCAATGAAAAAGGAAAATCAATATTGATGGATGGCTCAGAGTCAGTGGGTGGCAAAGGAAATGGTGTAGGCCCTATGGAGACATTACTGATGGCAGCTGCGGGTTGCAGCTCTATAGACATCGTTTTGATATTAAAAAAGATGAACCAAGAACTCGAAGACATAAAGGTAAAAGTGGAAGGAGAAAGAATCAAAGTAGGTGAAGCTACTGAGTATAAATCCATCCACTTACACTTTGATGTATGGGGTCCTCTGAAAGAAAGTAAAGTAGCCAAAGCTATTAGCATGTCTTTAGAAAAATACTGTTCTGTATCTAAGATATTACAGAAGAGTGCTGAAATAACTTCCAGCTACAAGCTTCATTAGACATCTATCCAATCTGATTTATGCAGGCTAAATATATTGATATATATAAATACTATTAGCCAGTCGCTTTAAGTGATTTACTATTAGGAGTATTCTTAGAGTACTTCGTTATAGTAAGCTCTACGGTCGTCCCATTCGTGCCACTTATAGATATCTGTGCACCTAATTTTGTCTTAAATGCCTTAATGATCTTGTGCCCAAACGCCTGCACTCTTTGCTCTTCTACTTCCTTAGGCATCCCTATCCCGTTATCAGATACAGAAAGCACAAGTTGGTTATCAATTTCCTTAAGACTAATCTTAATAACGCCATCACTGTTGTTTGGAAAAGCATACTTAAGACAATTTGTAATTAATTCATTTACAATAAGTCCTATAGGGATGACTGTATCTACATCTAATTCAAGCGGATCTACGTCAGAGAGTATTGTAATATCACCTAAGGACGTACGGTAACTATTATTTATATCATCGGCAAGCTTAGGAAGATAATTGCTTATCAGTATCCCGGTAAGATTATCCTTGTCGTAGAGATTCTGATGTATGAGTGACATGGAATGTACTCGATTCTTCCCTATGAGAATCGCTTCTTTAGCTTTCTCATCAGTTATAGATCTTGACTGAATATTAAGTAGAGAAGATATAATTTGTAAGTTGTTCTTCACTCTATGATGTATCTCCTTGAGCAGAGCTTCTTTTTCAGATAATGACTCTTTGATAATAGCATTTTGAGATTCTATCTTGTTGTTTTTTCTTCTAATTTTATAGAGTAAGAACCCCATCGCGAATAGACCAATACCTAAAAAGCCAGCAATCAAATTTCGTCGTAACAACTTAAGAGAATCTAACTCAGATTTTGTTTCTAAAGATTTAATTTCAAAATCTTTTTCTTTGACCTTATAGTTTGTTTCCATCTCTGCTATAGCAGCATTCTGATCCATCTTATATATACTGTCTCTCAAATGATTATTTTTAAGACGCATCTCATACGCCTTTTTATAGTCACCTATTTTAGCATAGCTATTAGAGAGTACTCCATAGCTTGATTCAAGATCAGAAATTTCGTTAAGTCTACCAATTTCAATAACTGATTGGTCAAGCAATTTTTTGGCTGTTGCTTTCTGACCTAACATGGAATATAGATCGCCTCGATTTAGCATGAGCTGAGGTGGCGGCTCTTTATTCAGTTTAGTATACAAATCAGAAGATCTATTAAAATGAAAAAGTGCAGAGTCTAATTTGTTATCATGCTTATAGTTATTCCCCAGATTGAACTCAGCTTGTGCTGTATGTGATTCTGCACCTATCTCATTATATATGCTAATAGATTCTTTCATATACTTTCGGCTTTCAGCCTTATCCTCCAACGTATATGCGATATTCTGAAGCGCATTTCCTGCTCGCATTTTGTCCCCTTTGTCCAGACATAACTTATAATTAATTTTGAAGTGTTTTGCAGCATTTTCATTATCCCCGTAAGCAGAATAGATAATACCTAAGCTATTGTGAGCACTTGACATTTTTGACTTATCATCTAATTTTTCAAATATCTCTAAGGCATCTAAAGTGTATTCTAAAGCCATCGGAAAATCACCTTTTCTTCTGCTTAATGAGCCCAAAGCTCTATAGTTTCTTGCAAGGCCATAATCAGATTCTATATCCTTATAATATGCATTCGCCTTAAGAAGGTATTCCTCTGATTTCTCATACTCCCCTTCCCTTGCATACAGCGACCCTGCGGTTTGATATCCGTTATAGAGATTTTTAAGATCTCCACTTGTCTTATGATGCTCTATGAATGATTCGAATAATACAAGAGCCTCTTTATGATTTCTAAGATTACGTGTCGTTGTTGCATCTGAAAATACTACTCTGTATTTCAGATTTTCATCCGATATTCTAGTGCATAACTCTTTAGCAATCTCAACAAATTCTCGAGCCTTACGTGGATCGCCATTAATAAAAACTTGTACAATATCTAAGTAGGTTCTGATACTATCTTCAGTAGTTGTATGACTAGCTAAAGCCTTATTATATTCTTCTAACTTTGACGATTGAGAGGCAGCTATTTTTGTCAAAAGTATGCATAGAAGCATTACATAGAATTGCGATTTTTTCATGCTCAATTGGGGTATTGGTAATCGAAAATAAGAATTAGTAGAGAATTTAAATAACATATCTAATATCAATAAGCTATTCTAATCTATAGATATTAGCTCTAATCAAATACATTGAGTTCAATCTCTAAAGGTATATCGATAGTATAGAAAATAACTCACCCATTAGGGTGATATTCTCTTTGTAGAAGGGCCTAATTATTGAGATACCAATCGGTTAAGACTTCCATGGACTCTAATCTCTGAGGTGAGAATTGTATATCGCTACTACTAAATTTTCTATTTCTTTTCTTTGCTCTCTCTGCTCTTAGACTATCTCTATAAACACGGTAAGCATTGTCATCCTTAAATTTGTAAGTAGAATGAAACCACTTCCAAATAAAAATTCCATCAAACCACGGCTTATTCCAAAATGTCTCAAAAAGCGCCTCATAACAAAGCTTCTGAATCTCATCAGATCTTACAACAGAACTATCTACAGCACGAGGCCAAACCCATGGTTCTTCTGCAGAGTCTGATGTATTTTTATAACCTATTTCTGTAAATACAATTTTCTTATCATAAGTCTCAGACAGTTTTTCTAAATCAGTCACGTATGGTACCCAACCCTCTATGAGATCCTTCTTAGTCGGTTTATCTTTTTTGGATAATGGAAAATAACCTTGTATACCAATAAAATCGAGATCGTCCCAAAACTTTACATCATTATATTCTTGGTACCAATTAGCAGCATACGTGATCTCACCATGATATATTTTTCTTATTTCAGAAATGATATGCCTCCAGTCATCTGTCCTCTTAATTGTCTGATGTAACTCTGTACCTATACATAAAGATTCCATATTAGTAGTCTCAGCTAACTCCGCGTAGTGTAATATCCATGCCTCATAACTTCTAAACCATTGAGCCCATTCTTCTTCACTTTTCATAGCTATATCAGATCTCCAAAATCCATTACTTGCATGTAGCCAAATATGAGGCTTAAGCATAGACTTAATTCCTGATGCTCTTGCAAGTTCTGCTGTCAGTGTCATTCCCTTATCTGTCTCTCCCCACCATGCTCTGTCAAAGTTGCCATGTACAACTGGATTATCATGACCTTCCATCCATCCGAATGGCGTCTGAGATATATAGTTAACTCCTATATTTTTAATGTCTGTAATATTATGTTCTGCAATAGAATCTCCTGCCACCCAGCAGACGCCTTTCATGGATAATAGACGGTCAGGAGTCACTATAGTCCGGGATCTATTTTTACTGGGAGAGGAACATTCTAATGGCAATAATAAAATGGACATTAGAATAAGAAAAAGATGACAATGGTTCATAGGTCTTAATATAAAAGAAAGATATAAGAAATTATGAAGCCTATAAAATATTATGGATTTTATCGCTTTAGACTTTTGCGATTAAGAAAGTGAATTTTGTCCCTTTATCCTCAACTGACTCAACTTGAAGATCACCTCCCAGAAACTTGACAATCTTCATACATGTAGCTAAGCCAATCCCTGATCCATCAAACTTATCAGTACTATGGAGCTTTGTGAACATTTTAAATATATTATCCTGATGAGATTTTTCAATACCTATACCATTATCTGACACAGAAAACTTATGGAAAACATCATCTTGATCATAATCTACATGAATTTCTGGATCCACATTTTCCTTCCTAAATTTCAGAGCATTAGCGAGCAAATTTTGGAATACGATTTTAAGCTTTGTAGAATCTGTATTAATTATTGATGGCATAGATCCAATGATTACCTGAGCATTACATTCCTTTATATTATAGTCTAAGAGAGTTAAGACATCTTCAATGAGCCCCTTAGGATCTAAGGGTACTAATTCAATGCTTGACTGACTCAGTTTAGAAAAATCTAACAAATCAGAAACTAAGACCGAAAGCGACTTACTGCTACTTTCGATAATATCCGCATATTCTACGACCTTAGATAAATCCTCCTTTTTTGTTTTCATTTTTAACAAACCTGCAAAAGAAGTAATCGTACGCAATGGAGATTTTAAATCATGAGAGGCCACAGATGCAAAGTTTTCAAGACCTTCATTCTTGGCATTTAATTCCAAGTTCTTTTCATTAATAATTTGATTTGCTTCAGACAGCTTGTTATTAAGTCCTTTGAGTTCTGTGTTTTGGTCTGATATCCTTAAGCTTTGCTTGTAGATAAAATACATGGAAAAACATAAGCCTAAAAGAATAAGACTAAGAAAAATAAATGCTATTCTTAATTTTGACAAG
>CAZBXL010000014.1:0-11809 GCA_964495785.1 uncultured Saprospiraceae bacterium | reverse complement strand
AGTAATATTGGGATATCTTCTATTGTCTTTAAGGCCTTATTTAAGTAGATTATTTGATTCTGCTTATCACCTTGGCGGTCATATATCTCTGAGATAACATGGTAGGTGTAATATGCTCCCTTAGGGTCTCCCAAGACATTCCAAAGACTATCAGCTCTATTTGCAAAATAGAATGATGAGTCAATTTTTTCTTGATTAATGTATGCCCTCGCTAGGTTATGAAGTGCATAGGCTCTTGGTTCTTTTAAATCATTCTTTATACTTACTTCGCGAGCTTTATTTAGATAGGTAATAGCTTGAGAGAGGCTATCACTTTCTAAGTAGAGCAACCCTAAGTTCAGATCAGCATCAGTCATACCAGCTATATGATTCACCTTTTCTGCTTGTGCTAAACTACTTTTTAAGTAATATTCAGCCCTACTAAAATTTCCCTCTAAGATATATACCAGACCTAAAAACCTATGATTGGTTATACTGTATGACACATTAGTATCATCATTTTTTAAAAGATATTCAGCTTCTAACAATGCTTTTTTGGCGCTTGCTAACTTATTGAGCGAATAATATTGTAAGCCTATATGATTAAGAACTTGAGGTAAGCAATTACAATCATGAGTTACTGATTGTTCATATAAACCAAAAACAAAATCACTTGTATTGGGACCATGAAAATCAGATTTATTGAACAGGCTATCTATGTCATTTTCAATCTCATCGCATAGTCCATTAGTGGGACCAGCTGTAGCCTCCTTAACTATAAGAGATAAAAAAAACAGTATGATAATACCTAATCTCATTGTTATAAATAATTTTGATTACACCGTACACTTTTATTGAGTATAGAATAAATCGTTAATTGCTCAGTTCACAAACAAGATGTATAGAATCTATTTTTGAAAATTTATACATTCTACAACTAAAAAGAATATGCTCAAGAGTACATTGAACTCTATATAAACCAAGGATATCCTCGATTACATTGGGTGAACAATTAAATAAACAAGAGGGGTTTTAAAATACAAAGATATAACAAAAAAAGCCGACTGCAACTATGTACAATCGGCTTTACGAACACAAAAAAACACATTTTATTTTACAAGAATCATCTTCTTAGTTACACTTGATGATTCACTTTCTATTCTGTATATGAGTATACCAGCAGAACTTAATTGGTCTGCAGAAACTCTAAAGTCGTTAATACCTTCATGGAATAATCCTGATTGCTCTACAAGAACTTTACCTGCTGCATCTAAAACAGTCAACTGGACCTTCTGAGATTCAGGAATATAGAATGCAATCGTCGTCTCATCAGAGAACGGGTTAGGTTCGTTCTGAAAAACTTCTAATCCATCAAAGTTATCGTCAGCAGATAATACACGTGTCACGAAATTAATATCTAAGACCTCATCGCTATGATTATATGCCTCAGCTCTTGTTACCTTAGAAGTAAGGTCGATATCTGAAAGTACTGATGATGATTGTTTAGCTTCAAAGTAAATGGTAAAGAGAATGTCATTATTGGTTAGAGTTATGCCCGTCTGATCATCAAAGCTAAAAGTTAATACACCATCGTAATTATTAAGTAAAGCAAAATTATTCTGCATTACAGATACTGCACCGTTATCTATTCCTTCAAATAATAAGTTATCTGAATCAAATTCTATCGTAAATTGTAGACCTGATAAATCAGCATCTCTATCAACTCTTAATGGCACAGCTACGAGTTCTCCTGCCTTATAAGACATGTTCTCTGTACTGAGCATTAATTTATCATTACTTCTGCTTTCTATGTTAGTTGTATTTAGATTAACAACTGCACTATTATTAACATCACCTATCTTAACTGCTACAAAGTCAGCATCCATTTCTGAAATGTAAAGACTCTGAAGATCTATTCTGTTAGGACTATTCCAAGGAGCCATCTCATCTACAAACTCATGACCTGCTGGAATATACGCCCAAGAATCATTCTGTGGTAATTCGTCATATATACCTAATATCAGTTTTCTTAACTGGATAAGATCTATAGCTGTTACTGAAGATGAATTATCTATATCAGCTGCAATTAATTTGTAAGGAGAATCCAATGGCGACTGTCCTAAAATATGTCTTTGCATGTGCACGAGATCCAATGTCGACACTCCATTAAGATAATCAACATCACTCTCTGGCTCAATTGCATAATCCATATAATAGCTTAATTCTTCAAACGCAAATCCACCTGTCACTGAAGTCATATCCATCACATTTTCTTGCATTGTCATATTTCTCATTTCTACCATAACATTCTCTACAGGCTCGCTGTGTTCTGTCATGACACTTCCTGCTACAACAGCTCTCGAGCCAGCAGCATCCGTACATACATCTAAGTTATCTTGTAGAACTAATTCCGTAAAGCAAGAAGAGAAACTTCCAGATTCATCTATCACATAGATAATAATCGGAAGTGCAGTCGCTATACCATTGACGATGTCATCACATGTAAATGTCTGTGCCGTCTGAGGATAACCTGCCTCGCCAGGAGCTAAAAATGAAAATATTAAATCATCATCTCTATCGCATCCACCTTCACTTTTAAAATTAAAATCACTTGCCCATACATCAATAGTCCCATCTTGACCTAATGGCTGTACCACGCTTGCAAGACATATCGGCGTAGGCGCTTTATCACCTGACACTATAAATGTCACAGTACATATCGCAGGAGTTGCCCCGCATTCATTAGTTACTGTAAAGGTGACTCTATGTGTTCCTACAGGATAGACTCCACTAAGTGTCAGTCCCTCACCACTATCATCGATACTCCCATCACTAAAAGCATCTAATGTATATGATGCACCTAATGGGCTTGTACAAGTTGTACTTGCTTGCACAGTTATATCTACTTGTGCCTCACATAATCCAGCTTCTGCTTCGACTCTTACAGGCGTCGTAGGACATACTATAGATGGACTAATATCATTTTTGACCGTTATTTCTTGAACACCGGTATCAGAGAATTGCCCTGGATTACCTGGATCAAATCTACACCAGTCAACCACCGTCCATGTTCTTTGTATCTTGAAACATACACCATCATCATTAGATATAAATGGACTACTATCTTTGAATGAAATAGCAATATTAGTACATCCGAATTCTTTATTAGTCGTAGGCAATCCTGTAAACTGAGGATCTAAAGAAAATGTAGAAGAACATTGATCTAACATAATATCTGCAGGGAAAGTATAATCTCCTTGCATAAGTACAGTAGGATTATCATCTTCATCAAAATTGATATTCTGTGTACAAGTTCTTAGTACCACACCATTAAGGTCAGTTACTCTCACCGTTCTTCTTATTGTACCTATTCCACATGCTTCATCAAATCCAGTGAATGAAAACATATCATCACCTACTATTATTCCGTTATTACACTCATCACTCCCTCCTGAAGGAACACCTGTTAGTGCTCTATCAGTAAAGTCTTCATCACAATCAAGATTAATAGATGCATCCATACATGATACTGAAGTAGATCCTTGATCTTGCACACATACGAGTCCAAGACATTCTGAGAAGTTTCCGTCTGTATCAAATACTCTTAGTCTTATCGTTATTGTATCTCCTAAATCAGCACAACAGAAATGAACTGATTCTCCAAATGTCGTAGCTTCTTCAGGAAAACCTGGACAGAAGCTCTGCTCTCTTTTGACTTGGAAACTTGCTATCTCTCCACATGGATCAAAACTGGTATCATCAAAAGAAGACGCTGGAATTTCTGTCATACCACCCTCTAATAATGGAACCTTAGTGAATCCTTCACATATAGCAATTGGAGGATTGGCATCCATTGTAGTGATCTCAAAGAAACAACACGTATTATCAGCATCTAAAGGATCATCAGGAGTAGGATCGTTCTTAGTAGAATTACCACATGCATCCGTAAAACAATATCTTATCCATGCTGCCTCCTCTACTTCTGGTAATTCATATAGTCCTTGAGTATTAGTCGGGATGATCGTATACGGACCTTCTATAGGCTGATCAGTTCCTGGTATAGCAGGCAAGAAACCTACCTCTATAGTAATAGGAAGTGAACAATCTAATAGAGTAGCTTGATCTAATGCTCCTGTCATATCAAAACCAGCTATAGCCATAGGGTTAAGTACGGGAGTAGCAGTACATGTCGCTGGATCAAGTGGCAATCTTAATGTATCAGGAGGACATACACTTATAGGTGCTATATTATCAACGATCTTGATAATCTGTCCAAAATCCCTTGACTGTCCTGTACACCAATCAATCACAAACCAATCTCTCAGTAATTTTCTCTGAATTCCACATTGTGGATAATCTATGTCCGAGTAGAAAAACATAATGTTAGGACAAGAAATTCCTGTAGGAAATCCTGTTACTGCAGGTGATATATCATCAGCCTCATCACAAGATGATGCCGACGTCAATACATCTGTGTAATTATCTGGGAATACGATATCAGCTAAATTAGCTTTCTCTACAAAGATATTTAATTGACACTGAGAGGAGTTACCTGCATCATCTGAGGCAGTATATGTTCTTAATATCTGAACAGCGAATGCCCCTACACATGCTAAAGAGGATGTATCATCAGCAAATGTCAATAACTTATCGGTACAGAATCCTCCGATCTGTGGATCAGGGATAGTTGCTCCTTCAAACTCGTCGCATGAAAGAACGACATCTGGCAAAAAGCCATTCGTACAGTCCCAAAACTTAGGACCTATCTTATCTTCTACTGTAAGAAATCCCCAGCAGCTGATACCACAAGGTATAAGCTCTACTGATACTTCTAAAGTACGACCTACATACTCCTGTCCTACTATCCTATCAGCAGTCGGTGTCTCTACAATTGTATCAGCTAATGCATCCATGATTGTAATAGCATAGTTAGCTTCTGTATCAGGAAATACGTCAAATGGAGGATTCTCTAAAATAAGATCGACAGTCACTTCCGCGAAACAATCTTCACTTATTGATACATTCACACCACCATTACAAGCTAAATTAATATCATCACATTGTGCCGATATTGTAGTAGCAACACACATCGTCATTAGACAAATCATCCAGCATTGTACAGACAAACTTAATGTTCTAAACTTAGACATATGATTGTACATTTTATGTTTTGTGTTTATTAAAATTTCGTTTTTCATTTCTATTTCTCTTTACTGGATTATCGGATTACAATCATTCTCTTAGTAGATGTATACTTGTCTGTAGACAACTGATAGTACATTACACCACTTACATTCATATCATCAGCTTGAATGACGATCTGATTATTTCCAGCGCTATATATCTTGGTATTTGTGTAGACAAGTCTACCATTCTGATCTGTGACAGAGAATATAACTTCACTATCAGAAGGAAGCATAAATTCTATTACTGACTCATCTTTGAATGGATTAGGCACATTCTGATTGACAGAAAATTCAAACTCACTCAATTGATTTGTATTATCTATAAGGTTGATATTTCTTACATTGATATCATTACCCTTAAGTTCGTAAACTTCACTTCTGAGAGGACCATCTAACAATTGTGCCGTAGCATTTCCTTCACCAGAAAGTAAGACTTCAAATAAGATCTCACCTTCTCTTACTGGTTTAACATCAAGACTATTCCAGCTTAATACTAATTGTCCATCTGAGAGTTTATCCCAAGCTACATTTTCATTAGCTATCTCTAATGTCATCGGAATGACTGCCATGATACCTTGACTGTTGTCAGCTATCTGCATCGTCATCTGTAGTCCCGCTAAGTCTATATCTTGATTAGCTACTGCTTGTAGTCTTCTATTACCTTTATCTGTCTTAGCGTCTTGTAGTATGATACCGTAAGCATCTCCACTTCTACTGTCAATAGCAGCAGATTGTGCATTAGCCAGAGCTGAACCATTAACATCACCTATTTTTACTCCCATGAAGTTAGACAATAGTGCATCCTGATCCAGATTCTGATAATCAATAACTTCTGGATAAGGGAATGGTCTTAATGCATCTGCAAATGTGTGACTTGCATCGACAAATCTCCATGAGTCATTCTTAGGTAACTCATCATAGATTCCTAATATTAACTTTCTTAATTCAATCAAGTCAATCGCTGTAATCGTCTCCGAGTTATCAATATCTGCTGCTATTATCTTATAAGGAGAATCTAAAAATGCAGATCCTAAAATATGTCTCTGTATAAGTAGCAGGTCAAGTGTACTTACACCATTTAAGTAATCAATATCTTTAGATGGTGTGATAACATAATCCTCATATGCATTAAGATCAGTGAATGCATAATCTCCCATCTGTGCCATATCCATCTGAGGGAAATTAATATCTCCTGACATAATAGATACTTCTACCTGATCTACCATTTCAAAATCTTCAGTCATAATCTGACCTGATATAGCTACTTTAGTTCCAGTGCCTACGTTATCACATACATTTCTGTTATCCTGTAGGATAACGTCTACTGTACAGAATGATACATTACCAGAAGCATCATGGAAATATACTTGTAACTCTACATTACCGACATTGCTGCCTGGATTAAGATCATCACAGTTAAAAGTTATATTACGTACGATAGTCGTCTCACTAAACGATGCCGTCACAGTACCATTAGGACAATCATCTTGAGAACCTAAATCAAAATCTTCTGCCCACACTTCTATTGTCCCATCTGTACTCAATGGTAATACAACCTCGCCTAAGCAATAAGGTGTTGGCGCTTTGTTATCATTGACAACTAATGTCTTACTACAAGAATCTTCATTACCACATGCATCAGTTGCTGTATAAGTAATTGTATGAGTTCCATAAGGGAATACACCACTTGCATCATTACTTGTTCCTGACCTATCAGGTGTACCCGTAGATCCGTCTAAGATGACTGAATATGTCCAAGTAATAGTCTCAGAACAATTATTATTTACATCATCTAACTCAGCTATTAATCCATCTACTCTTACCATGCACTCTCCTACTAATTCTCCATCACCTTCTGCGATTGTCATCGTAGAACACGAAGTCGAACTGATCTGAGGTGCTATAGTATTGTTTAACTTAATGACTTGATCATAAGTAAATACTCTTGATGGTTGACACCAGTCTACTACTGTCCAAGTTCTTACAAGCTTCTGACAATATCCATCAACAATCGTAAACAATAGATCTTCATATGTAAATACAACATCACTACAAGAATTAGCTCTGATAACTGGCTCTTGACTTCTTGCATTCGGAATATCCTCAGGATCTATATCTTCAAGCGTACATCTGTCATTATTGAATGTATAATCTGCAGGCCATGTTATATTACTTTCTGTAAATGGAGTTCTATTTTCTTTTCTTATAACTTGAGTACAAGAACTTCTGTTACCTCCTATATCTGTTACAGTAAATGTTCTGTTTATCAAAACAAAATCATCTCCACACTCATATGTATCATCACCTACAACTTCTACAACATCATCTATCCCACATAAGTCAGATACTGTCGGTTGTGAATTAATGTCACTTACGTCATCATCACAGTCTATCGTTACGTTAGCCGGACATGTAATTACTGGTGCTATAAAATCTCTTACAGTCACATTAACCATACATTGGTTATGATTACCGAAGTTATCTATCACACGTAGTGCTACCATTGTCTCTTGTCCTACATCGCTACAACAGAACTTAACTTTCTGTGACCATCCACACATCTCATCTCTTTCGACAACATAGTAAGTTTCTATATAATTTCTTCTCTCTGCATCCCATGTACCATCTGCATTAACAAATACATGTACATCTCCTCTTGCAAGAATATTCTTATCTATAACTGGTTCTGAAGCAGCCCAGTTTCTGTGTGTACTTGTTCCACTCTGCCACGTCATACCAGCATCTACCATAGCACCATTACTTGTACCTTGTAATCCTATAGTATATATTTCTCCATTTTGGAATCTATTCACTTGCTCTCTTATCCATGTGTTTTCAGCAGCAGAATTAACTGTTACTACATGCCCTTCTATAGAAGCTGCTAAGTCAAATGCTCTTCCGGCATGTACCTTATCTTTAGATAGATAATAGTACTTACCACCTGTCGTCCCTAAGTAATCTAAGAAATCATATCTCGATAACTCACAATCACATCTCGAATCCATCTTCTGAATAACCGTACTAAATATTCCACAGTTATCCCAGCTATTATCGTCGAATGTTCCAGGCGTTGCAAATGCACAACCCTCTTCATTAAGCGTAACAGAATTATTTAAATCACAAGCCGGAATCGGTTGTTCATTATCTAACAATTCTATCTCAGTAAGACAGCTGCTTGTCTGATTACCACATACATCTCTTACTATATAATTAACCCATACTGTATCTGAAGAGAAAGGTAAATTTTCGATTTTGAAAAGATTTGCTTGCGCATCAAATACGACACCTTCGTCAGAGAACTCTGCAGGAATAATTCCTCTATCATCTCTTAACTTATAGGTCACCGTATAAGAAGTCTCTTCGCATTCTCCAGCAATTAATGGAGCATCTAAAAATACAGTACCACCACACTCATGTACTTCTGTGAATGCTTGTGACTCAGGAGGTGCAGAACATATCGGTGCACGTGTATCCATGATCGTAATGATTTGCGTATACATGACTTCATCATTGGCACATGCATCCCATACTGTCCATCTTCTTAATATCTTCTTTGATTCTCCACATATAGGAAGAACATCATCTTTAAATCCAATCAATTGTAAATTAGTACATAATAATCCGCCAGGGAATCCTGTACACTCTGGAGAAGGATTACCATCCTCAAGAGCTATCCATTGATTACCACAAAATAAGTTAGGATTATCTATTGCTGCTGCATTGCCTACTGTATTACAAGGATCAAGAGATCCAAATGTATTATCTGTATCCATGACAGAATTATCTCCTCCTTCAGCATCTAAGACTGTATCATAATTAGGAGGCCATACGATAGATGATTCATCTACAAGGCTCACCATAACATCAACCTGACAAGTCGAAGTTGCTCCATTATTAACATCTGTTGCTGTCCACGTTCTCTCTATTGTCTGAGGATCTGCACATACACCAGAAGATGTATTCTCATCTGATACAGTTAATATAGCATCACTACAGTTATCAAATCCCTGAAGTAACCAGTCCATAGAACTCTCTCTATATGTCACAGTCACATCATCAGGAAAATCTGGGAATCCTGGAGGATTAGCATTATCATCAAAATTAAAGCATGTTGTAAATGCAGGACTATCGCTACAGAATGGTGATAATGGCGTAATAGATTTATCTTCTACGATTAGGTTACCCCAACAAGAGTTACCACCACATCTCTGACTCACAGTTACTCTAAATGTATGTCCTAACTGATCTTGAGTTATCATATTAGAAGTCAACGCCATTCCAGCTGTCTCATCAAATATCTCAAGTGTATAAGCGTCGTTATTTAGATTCTCACCCTCGAGAATAACATCCGCTTCTAACATTAAAATACAATTATTATTAAGCGATACATTAACAGTGTTATTACAAGCTAAAGATGCAGATACATCATCAGCTCCTGTTATAGTTATTGTACTCTCTATAGGGCATCCATCTGCACTTACACCAGTTACAGTCAGATCATAATCTCCAGCTTGAGATATAGACAATCTAACTAAGTCAGATGCTCCACTCATAGGGACTAAAGTTGCTCCCGCAGTAGGACTTACTGACCATTGTAGGCCTGAGTAAGAACTTGCATTAGCTATAGTATAATCTTCTGACTCTCCTAAGCATATATATGTACTACCTGTTATACCTACTGTATCGATTGTCTCTACTATAGTTACATCCTTAGATACATTATTAATATCACAACCATCAGGATCTGAATTAGATACTGATAATGTATAAGTACCTACTACCGCAGGGAATGTAACATCTACTGATGATCCACTTCCTGTAGTTGGAGTCAATCCTGACGGATCGAATGTAACTGCAGGAGATGAGCTTGTCCACTCTACTGATAGATCATTAGGATTACTTACTAAGAAAGGTATATCAGAAACATTAGCAGTACATAATAGATCTGCTCCCATAATCTCCATACCTTCAGATGCATCTGTAACATCAACTACTATCTCACCAGAAAACTCGCAACCTGCAAAAGTTTCTCCCGAGACACCTACAAGAAAACTTCCAGAACTACCAAATGCAACTGAACCTGTACCATCAGCATTAGACATGATACTGCTACTACCAGGAGCCGTAAACACAACTGTAGAATTATCTACTGTCGTAGGAACGATATTACCGAGCGTCACTTCAATCGATAGATCAACTGCTGCGCCAGCACAGACATCTGTACCTCCGTCTACCATAATCTCAGCGACTGGTTTCATACATGTTATCATGTTGACATCTATTGGCATACCATTAGGTCCAGTGACCATAACGAATGGCATAACATTGTTATATGCAAAACCGACAACCTCGTATACTGCAGGATCTGCAGAGGTAGGCGGCACAACAAAACCGTTAGGAACGGGAACCAGCGGGTTTAAGCTTAAAAATAGATTGGAAGCACTACTTAGTGTCCATGTCTCGTCAGCATCTACATTGTCACCTTGGATTGTTATCCTGAATTCTATAACATCATTGTCAAGGGCATCATCACATCCACACTTGTAGGATACTTGTGCATTAAGACTCTGCATCCCAATAAGGAGAAAAATCCAAATTAGGAACTGATTGCGTTTTACAACGGTAAGAAATGTTTTAATCATCATTCTTAAATATTAATTGTATTCGTTTTTGCTCGTAAAAAGGAAATTTGGGTATTTGATACACCAAACCCTTTTTCATCGTGGTACTAAGACCAACATCTATTCCAAAAAGAGTCTCGCATTACAACTATGAATAATATGATTTCACATTAGAATTTATAATAATGTATAGTTCGCTGTATGACAATAATTTGATCTGATATAGAAAAAAATTAATATGTGAGATAAATTGATAAAATATGAGGAGAGGCAACAGAATTAATAGTAACCATAGCAAAAATGGATATACTTAGAGACACACTGAATCCAATAGAACAGGATGCAATGAAAGAAATACAATAGACCTATTATTTACATTTTTGTAAAAAATATTACAATAATCTGTGCTGGATTTGACCTCAATAAAGCTCTTATTGCCCACTGAAAATGATGAACACTAATTATAATTATCAGTCATCATTAAAGGCAACATAGCCAAGTCAATCTGGATAATACATAGTATAAATAGATAATGGAGCTCACTTTATTCAATATGGGGTCAATCAAAATACTCTACATGAGACAACTAAATTTATTGGGTATTTATAAAGTTTGTATAACGAATAGAATAAGTCTCAACTCAACTTAAGGCCAATTAAACTATGCTAAGATTCTTAATATGAAATTGATTTATTATCTTTTGCATTAAGTAATTACATATACTATGTCTAAACAAAAAGGAACTTCCCTTAACTGGGATGATTTTCAAAAAATGGGCAATCCTGAGAATGCGCCAGAGGAACCCAAAGAACCAAAAGTGAAAAGCAATCATTTCGTTGCGAAATCAAGTATCAGAGTACATCTGGAGAAAAGAAAAGGTAAACCCAACTCCATCATCAGAGGTCTGGATATGACGAATGCACTCATGAAAGATCTTGAACGAGAACTTAAGTCTTTCTTAGGTGTCGGAGGTTCTCAAAAAAATGGAGAGATCATCATTCAAGGTGACAACAGAGATAAGAT